>JBEGOC010000204.1:0-6318 GCA_041182225.1 Pseudomonadota bacterium | reverse complement strand
GCAAACACCAGCGGGTTGTCGGTGACGGCATTGGCCTCGCGCAGCAAGACCTGGGCCACGTAGCGCATCTGGTCCAGGCAGGCGCCCATCACCTGCGGCTGGCAGCGCAGGCAGTAGGGGTCTTGCACCCGGTCGTCATTTTCCAGGTGTGAGCGGCGGATCTCGCTGCCTGCCGTCAGGGCCCGGTAAGCCGCCGCGCAGTCGATTTGCCCGGGCTGGCCGCGCACCGCGTGAATGCGGGCGTCAAACGGGCCGTCGCTGCCGCGGGCAGCGTCCAGCGTCAGCGCACCGGAAATCACCGCCGCCTCAAACACCCGCTCGGTGGCAAACAGCGCGTGCAGCGCCAGCGCGGTGGAGACCTGGGTGCCGTTGATCAGCGCCAGGCCCTCCTTGGCCGAGAGCTGCAAAGGCGTCAGGCCTGCCTGCTGCAGCGCGGCCAGGGCCGGTAGGCGTACGCCTACGAGCAACAGCTCGCCTTCGCCGATCAGCGGCAGGCACAGGTGGGCCAGCGGGGCCAGATCGCCCGAGGCGCCCACCGAGCCCTGGCAGGGACTCACCGGGGACAGCCCCCGGTTGTACAGCGCCAGCAGGGCATCGACCACCGCTTCGCGCACGCCCGAGTGGCCGCGCGCCAGGCTGGCGGCCTTGAGCAACAGGATCAGCCGCACCACCTCGGGCGCCAAGGGTTCACCCACGCCGACCGCGTGCGAGCGCAGCAGGTTCAGCTGCAGCGTGGCCAGGTCGTCGTGGCCGATGCGCTGGTTGGCCAGTTTGCCAAAACCGGTGTTCACGCCGTACACCGCGGCGTCGCCGGCAGCGGCTTGCTGTACCAGGGCGGCACTGGCGCGGATGCCGGCGCGGCAGGCTTCATCCAACGCGATGCGGTGGCCGCTGGCACCCAGGTCTCTGAGCTGGGCCAGGCTGAGCTGGCCCGGCAGCAGGGTGTGGCTGGTGGTGCGGGTCATGCGCCCACCATCGGCAGGTTCAGGCCGTTGGCGCGGGCGCTGGCTTGTGCGACTTCGTAGCCGGCGTCGGCGTGGCGCATCACGCCGGTGGCGGGGTCATTGAACAGCACGCGGGCGATGCGCTCGTCGGCCTCGGCGCTGCCGTCGCAAACGATCACCACGCCCGAATGCTGCGAGTAGCCCATGCCGACGCCGCCGCCGTGGTGCAGGCTGACCCAGGTGGCACCGCTGGCGGTGTTGAGCAGGGCGTTGAGCAGCGGCCAGTCGCTGACGGCGTCGCTGCCGTCTTTCATCGCCTCGGTCTCGCGGTTGGGCGAGGCCACCGAGCCGCTGTCGAGGTGGTCGCGCCCGATCACGATCGGCGCCTTGAGCTCGCCGCTGCGCACCATGGCGTTGAAGGCCAGGCCGGCCAGGTGGCGCTCGCCCAGGCCGATCCAGCAGATCCGTGCCGGCAGGCCCTGGAAGCTGATGCGCTCGCCCGCCATGTCGAGCCAGCGGTGCAGGTGCGTGTTGTCGGGGAACAGTTCTTTCATCCTGGCGTCGGTCTTGCGGATGTCCTCCGGGTCGCCGCTGAGCGCCACCCAGCGGAACGGCCCGACGCCACGGCAGAACAGCGGGCGCACATAGGCCGGCACGAAGCCGGGGTAGTCAAAGGCGTTGGCCACGCCGAAATCCTTGGCCACCTGACGCAGGTTGTTGCCATAGTCCACCGTGGGGATGCCCATGGCATGAAAGTCGAGCATGGCGCGCACGTGGGTGGCGCAGGATTCGCCGGCGGCCTGGGTCAGCTCGGCATGCTGCGCCGGGTCTTTGCGCGCGGCCATCCAGCGTGCCACGCTCCAGCCCGCGGGCAGGTAGCCGTTGATGATGTCGTGCGCCGAGGTCTGGTCGGTGACGATGTCGGGTCGCGGCCCGCCGGCCTTGGCGCGCCGCACCAGCTCGGGCAGCAGCTCGGCGGCGTTGCCGCACAGGCCGATCGACACCGCCTCGCCGGCGGCGGTGTGGCGGGCGACCATTGCCAGGGCCTCGTCGAGGTTGGCGGCCTGTTTGTCGAGGTAGCGCGTGCGCAGCCGGAAATCGATGCTGCTTTGCTGGCACTCAATATTGAGCGAGCTGGCACCGGCAAAGCTGGCGGCCAGCGGCTGCGCGCCGCCCATGCCGCCCAGGCCTGCGGTCAGCACCCAGCGCCCGGTCAGCTTGCCCTGGTAGTGCTGGCGGCCGGCTTCGACGAAGGTCTCGTAGGTGCCTTGCACAATGCCCTGGGTGCCGATGTAGATCCAGCTGCCGGCCGTCATCTGGCCGTACATCATCAGACCGGCGCGGTCGAGCTGGTTGAAGTGCTCCCAGGTGGCCCATTTGGGCACCAGGTTGGAGTTGGCCAGCAGAACCCGTGGTGCGCCGGCATGGGTGCGGAACACGCCGACCGGCTTGCCGGACTGGATCAGCAGGGTCTCGTCGGGCTGCAGCTTGCGCAGGCTGTCGAGGATGGCGTCAAAGCAGGGCCAGTTGCGCGCGGCCTTGCCGATGCCGCCGTAGACCACCAGCTGGTCTGGATTTTCGGCCACCTCGGGGTCCAGGTTGTTCTGGATCATGCGGTAGGCTCCTTCGATCTGCCAGTTGGCGCAGCTCAGGGCGCTGCCGCGTGGCGCCCGCACCGGGCGGGCCTGGCTGTCAAAGAAAGGGGTTTGCGACAAATCGGACATGCTGGGGCTCCATTCGGTTGGGTTGGGTGGTACATTCTAGTTGTCTATACAACTTTGACCAGCACGGGGAAACCCCGAGACCCAAAGCACCGGCCCGTCTGCAAAATCGCAAGTCTTAGCCCTGACTGCCACGATGCCTCATCCTCGATCCGGTTCACCCCTGCGCTCCAGCGGCCGCTGTGATGTCTGACGCTGCCATGTCTGACGCCGCCTTGCCGGCCTATGAGCGGGTCAAGGCCTTCATCAAGGCCCAGGTCAGCATGGGTCTCTGGCGGCCCGGCGCCACGGTGCCCAGTGAGGCGGTGTTGCAGCAGCAGTTCGGCATCAGCCGCATGACCGTGAACCGCGCGCTGCGGGAGCTGGTGGTGGAGGGCGTGGTCACGCGCACTCAGGGCTCGGGCACGGTGGTGGCGCAGTTGCACCGCATCTCCAGCACGCTGGCGTTGCGCGACATCCACGACGAGGTGCTGGCGCGCGGCCATGGGCACAGCACCCGGCTGCAGCGCCTGGCTGCGGTGCGGGCCAGCGCGGCCTTGGCTGAAGTGTTTCGGCTGCGCCGGGGGGCGCGGCTGTTTCATTCGGTGCTGGTGCATTGCGAAGACGGCGTACCCATCCAGTACGAAGACCGGCATGTCAACCCGGCTGCCGCGCCCGACTACCTGGGCGTGGACTTTGCCACCACCACCCCCACCCGCTACCTGCTGGAGCACGCGCCGCTGACCGAGGCCAGCTATTCGATCGAAGCGAGTCTGCCCAGCCCGCAGGAGGCCACCTGCCTGGCGATGGCGCCGGGCGCCCCTTGCCTGGTGATGACACGCTGCACCGTCAGCGGCCCGCATGTGGCCAGCCTGGCACGGCTGGTGTACCCGGGGCTGCGCTACAGCTTCAACGGAAAGTTTCAACTATGAACTGGCAATTGGTAGGGCTGGACGATGTGCCGGCCAGCCCCTGGCGCAATGGCGGCGGCGTGACGCGCGAATTGTTGGCCTGGCCCTCTGCGGCAGACTGGTCCTGCCGGTTGTCGGTGGCCGAGGTGGCACAGGACGGCCCGTTTTCGCGCTTTGACGGTGTGCAGCGCTGGTTTGCGGTACTCGATGGTGCCGGTGTGCGTCTGGGTCTGAAGGGGCAGTGGTTTGACCTGGACCGCCAGAGTGCGCCCTTTGCCTTTGACGGTGCCGTGCCGGTGGACTGCCGCCTGCTGGCCGGCCCGACGCGCGATTTCAACCTGATGGTGCGCCAGCCGCTGGGCCCGGCGCTGATGCGCCGCATCCAAGGGGATTGGTTCACCACCCTGAAAAGTACAAAATTGATAGCAATGTATTCAATGACGACGGGGGCTGAGGCCCGATTTGGTTCAAAAATTACCGCGCTGCCCGCGGCCTGTCTGGCCTGGCAGGTGGTGCCGTCAGGCGCTGAAATCGGCCTGACCGCTGCCGACGCCCTATGGATGGAGGTGACGCTGTGACCATGCAACTCTGGACCGACTGCGCGGTGGCCACGCTGCAGCCGGAGGCCACCAGCCCCTATGGCCTGATCGAGGATGCCGCCCTGGTGCTGGAGGCCGACCGCGTGCTGTGGGTGGGCCCCCGGACCGAACTGCCGGCCGAGCTGCGCCTGCGCTGCCAGCAGCAGCACGAAGCCGGTGGCGCCCTGATCACACCCGGCTTGATTGATTGCCACACTCACCTGGTCTATGCCGGGGACCGGGCCCGCGAGTTTGAGCTGCGCCTGAACGGCGCCACCTACGAAGAAATCGCCCGCAGCGGCGGCGGCATTGCCTCCACCGTGCGCGCCACCCGCGCCGCCAGCGCCGAGGCGTTGCAGGCACAAAGCCGGGTGCGGCTGCAGGCCCTGTTGGCGCAGGGCGTGACCACGGTGGAAATCAAATCGGGCTACGGCCTGGCGCTGGAGAGCGAGCGCCAGATGCTGCAGGTGGCCCGCGCCCTGGGGCGCGCGTTGCCGGTGTCGGTCCGCACCACGTTTTTGGGTGCGCACGCGGTGCCGCCCGAATTTGCCGGGCGCAGCGACGACTATGTAGACGCGGTACTGGCCATGCTGCCGCAGTTGCACGCCGAGGGCCTGGTGGATGCGGTGGACGCGTTTTGCGAAGGCATTGGCTTCAGCCCGGCCCAGACCCGGCGCGTGTTTGCCGCTGCGCAGGCACTGGGCCTGCCGGTGAAGCTGCATGCCGAGCAGCTGTCGGACAGTGGTGGCGCAGCCCTGGCCGCCGGTTTCCGGGCCCTGAGTTGCGACCACCTGGAGTGGCTGTCGGAGGAGGGTGCGGTCGCCATGGCAGCCGCTGGCACGGTGGCGGTGTTGCTGCCGGGCGCCTTTTATTTCTTGCGTGAAACCCGGTTGCCGCCGCTGGCGCTGCTGCGCCAGCATGGCGTACCGATGGCCATTGCCACCGACTGCAACCCCGGCAGCTCGCCCTGCAGCTCGCTGTTGCTGATGCTGAACATGGCCTGCACCCTGTTCCGCATGACGCCCGAGGAGGCCTTGGCCGGCGTGACCCGCCATGCCGCGCGCGCCCTGGGCCTGAGCGACCGCGGTGTGATTGCGCCGGGTCTGCGTGCCGACCTGGTGCTGTGGGACGTGCGCCACCCGGCTGAACTCAGCTACGCCATTGGCGCCAACCCGCACCGTCAGACGCTATTTGGAGGGAAACCCCTGTGACCTTTACCCTGCACCAAGGCCGGGTGCCGCTGCTGATCAGCATGCCGCACCTGGGTACCAACATACCCGCTGAGCTGCAGGGCGCCTATGTGCCGCGTGCGCTGGCGACCGAAGACACCGACTGGCACCTGGACCGGCTCTACGACTTTGTGGCCGAGTTGGGCGCCAGCGTGCTCACCCCCCAGGTTTCGCGCTATGTGATTGACCTGAACCGCCCGCCGGATGACGCGCCCATGTACCCTGGCGCCTCCAACACCGAGCTGTGCCCGACCCGGTTTTTCACCGGCGATCCGCTGTACCGGCCCGGCGCCGAGCCCGACCCGGCCGAGCGCCTGCGCCGACGCGAGGCCTATTGGCAGCCCTACCACCAGGCCCTGGCCGGCGAACTGCAGCGCCTGCAGGCTGTGCATGGCTACGCCCTGCTGTGGGACGCGCACAGCATCCGCTCGCAAATCCCCTGGCTGTTTGAGGGGCAACTGCCCGGCCTCAACCTGGGCACGGCCGACGGCAGCAGCGCCCACGCCACCATCGCCGCCGACCTGATGCAGGCCTGTGCCGGCCAGATGGCGGTCAGCCATGTGCTCAACGGCCGCTTCAAGGGCGGCTACATCACGCGCCGCTATGGCGCACCGGCGCGGGGCGTGCATGCGGTGCAACTGGAGATGTGCCAAAACCTGTACATGCAGGAGCACAGCCCCTACGCCTTCGACGCCGCCCGGGCCGCCGCCATTCGGCCGCTGCTGCGCACCCTGCTCGATACTGCGCTGCACAGCTGCGCCAAGCTGTATGACTGAGCGTTTTCTGGCCCCACAGGCCTGGCTGGACGGTGCCTGGGCGCACGATGTGCTGTTGTCAGTCGGTGCTGACGGCACCTGGGCCGACGTGCAGCCTGGTGCCTCGGCGGCCCAGGCCCAGGGTGCGCAGCGCCTGGCCGGGCCGGTGCTGCCCGGCCTGGTCAATGCCCACAGCCATGC
>JBEGOC010000203.1:0-2561 GCA_041182225.1 Pseudomonadota bacterium | reverse complement strand
GTAGGCCTGTGGCGCCTCTTCCGCCACGCCACGCAGCGAGCGGCTGCGCACCAGGATGCCGCGCTGCGCCAGCGCGTCCATCACGCTGCGCCCGCTCCAGGTCTTGAGCGCCTGGTGCCGGCTCATGGCGCGCCCTGCGCCGTGGCAGGCCGAGGCAAAGGCCAGCTCGGCGCCGGCGCGCATGCCGGTGAGCACATAGGAGGCTGCCCCCATCGAGCCGCCAATCAGCACCGGCTGACCGGTACTTTGCAGGCTGGCCGGCAGCCCCGGATGACCCGGCCCCCAGGCGCGGGTGGCGCCCTTGCGGTGCACATGCAGCTCACGCGGGTGGCCGTCCACCAGGTGGGTTTCGGTCTTGCAGGTGTTGTGCGACACGTCGTACAGCAGCGTCAGCGCCGCCTGCGGCAGCAGGGTGGCAAACACCTCGCGCGCCAGGTGCGTCAGGATCTGCCGGTTGGCCAGCGCGCAGTTGGTGGCGGCGCGCATGGCGCCCAGGTATTCCTGGCCCAGGTCTGAGCGAATGGGCGCGCAGGCCAGCTCGCGGTCGGGCAGGGTCAGGCCGTGTGCAGGTGCTGCCTCGACCATGCGCCGCAGGAACTCGGTGCCGATCTGGTGCCCCAAACCGCGCGAGCCGCAATGGATCATCAGCACCGCATCACCCAGCTGCAGGCCCAGCGCGGCCGCCACGGCGGGGTCGAACAGCTCGGCCACCTCCTGCACCTCCAAGTAGTGGTTGCCGCTGCCGAGCGTGCCCATTTCTTCGCGCTGGCGGCGCCGTGCCTGCTCGGACACACAGCTCGGTTTGGCATGCAGCAACTGGCCGTGCTCCTCGATGCGCTCCAAATCCGCCGGCAGACCCCAACCTTGTTCCACCGCCCAGCGCGCGCCGCCCACCAGCATGGCGTCCATCTGCGCGGTGTTGAGCCGCACTCGGCCCTTGCTGCCCACGCCGGCCGGAATCTGCTCAAACAGCGCGTCCGCCAGCGGCTTTTGCACCGCCATGATCTGCTCGCGCCGCAGACCGGTCAGCAGGCAGCGCACACCACAGGCCACATCAAAACCGACGCCGCCAGCCGACACAATGCCACCCGCCTCGGCATCAAAAGCCGCCACCCCGCCAATCGGAAAGCCGTAGCCCCAGTGAGCGTCGGGCATCACATGCACCGCACCGACGATGCCGGGCAGCGCTGCCACGTTGTTGCTCTGCTCGCGCACCTTGGCGTCCATGGCACGCAGCAGCGCCTCGTTGCCGTACAGCAGCACCGGCACCCGCATTGCCCCCTGCAGCGGGATTTCCCAGACGCCATCGCCCCGGTGCCGCAGGTCGTGCAGGTCCATGGGTCAGACGTCCACCACGGTTTGCGCCAGCCAGCCGCCCGGCACGGCGGCCACGCGCAGCGCGGTGTAAGTGGCGCCTTTGACTTCCACTGCCGGCTGGTGCCGCAGCACCGAGGTGGGCTCACCCAGTGCCTGCGCCAGCAGCCGTTTGCCCTCAAGGCGCGGCTGCAGGTCGACCTGAAAGCGGCCGAACAGCATGCCACGGGTGGCCATCTCGTAGATCAGCGCATTGAGCCAGTCAGCCAGCAGCAGCTCGTCATCGGGCGCTTCACAGTCAATCTGGACGGTTTGTGCCGGTGCCACGCACTGCGGGTCGGTGATGACGGCCACCAGCGCCACGGCGGCCTGCTCAAAAGCCGCCGCCTTGGTGGTGCCCAAGCCCCGCACACCGATGTCGGCGCCGTGTTCGAAGTGTTCCCAATGGTTGTGCATGACGTTGGCAGGCCCGGTTCCAAGCCCGATCCCCCATCGTGCCCTCTTGTGTCTGGTGCGCCTTGCGCTTGGGCAAGGCGGAGGTCTTTGCCTTGTTTGGGCTTCTGGTTTTTGGCGTTGGCGTTGGCGTTGGCGTCGTTGGCGGGGCTGGCGCGCCTGCTTCCGCTCGTGTCCTCCGCCCTGCGGGCTCCCCCTTGACCTCGCTGCAGCAGACACGCCATCCCCGCCCTGGTCGGGCAAGACGTCGCGCCGGCCGGTTTCTCGTCATTCCCGCGAAGGCGGGAATCCAGGAAGTCATGGATCCCCAGTCGAGCTGAGGATGACGCGGATAGCCGGGGACAACGGGCATTGGCAGGGATGACAGGGCTGGCACGCGAGGGTCGTCAAGGTGGTGACGGGCCGAGCGGCGGAGCGAGGTCAAGGAGGAGGAAATAGGGGCCCATAGGGCACCTGTTTCCGGGGGACACGAGCGCAGTCGCTTGGCCCGGCGCCGCCTTGACCGGTGCGAAACCCATAGCCTTGGAGACTAAGCCCTAGGAAACAGCCCCTGTGCCGTCAGCTGCAGCACCCGGTCGGCGCGCTCGGCCGCCGCCTGCGAGTGGGTGACCAGCGCCAGCGCGGCGCCATGTCGGCGGGTCTGGTCCACCAGGGTGTCGAGCACCCGCAGCGCGGTGCCGGGGTCGAGGTTGCCGGTGGGCTCGTCGGCCAGCAGCAGGGCCGGCCGGTGCACCAGCGCGCGGGCACTGGCCACCCGCTGCCGCTGGCCGCCGCGGTGCTGCTGCGGCAGACGC
>JBEGOC010000202.1:0-11032 GCA_041182225.1 Pseudomonadota bacterium | reverse complement strand
CCAACACCTGCCCCCTGCCGCCGGCCGTCATGCCGGCGCCGCCGATTTGCCACTACCGGCTCAATAAATCCGACGCCACGGTCGCCCTCACGGCCAACAACCATTTCGATGATCAGGTCGTTTACGTCACGTTTACCGATCTGTTTAGGGAAGCCGGGCGCGCCCCAAGAAACTGGTAATCAGGCCACTTCTCCATTTTTGGTGTTGCGCCTTACTCAACTTCACCATGACCTCAACGATCCAACTCACCGCCCCCGACCACCACACCGTCCCGGTCTACCAAGCCAACCCCACCGGCACGCCCAAGGGCGCTGTGGTGGTGTTGCAGGAAATTTTTGGCGTCAATGCCCACATCCGCGCCGTGGCTGATGGCTATGCGGCGGCGGGCTATGTGGCGCTGGCGCCGGCCACGTTTGACCGGGTCAGGCCTGGGGTGGAGCTGGGTTATGAGGCGGCCGACATGCAGGCTGGCATGGCCCTGAAATCGGCGGTGGAGGCGCTGCCGGCGCCTGGCGTGCTGCAGGACATCCAGGCCACCATCAACCACGCCGCGCAGTTTGGCCGGGTGGCGGTGGTGGGCTACTGCTGGGGCGGTCTGCTGACCTGGCGCGCCGCCTGTCTGCTGCAGGGCCTGAGCGCAGCCGTGCCCTACTATGGCGGCGGCGTCACCAGCCCGACCGAGGCGGCGCGCACGCCCGGCTGTCCGGTGCTGGCGCATTTTGGCGCCAAGGACCATTGGATTTCGCTGGACAGCGTCGAGGCCTTCAAGCAGGCCCAGCCCGGCGTCGAGGTGCAGGTGTACGCGGCCGACCACGGCTTCAACTGTGACCACCGGGGCTCGTTTGACGCGGCGGCGGCCCAACTGGCCTACCAGCGCACCCTGGCGTTTTTGGCCAAACACCTGGGCTGAAGCGCGGCGACCTGGCTTGGCACCTACACCTTAAGCATGTTTTAGGGCTCCAGGCCATATGGGGATTAGGTTTGTAGCTATTATTTCAATAGCAGTTGGTTTGGTGGCTGGGCTGCCGGCGCAGGCTGCGCCCTACAGCGGCCCGCTGTTCGACGCCCACCTGCATTACAACGAAGAAGCCTGGAACGGCCAGACCGGGCCGCACCCGCTGGCTGACGTGCTGGCGCGGATGCAGCGCAATGGCGTGCGCGCCGTGCTGGCCAATTCGCGGCCGAACGACGGCACCCGTGCGCTGGCCGAGGCCGGTGCCGCCACCGCGCAGGCCGGCGTGACGGTGGTGCCCTTTGTGCGCCTGTACCGCAACCGGGCCGACTACGACGCCTGGTTCCGGGACGACAGCATCTACCAGATGGTGCAGGCCGAGCTGGCGCGCGGCACGCCGGCAGGGCCCTACCGCGGGCTGGGCGAGTTTCATTTGTACGACAGCGCCAATGCCAACGGCCCGGTGGCGCGCCAGCTGATGGCGCTGGCCGACAGCCGGGGCCTGGCGGTGCTGGCCCATGTGGACGATGCGGCCATCGACCTGCTGATGGCCAACACCCCCTCCAAGGGCCAGCAGACGCGGCTGATCTGGGCGCACACCGGTATTGGGGGCACCCCGGTGGCTCGGGTCGATGCGCTGCTGGCGCGCTACCCGCTGCTGATGGGCGAGCTGTCGTACCGGCCGGGCCTGACCTGCGACGGCGGCCTGCTCTGCCCCGATTGGCAGGCCCTGTTGATCAAGCACCCTACCCGGTTTGTGATCGGCTCGGACACCTGGGTCAACCAGCGCTGGCAGTACTACGACGAGCTGATGCAGGGCTACCGCACCTGGCTCGGCGGGCTGCCGCCCGAAGTGGCGCGGGCCATTGGCTGGGACAACGCGGCCCGTTGGTTTGGCCTGAAGTAGCGCCGGCCTGCATTCAGCGCCCGCTGTGCTCGATGAAGCGCTTGCGCCAGAAATAGGCGACCAGCCCCCCGGCAATCAGCAGCATCAGCACCAGGGCGATCCAGAAGCCGTTGCTCTGGTGCAGCAGCGGGATGAAGTCAAAGTTCATGCCGAAGATGCCGGCAATCAGGTTCAGCGGCAAAAACACGGCGGTCAGCACGGTCAGCGTGCGCATGATCTCGTTGGTGCGGTGGCTTTGCGCATTGAAGTGCATTTGCACCGCGGTCTCGGCGCTTTGTTCCAGCCGCCGCACATGGTGTACCACGCGTTCGATGTGCTCCAGCACGTCGCGGCTGCGCACCTGCAGCAGTTCGCGCTCCTGCCCTTCGGTGCTGGAGCCGGTGGCCGGCCAGGTTTTCAGGGCCTCGACCCAGTCCTGCAGGGCGGCACGCTGGTCTTCGCAAATCTCGTCCAGATGGTGCAGCGAGAGCCGGGCGTCCAGCAGCGAGCCCCAGTTGTTGAAGCGGGTGCGCGGGTTGAGCAACTCCGACTGCCAGTGGTCGAGCTGGTGGGTCAGTTCGCGCCGCAGGTCCAGGTAGCCGTCTACCATGTGGTTGACGATGCGCAGCATCAGGTCGGCCGGGCCGCTGGGCAGCCGGGCGCCGGCGGCGCGCGATTCGGCCGAGGCCGCGCTGAGTAGTTTGGCGGCATAGGCGTCGCGCACGGCGCAGTCGGTGGGGTGCACGGTCAGCAGCACCTGGTCAAACACGGCAAAGCCGACCGGGCTGGTGTCGATGCGGCGCAGGATGGGCGGGCCGCCGCGCGCCGGCAGGTGGCTCAGCGGCACGCCGGGCTGCGTCAGGTCGGTTTCCTTGCTGCCCGCCGCCAGACGGCGAAACACCAGCACATCGTATTGCGAGGTGTAGTCGTAGTGCGAGGGCAGCTGGTTGTTCAGCAGGTCGGCCACATGCAGATCGACCAGCGTGGAGCCGGTCAGGCTGTGCAGCGTGGCCTGGAGTTGCGCTTGCAGCACCTCGAATTCGCGCCGTGCGCAGGCGATCCACAGGTAGGCCGCGGCATCACCAGCCGGGCGTCTCAAGCCCTCCAGCTGGCTGGTTTCGGTGACGGTGCCGCCCGAGATCGAGAAAATCCGCATTGCGCCTCCTGATCAGGTTTGGGTATCAAAACAGGCGCTAGCCCTTGTCGGAGATCGCGAGTTAACTATGTTTTTTGTAGCAAGCGAGCGGCGTCCCGGGCAAAATAGGTCAGCACGCCATCGGCGCCAGCGCGCTTGAAGGCCAGCAGGCTCTCCAGCATCACCGCGTCGTGGTCGAGCCAGCCGTTTTGTGCGGCGGCTTTGAGCATGGCGTATTCGCCGCTGACCTGGTAGGCAAAGGTCGGCACGCGGAACTCGTCCTTCACGCGGCGCACCACGTCCAGGTAGGGCATGCCAGGCTTGACCATCACCATGTCGGCGCCCTCGGCAATGTCCAAAGCCACCTCGCGCAGCGCCTCGTCGGTGTTGCCGGGGTCCATCTGGTAGACCTTTTTGTTGCTCTTGCCCAGGTTGCCGGCCGAGCCCACGGCGTCGCGGAACGGGCCGTAAAAGGCGCTGGCGTACTTGGCGCTGTAGGCCATGATGCGGGTGTGGATGAAGCGCTCGGCCTCCAGCGCCTGCCGAATGGCGCCGATGCGGCCGTCCATCATGTCGCTCGGCGCCACGATGTCCACCCCGGCCCGGGCCTGGGTCAGCGCCTGCTGCACCAGCACCGCCACCGTTTCGTCATTCATGATGTAGCCGCCCTCGGCTGGGTCGGGATCGAGCAGGCCGTCCTGGCCGTGGCTGGTGAAGGGGTCCAGCGCCACGTCGGTCATGATGCCCAGCTCGGGGTAGGCGTCTTTCAGCGCCCGCACCACGCGTGGCACCAGGCCGTCCGGGTTCAGTGCTTCGCGCCCGTCCGGCGTCTTCAGCGCCGGGTCAATCACCGGAAACAGCGCCATCACCGGAATCCCGAGCGCCACACAGTCGGCCGCCACCGGCAGCAGCAGGTCCAGGCTCAGGCGCTCCACGCCTGGCATGGAGCGCACTGGTTCCCGTTGTTGCTGGCCGTCCACCACAAACACCGGGTAGATCAGGTCGTGCGGCGTCAGCGCGTGCTCACGCACCAGATTGCGGGTGAAGCTGTCACGCCGCAAGCGGCGTGGGCGGCCAAGGGGGTAGGGGGCAGGCTGGATCATCGTAAAAGTGTAATCCGTGAATCAAACTGTCGCTTTGGTAACAATTTAGGCGGTTCGCGGTCTTGCGGCGGGGCTCTGAGTTTGGTAAATTCTGGCCGGGTAGTTTTACTGCCCCCCGCTTTTCCTCCCTGAGCGGGGCCTTGATGTGTGACAGCAAATAGGCTTGAACCCCCAGCCCTCGGGCTGGGGTTTTTTTTGGCCTAAACTCTCAAGATGCTCTGGGTCAAATCACTCCATATTGTTTTTGTGGCCAGCTGGTTTGCCGGGCTGTTTTATCTGCCGCGCATTTTTGTCAATTTGGCCATGGTGGCGCCGGATTCGACCGCCGAGCGCGAGCGCCTGCTGCTGATGGCGCGCAAGTTGTTGCGTTTTTCCACCGTGCTGGCGGTGCCGGCGCTGGCCTTGGGCCTGTGGCTTTGGCTGGGCTACGACATTTGGCGCGGCTCGAACATTGGCTGGCTGCACACCAAGTTGCTGGTGGTGCTGCTGACAATTGTTTACCACTATGTTTGCGCCAGGCTGCTACGGCAGCTGGAGCGGGGGCCGTCGCGGCACAGCCATGTCTGGTTCCGCTGGTTCAATGAGTTGCCGGTGCTGCTGCTGCTGGCGGCGGTGGTGCTGGTGGTGGTTAAACCCTTCTAGCCGGAATCACGCTGTTGCACAAAACATCAGCGTGGCCCCTGTCCCTGTCCTATGCCGGGCTGGTGGTCTATGCCAGCCTGTACCCGTTTGCCGATTGGCGTTACCAGGGCATCATGCCCTGGGCTTTTTTGGCCAGCCCGCTGCCGCGCTACTGGTCGGGCTTTGATGTCGCCGTCAATGTGCTGGGCTACATGCCGCTGGGTTTCCTGCTGGCGCTGAGCGCCCTGCGCAGTGGCCGTGGCCGTTTTGCCACCCTGGTCGCCACGCTGGCGGCGGCGGCGCTGTCGCTGCTGATGGAGTCGCTGCAGAGCTACTTGCCGGCGCGCGTGCCGTCTCAGGTGGACCTGGCGCTCAACCTCACCGGTGCCTGGCTGGGCGCGGTAATGGCCGGCCTGTTGGAGACGCTGGGTGTGATTGACCGCTGGAGCCGCTTTCGGGCGCGCTGGTTTGTGCCCGATGCCCGGGATGCCCTGGTGCTGCTGACCCTGTGGCCGCTGGCGCTGCTGTTTCCGGCGGCGGTGCCGTTTGGCCTGGGCCAGGTGGCCGAGCGGATCGAGGCCGGCCTGGCTGAGTGGCTGGAGGATTCGCCCTGGCTGTACTGGCTACCGGTGCGAGACGTTGAGCTGCAGCCGCTCGCGCCCGGCACCGAACTGCTGTGCGTGACGCTGGGGCTGCTGCTGCCCTGCCTGCTGGGTTACGGCATCATCCGCGCCCCGGCGCGCCGGACCCTGCTGGCGCTGCTGGCGATTGGTGCCGGCGTTGCCGCTACCGCCCTGTCGGCGGCGCTGAGCTACGGGCCGGAGCACATCTGGGCCTGGGTCAGTCTGCCGACGCGGGTGGGCCTGTGTCTGGCCGTGTTGTTGGCCATGGCCCTGCTCTGGGTGCCGCCGCGGGTGGCGTCCGCCTTGCTGCTGCTGGCCTTGGCGATCGACCTGAGCCTGATCAATCAGGCGCCGACCGGCCCCTACCTGGCGCAAACCCTGGCCACCTGGGAGCAGGGCCGATTCATCCGTTTCAACGGCCTGGCCCAGTGGCTGGGTTGGTTGTGGCCTTATGCCGCGCTGTTGTATGTACTGACCCGGGTCTGGAGCCGCGGGCAGAAAACCTAAAATCAGGGGATGAATCCAGTCGCCTCCGAATCTGCCGCCGGCACGCCCGGCCCAGCCGCTGCCAGCTACTACCAGCGGCATATTTTTTTCTGTCTGAACGAGCGCAAAAATGGCGAGGCCTGCTGCGCGCAACTGCAGGCGCAACAGGCGTTTGACCACTGCAAAGCCCGGGTCAAGGCCGACGGCCTGGCCGGACCCGGCCAAGTGCGGGTCAACAAGGCCGGTTGCCTGGACCGCTGTGCCGCCGGCCCGGTGGCGGTGGTCTACCCGGAGGCGGTTTGGTACAGCTTTGTCGACCTGCAGGACATCGACGAGATCGTCGATTCGCACCTCAAACAGGGGCGCGTGGTGGAGCGGCTACTCACGCCAGCCCATTTGGGTCGATGAGGTTTTCAGGCTCCAAGCCATGACTGGCTTAAGTTGTTTGCTATTTTTTATATAGCAATTTGATCTTGATTGCGCCGTCCTGGCGCCAGCTGTGCCCCCCGCTTTTTTAGTAACGATATGAAAAAATTCCTGCTCGCCTTGACGGCGGCACTCTGCGTCCAGACCTGGGCCCAGGCGCCGCAAGCGCCCGAAATCGCTGCCCGCGCCTACCTGCTGCTCGATGTCACCGCCAACCAGATGCTGGCCGAAAAAGACATCGACATGCCGGTCGAGCCGGCCTCACTGACCAAACTGATGACGGCCTACCTGGTATTTGACGCGCTGCGCACCAAAAAAATCAGCCTGACCCAGACCCTGCCGGTGAGCGAGCGCGCCTGGAAAATGCCGGGCTCGCGCATGTTCATCGACCCCAAGATGAAGGTGCCGGTGGAAGACCTGATCAAGGGCATGATCGTGCAAAGCGGCAACGACGCCACCATGGCACTGGCCGAAGGCGTGGGCGGTACGCTGGAGCGCTTCGTGCAGCTGATGAACGAGCAGGCGCGCGCGCTGGGCATGAAAGCCACGGTGTACAAGAACCCCGAAGGCTTGACGGACGCCGGCCATGTGACCACTGCGCGCGATCTCAGCATTTTGGCTACCCGGCTGATGCGCGATTTTCCGAACGAGATGGCCTACTACGCTATCAAGAAATACCGCTATGAGGGCACACCGGCCGCCAATGACAGCAACCGCAACCTGTTGCTTTTTCGCGACCCCACCGTGGACGGTCTCAAAACCGGCCACACCGCCGCCGCCGGCTATTGCCTGATCGCGACCGCCCACCGCAATTTTCCAGCGCTGGTGAGCGCCGGGGCACCGGCCGGCTCGCCAGCGGCCAATGGCAGCCGGCGCCTGCTGTCCATCGTACTCGGTGCAGCCAATGAAAACGCCCGGGCCAACGAGTCGCAAAAGCTGTTGAACTGGGGCTATACCGCGTTCGAGGCAGTCAAGCTGTTCGATGCCAACCAGCCGGTGGTGTCACCGCCGGTGTGGAAGGGCCAAGAGGCGGTCGTCAAGCTCGGCCAGCCGCAGGCCATCATCATTGCGGTGCCGGCGGGCAGTGCGGGCAAGCTCAAAACCCAGGTGGCGCGCGCCGATCCGCTGGTGGCCCCGTTTGCCAAGGGACAGGCGCTGGCCACGCTCAAGGTCTCGAGCAATGACCAGCCGGTGGTCGATGTGCCGCTGCTGGCGCTGGAGGCGGTGGAGCAGGCCGGCGTGGTGGGCCGGGCCTGGGATGCGCTGCGCCTCTGGATCAAGTGAGCGATTTGCATTGCGGCCCAAGTCTTGACCTGCTATAGTTGAAGGCTTTTCGGAATTTCCGAAGGGTTTCACGTTTTCGTTTATGTATGTGATCTGTGACCAAATGGTCACCAAACGTTGAGGGACGTTTTTCAATGCCAACCATTAATCAGCTAGTGCGTCAGGGGCGCGAGGTCGAAACGACCAAGTCCAAAAGCCCTGCGATGCAGAATTCGCCGCAGCGGCGCGGCGTCTGCACCCGGGTGTACACCACGACGCCCAAAAAACCAAACTCCGCCTTGCGCAAGGTTGCCAAAGTGCGCCTGACCAACGGGTTTGAAGTCATTTCCTACATCGGCGGCGAAGGCCACAACCTGCAGGAACACAGCGTGGTGCTGGTTCGTGGCGGTCGTGTCAAGGACTTGCCCGGTGTGCGTTACCACATCGTGCGTGGCTCGCTCGACCTGCAAGGCGTGAAAGACCGCAAGCAGTCGCGTTCCAAATACGGTGCCA
This sequence comes from Pseudomonadota bacterium, assembly GCA_041182225.1. Taxonomy (GTDB): domain Bacteria; phylum Pseudomonadota; class Gammaproteobacteria; order Burkholderiales; family Burkholderiaceae_C; genus Rhodoferax. Next base: position 3,024 of record JBEGOC010000202.1, on the reverse strand, counting down.
AGCGGCCCAAGGCCAAATAAACCGGCGCCAGCCAGTTTCAATCGGTGTTGTTTCCCGCGTGGCGCGGTGAGGCAACGTAGTGACCCGGTGTTGGGTCGAGTAAGTAAAAACCAGATGGTTTTTGCGGTGTCTGCCAAGATGCCAACTGAAGCAAATAAGAGGTGAAAAAATGCCACGTCGTCGCGAAGTCCCTAAACGTGAAATCCTGCCGGATCCCAAGTTCGGCAATGTCGAGCTGTCCAAATTCATGAACGTGATCATGGAAGGCGGCAAAAAAGCGATCGCCGAGCGCATCATTTATGGCGCGCTGGAGCAGATCGAGAAGAAAAACCCCGGGAAAGACCCGCTGGAAGCCTTTGTCATGGCGATCAACAACGTCAAGCCGATGGTCGAGGTGAAGTCCCGCCGGGTTGGCGGCGCCAACTACCAGGTGCCGGTTGAAGTGCGCCCGGTCCGTCGTCTGGCGCTCTCGATGCGCTGGATCAAGGAGGCGGCCCGCAAGCGCGGCGAGAAATCGATGGCGTTGCGCTTGGCCAACGAGCTGATGGAAGCCACCGAAGGCCGTGGCGGCGCCATGAAAAAGCGTGACGAAGTGCACCGCATGGCTGAAGCCAACAAGGCCTTCTCGCACTTCCGCTTCTAAAAGCGGCTGTGGTGCGGCGCTCCCAAGGCGCTGCACCGGCCAGGCGGCTCGGTCCACCCGACCCTGCCGTTTGGCGAATTGAACATATTGACCCAACCAGGATCCATCATGGCTCGCCATACCCCTATTGAGCGCTATCGCAACATCGGCATCTCGGCCCACATCGACGCCGGGAAAACCACCACGACCGAGCGCGTCCTTTTCTACACCGGTGTGAACCACAAGATCGGTGAAGTTCACGACGGCGCCGCCACCATGGACTGGATGGAGCAGGAGCAGGAGCGCGGCATCACCATCACGTCGGCTGCCACCACCTGCTTCTGGAAAGGCATGGACAAGTCCCTGCCCGAGCACCGCATCAACATCATTGACACCCCCGGCCACGTGGACTTCACCATCGAGGTGGAGCGCTCCATGCGCGTGCTGGACGGCGCCTGCATGGTGTACTGCGCCGTTGGCGGCGTGCAGCCCCAGTCGGAAACCGTGTGGCGGCAGGCCAACAAGTACAAGGTGCCACGCCTGGCCTTCGTCAACAAGATGGACCGCACCGGCGCCAACTTCTTCAAGGTCGTGGACCAGATGAAACTGCGCCTCAAGGCGAACCCGATCCCGATGGTGATCCCCATTGGCGCGGAAGAGCACTTCACCGGCGTGGTGGACCTGATCAAGATGAAAGCCATCATCTGGGACGAGGCCTCGCAAGGCATGCTGTTCGACTACCGCGACATCCCGGCCGAGCTGGTGGAACTGGCCGGCCAATGGCGCGAGAAAATGGTGGAAGCCGCGGCTGAAGCCAATGAAGAGCTGATGAACAAGTACCTCGAAGAGGGCGACCTGTCCGAGGCAGAAATCAAGTTCGGCATCCGCGCGCGCACCATTGCCAGCGAAATCCAGCCGATGTACTGCGGCTCGGCCTTCAAGAACAAGGGCGTGCAGCGCATGCTGGACGCCGTGGTCGAGTTCATGCCATCACCGGTGGACATCCCCCCTGTCAAGGGAGTGGACGAAGACGAAAACCCGGTCACCCGCAAGGCCGACGACACCGAGAAGTTCTCGGCGCTGGCATTCAAGCTCATGACCGACCCGTTTGTGGGTCAGCTGACCTTCGTGCGGGTGTATTCGGGCGTGTTGACCAAGGGTGACAGCGTGTACAACCCGATCCGCGGCAAAAAAGAGCGTATCGGCCGGATTGTGCAAATGCACGCCAACAACCGCGAAGAGGTCAGCGAGATTCGGGCCGGCGACATCGCCGCCTGCATCGGCATGAAGGACGTCACCACCGGCGAAACCCTGTGTGACCCGGCCGCCATCGTCATGCTGGAGCGCATGGTGTTCCCCGAGCCGGTGATCACGCAGGCGGTCGAGCCCAAGACCAAAGCTGACCAGGAAAAAATGGGCATCGCCTTGCAGCGTTTGGCCCAGGAAGACCCGTCGTTCCGCGTCAAGACGGACGAGGAGTCAGGCCAGACCCTGATCGCCGGCATGGGCGAGCTACACCTCGAAATCATTGTGGACCGCATGAAGCGCGAGTTCGGGGTCGAGGCCAATGTGGGCAAGCCGCAGGTGGCTTACCGCGAAACCATCCGTAAAACCATCGAGGAAGCCGAAGGCAAATTCGTGCGCCAGTCGGGCGGTAAGGGTCAGTACGGCCACGTGGTGCTGAAGATCGAGCCGAATGAAGCGGGCAAGGGCATCATGTTCGTCGACGCCATCAAGGGTGGCGTGGTGCCGCGCGAGTTCATTCCTGCGGTGGAAAAGGGCATCCATGAGGCCGTCACGCAGGGCGTGCTGGCCGGTTACCCGGTGGTGGACGTCAAGGTGACGCTGCATTTCGGCTCTTACCACGACGTGGACTCGAACGAGTTGGCGTTCAAGATGGCGGCCATTTTTGGCTTCAAGGAAGGCTGCCGCAAGGCCGGTCCGGTGATCCTGGAGCCAATGATGGCGGTGGAAGTCGAGACCCCGGAAGACTACGCCGGTAACGTGATGGGCGATTTGTCTTCACGCCGCGGCATGGTCCAGGGCATGGAAGACATGGTCGGTGGTGGCAAGGCCATTAAGGCCGAAGTGCCGCTCTCGGAAATGTTCGGCTACTCCACCACGCTGCGTTCGATGTCGCAAGGCCGTGCCACCTACACGATGGAGTTCAAACACTACTCGGAAGCCCCGCGTAACGTGTCGGAAGCCATCATGGCGTCACGGGCCAAGTGATGACCCGGTGCCTGATCAATATTCGCACCGCGGATTGGCTCGGGCACCCCTGATTTCAAGCTGTCTGCGATGGTGTGCCGCCCTGTTCCCGTGCGGGGCGAACCAGCAACACTGTGCAGACGTTAAACCTGTACACGGGCATTTGCTCTTTGGAGAACTGAAAAATGGGA
>JBEGOC010000201.1:0-21734 GCA_041182225.1 Pseudomonadota bacterium | reverse complement strand
GGCGGTGGCCGCCACGCTCACGGGCGACCGGCTGCTGGCCATCGAGCGCCTGCCCGACACCACCGGCCTGAAGCGCGAGGTGCTGGTGCAACTCGGCCACATGGTCGGCTACGGCGCCTCACTGGAACAGACCATCGCCATGACCGGTGCCCGCGTGGTGCCGGTCGGTACCGTCAGCATGGCGCGCGATTACCAGCTGGACCAAGCCATTACCGAGAACACCGCCTGCGCCGTGTTTGTGGTCTCGCACATGACGGTGCAGTACGCCATGCTGAGCCTGGAACAGGTCTGCTGCATCTGCCATGCCAAGGGCGTGCCGGTGATTGTGGATGCCGCGTCCGAGTACGACCTGCGTGGGTTTTTGGCCCGGGGCGCCGATCTGGTGGTCTACAGCGGCCACAAGTTTTTGGGCGGCCCGACCAGCGGCATTGTGGCCGGCAACAGGGCGCTGGTGCGTGCAGCAGCCCTGCAAAACCACGGCATTGGCCGCGGCATGAAGGTGGGCAAGGAGAGCATTGCCGGGGTCATCGCGGCCCTGCAGGCCTGGGGCCGGCGCGATCATCAGGCCATTCGGACCCGCGAGCGGCAGGCGCTTGATCTTTGGATGCAGGTGCTGGCGCCCAGCGCCGCTGTGCAGTGCCGCCTGGTGCCTGATCCTACGGGCAACCCGCTGGACCGTCTGCGGGTCACCGTGTTGCCAACCAGCCATTGGACGGCGCGGCGTCTGGCCGATGCGCTGGCGGCGGCTGATCCGCCGGTCATGGTGCGCGACTACCAGACCGATCTGGGCTACTTCGACCTGGACCCTTGCAACCTGCACCCTGGCGAAGCGCAATTTGTGGCCCGGCAACTGGCCGTTTGTCTGGGTCTGTGATGCTGCGTTGCAGGATTGCCCGCTGCTTTTGAATGTGCTTAAATGATTTTGGGCTCAACAACACGGTCTCAGGGGCAGCTGTCAACGGGCAGCTTGCACATCCCGGCCGATCAACAGGAGAACTCTTCATGACCAGTTCACGGCGTTCCATTTTGAAAGCGGGTGCGGCAGCCGCCGCCCTGACCGGCATTGGTGCACCCCATGTGGCGCGTGCCCAGCAAAGGCCCCCGCGCCAAGTGCGCATGGTGCCGCATGGCGATCTGAATGTGCTGGACCCGATCTGGACCACGCAAAACATGGCCGCCTACCACGGCGCCATGATGTACGACACGCTGTTTGGCATTGATGCCAATTTCAACCCGCAGCCGCAAATGGTGGGCAAGACCGACATTTCGGCCGACCGCAAGACTTACACCTTTGAGCTGCGCCCGGGCCTGAAGTGGCACGACGGCACTGACGTCACCGCCCGCGACTGCGTGGCCTCCATCCGGCGCTGGCAGGCCAAGGACGGTGCCGGCCAGCATTTGTTTGAGCGGGTGGCCGACACCCCGGTGGTCGACGCCAAGACCTTCCGCATCGTGCTCAAGGAGCCCTATGGCTTGCTGATTGACGCTATGGCCAAGACCAGCACGCCCCTGTGCGTGATGATGAAAGCCGAGATTGCCGCGACCGACCCCAATACGCAGATCACCAAGCACATTGGCTCGGGCCCATTCAAGTTCATCGAATCCGAGTACCGCCCCGGTAGCCGCGTGGTGTACGAGCGCAACCCTGATTACGTGCCGCGCAGCGAACCGGCCTCCGGCATTGCCGGTGGCAAGCGGGTGATGCTGGACCGGGTGATCTGGGACATCATTCCCGATGCCCAGACGGCTGCCTCTGCCCTGATGGCCGGCGAAGTCGATTTCTTTGAATTGCCGCCGATTGACATCCTGCCCACCCTGACGGCCACGCCCGGCATCAAGACCGAGGTCTTCAGCAAGCTCGGCAATGTCGGCCAGGTGCGCTTGAACCACTTGCACCCGCCGTTCAACAACCTGGCTGCCCGCAAGGCGGCGCAGCTGGCGATCAACCAGGAAGACATCCAGCGCGCCGCGATCGGTAATCCGAACTATTACCGGACCTGCGGCTCGCACTTCACCTGTGGCTCGGCCATGGGGGTCGAGGATGGCTCGGAGGCGCTGATGCTCAAGGCACCGATGGCCGAGCGTCAGGCCAAGGCCCGCGAGTTGCTCAAGCAGTCCGGCTACGACGGCAAGCCGATCGTGCTGCTGCACGCCACCAACATCCACATCATGAACCAGACCATGCTGGTGGTCGCGCAAAACCTGCGCCAGGTCGGCTTCAACGTGCAGCTGGCGTCCACCGACTGGGGTGCGGTGGTGACCCGCCGCTCCAACCAGAACCCGCCGGAGCAGGGCGGCTGGAATGTGTTCTACACCTACAGCGGCGGCAATGCCACCTCCAGCCCGATCAGCCTGTTTGCGCATGCTGCCATTGGCAAAAAGGCCTGGTTTGGCTGGCCCGAGAACGCCGATATCGAAAAAATGCGCACCGAGTGGGCCTACGCCCCCAACCTGGAGGCGCGCAAAGGGGTAACCAGCCGCCTCAACAAGACCATGATGGACTATGTGCATGACGTCAAGACCGGTCAGTGGGTGCAGCCGGCAGCCTACCGGGGCGACCGTCTGCGCGGCCTGATCCAGGTGCCCGAGGTGATCCCCTGGTGGAACGTGGAGCGTTACGCCTGAGGTAAGGCTCCACCCTGCCGTCACCGCCACTACGGGGTGACGGCGCCGCCTGATGCTGTCCTACATCCTCCGCCGCCTGCTTGGTGTCATCCCCGTCATGGTGGTGGTGGGGGTGTTCGTGTTTTCCCTGCTGCACCTGGCGCCGGGGGACCCGGCCGCCATCATTGCCGGCGACAACGCCACCGAGGCCAATGTAGCGCGCATTCGGGCCAGCCTGGGTCTGGACCGGCCGCTGCTGGAACAGTTTGGCAAATGGGCCTGGGCCACCTTGCAGGGTGACTTGGGCGTCTCGATGTTTTCGAATGTGCCGGTCACGCAACTGGTCGAGCAGCGCATGGGCCCCACCTTCTCACTGGCTTTCACCACCATGACCGTGGCGGTGGTGATCGCCATCACGCTGGGTGTACTGGCCGCCTGGAAGGCCGGCTCCCTGCTCGACCGCGCCGTGATGGGCCTGGCGGTGACCGGCTTTTCGGTGCCGGTGTTTGTGGTCGGCTACATCATGGTGTACTTCGTTGCCTTGCAGTGGCGCTGGCTACCGGTGCAGGGCTATACCCCGATCTCCGAGGGCTTCTGGCCTTGGCTGCGGCATCTGATCCTGCCTTCATTTGCGTTGGGGCTGGCCTATGTGGCGCTGATCGCGCGCATCACCCGGGCCAGCATGCTCGAAGTGCTGGCTGAAGACTACATCCGCACTGCCAGCGCCAAGGGCGTGGCCACCCTGCCCATGCTGTTGCGCCACGCCCTCAAAAACGCGGCAGTGCCCATCATCACGGTGGTCGGCATCGGTGTGGCGCTGCTGATTTCCGGCGTGGTGATCACTGAGAGCGTGTTCAATATTCCGGGCATCGGCCGGTTGGTGGTGGACGCGATCTCGCGACGCGATTACCCCATCATCCAGGGTGTCATGATCATTTTTGCAGCCATCTATGTGCTGATCAACCTGGTGATCGACATCAGCTACAGCTTCATCGACCCGCGGATCCGCTACAGCTGATGAGCGCTGTCCCCATTGCCATCCGCAGCAGGGCCGCCGACTTCATCAGGCGCAACCCGACCATCGTGGTCGGGGCGACGCTGCTGGTGCTGATCACGCTGGCGGCCCTGCTGGCGCCGTACATTGCCCGGGACCCGATCGCCTTTGAGCCGATCAACCGCTTGCGCGGCCCCTCGGCCGAGTTTTGGCTGGGCACCGACAGCCTGGGGCGCGATGTCTATGCCCGCATGATCTACGGCGCGCGCATCTCCTTGCTGGTTGGCCTGCTGGTGGCCCTGATCTCGATCATCAGTGGCGCGGTCATTGGTTTGCTGGCCGGCTATTTTTCCAAAGTGGACGCGGTGGTGATGCGCCTGATGGACGGCATCATGGCCATTCCTTCCATCCTGCTGGCGATTGCGCTGGTGGCGCTGCTGGGCTCCAGCGTCAAGGTGGTGATCATCGCCATTGCCATCCCCGAGATCCCGCGCGTCACGCGCCTGGTGCGGTCTGTGGTGTTATCGGTCCGCGACCTGCCCTTTGTCGAAGCGGCCCGTTCCAACGGCACACGCGTGACCAAGCTGTTGCGCCGGCACATCCTGCCCAGCACGGTGGCGCCGCTGATCGTCCAGGCCACCTACATCTGTGCCTCGGCCATCCTGACCGAGGCAGGCCTGAGCTTTCTCGGCGCTGGTACACCGCCCGAGTTCCCCACCTGGGGCAACATGATTGCATCAAGCCGGCTTTACCTGCAAATCGCGCCGTGGACCATTTTTGCGCCCGGCATCTGTCTGGCGCTGGTGGTGCTGGCGGTCAATCTGCTGGGCGACGGCTTGCGTGATCGGCTGGACCCGCGAATCTCACGACGGATGTGATGACACCCATTCTCGAAATCGACGGTCTGCACACCCATTTCCGCACGCGCGACGGGGTGGTGCGGGCAATTGAAGGCCTGTCGCTGACGGTGCAAGCCGGCGAGGTGCTAGGCATTGTGGGCGAAAGCGGCTGCGGCAAATCGGTCACCGCCTTGTCGGTGATGCGGCTCATCCCGGCCAGCGCCGGCGGCATTGTGCAAGGCCAGGTGCGCTTTGAGGGCCAAGATTTGGCCAGCTTGAGCGACGCGCAGATGCGCAGGATTCGTGGCAACCAGATCGCCATGGTGTTTCAGGAACCCATGACCTCGCTCAACCCGGTGCACACCGTGGGGGCGCAGATTGCTGAAGCTGTGCGCATTCACCAGGGCTTGTCGGGGCCGGCGGCGATGGCCCGTGCCGCCGAGATGCTGAACCTGGTGCGCATCCCGGATGCCGCGCGGCGCCTGCAGGATTACCCACACCAGTTCTCCGGCGGCATGCGCCAGCGGGTCATGATCGCCATGGCCCTGTCCTGCAACCCCAAGCTGCTGATTGCCGATGAGCCGACCACCGCGCTGGATGTGACCATCCAGGCGCAGATTCTCAAGCTGATGATGGAGCTCAATGGCCGGGTTGGGGCTGCCATCATGCTGATCACGCACGATTTGGGGGTGATCGCGGAAACCGCGCACCGGGTGGTGGTGATGTACGCCGGGCGCAAGGTGGAAGAGGCTACGGTCCAGGACCTGTTCGATCGCCCGGTGCATCCCTACACGCGGGGCTTGATGGCCTCGATCCCGCGCGGCCGGCAAGGCGTGCGGGCCCGGCGACTGAGCGAAATTCCGGGCATCGTGCCTTCGCTCAAAGAAACCGTCCCGGGCCAACCCGCCTTTGCTGGCTGCGCGTTTGCCCCGCGCTGCAGCTTTGCCACGGCACGCTGCCACGAACAGGCTCCGCCACTGCGCGATTTCAATGCCCCCCCCGGCAAAGATGCCGAACAAGCCAAGCCCATGCCGGGCGCACACCTGGCGGCATGCTGGGAGATGGACAGCGTGGCCCGATCACCCCAGGGAGTTGGTCATGGCTGAGGTTCTGCGCGTTGACAAGCTGAAAAAACTGTTCCCGGTACGTCGGGGGGTGCTGCAGCGCGTGGCCGGCCATGTGCGGGCGGTCGACGGTGTGTCTTTCAGCATCGCCGCCGGCGAGACACTGTGCCTGGTGGGCGAGTCGGGTTGTGGCAAGTCCACCGTTGGCAAAACCATTCTGCGGCTGCAGGAGCCCACCGCCGGCCAGATCTGGCTGGGCGGGACCGACGTCACCCGGCTCGATGAAGAGCAGATGCGGGTGCATCGGCGGCAGGTGCAAATGGTGTTCCAGGATCCCTATTCGTCGTTGAATCCGCGCATGAAGGCGGGCGAAATCATTGCCGAGCCGCTGGAGAATTTTGGTATCGCGCAGGGTGCAGAGAAAGATCGGCAGGTGCTGGCCTTGCTGGACAAGGTCGGTTTGCGCAAAGATGCGGCACAGCGCTTCCCCTTTGAATTTTCGGGTGGCCAACGCCAGCGTCTGGGGATCGCCCGTGCGCTGGCGCTCAACCCGCGGCTGATTGTGGCCGACGAGCCGGTGTCGGCGCTGGATGTCTCGGTGCAGGCCCAGGTGCTCAACCTGCTGATGGACCTGCAGGAGGAGTTTGGCCTGTCTTACCTGTTTGTGTCGCACGACCTGGCGGTGGTGGAGCACATCGGGCACCGCATCGCCGTGATGTACCTCGGGCGGATTGTGGAGCTGGCGCCGCGGGACCGGATCTTTGCCCAACCGCAACACCCTTACACCGAGGCCCTGATGGCGGCGGCGCCCATTGCCGACCCCAAGGCCCGCACGGCCCGGTTGGTGATCGAGGGCGATGTGCCCAGCCCGATGAATCCGCCGCCGGGCTGTCACTTTCATACCCGCTGCCCCTATGCCGAGGCGCGATGCAAGGTGGACGATCCGCCGTTGCAGGAAATCGCCCCCGGCCATGTGGTGGCCTGTCATTTGCGCACCCCGGCCAAGCTTGCGGGTCCAGCGCTGGCATGAGCGGCCATTCGTCACCCCCTGATACGTCTGCGCCCATATCGGCCGCCATCTACGAGCGCCTTGGCGTGCCGCGGCGCATCAATGCCGCCGGTACCCTGACCCGGCTCGGCGGCAGTTTGATGGCGCCCGCCGTGCTGCAGGCCATGGCGCAGGCGGCCGAGGCCTCGGTGGACATCGCCGAATTGCAGTCGGCGGCCAGCCGCGTGATTGCCGCCTGCACCGGCGCCCAGGCCGGCATTGTGACCTCGGGTGCTGCGGCCGGCCTGACCCTGGCCACAGCCGCTTGTCTGGCCGGCTGGGATGTCAACCGCATGGCGGCCCTGCCCGATACCCGGGCCATGCCCAACCGCATCCTGATGGCCCGCACCCACCGCAACAGCTATGACCATGCGGTTCGGCTGGCGGGCGCCACCATCGTCGACATCGGCCACAACGACCGCGGCACGGGAGCCGGTGTGCGCGGGCTGGAGCCCTGGGAAATCGAGGCGGCGATCGACGCCAACACTTCGGCGTTTCTGTTTGTGGCGACGGCCGAGACCATCGCCGACTTGCCCAGCGTTCTGGCCACGGTGCACCGGCACGGCCTGCCGGTGATCGTGGACGCCGCTGCGCAATTGCCGCCGCGAAGCAACCTGAAGGCCTTCATCGACGCAGGCGCCGACCTGGTGGTGTTCAGCGGCGGCAAGGCCATCGGCGGACCGCAGGCCTCAGGCATCCTGGCCGGCCGGCGCGACCTGGTGGGCTCGGCCTTGGTCCAGATGATGGACATGGACGTCAGCCCCCAGACCTGGTCACCCTCAGCCCTGATCGACCGTGAGGCGCTCAAGGGTATTCCGCATCACGGCATCGGGCGTGGCTTCAAGGTCGGCAAGGAAGAAATTGCCGGGCTGCTGGTGGCGCTCGAGCGCTTTGTCGAACGCGATGAAGAGGCCATGGCCGAGCAGTTCACCACCCGCTTGCAGGCCATCGCCCAAGCCCTGGCCGAGGTGCCTTCGCTGACAGCCAGGTTGATCGCCCGCCAAGGCGCTGATCGAGCTGTGCCCCTGCTGGAACTGACCGTAGCGGGCTCGGCCCATGCGCTGAGCCGGCGCCTGCAACACGGCACGCCCCCGGTGCACCTGGGCGAGCGCCTAGCCCATCAAAATGTGCTGACCGTCAACCCCCAAACCCTGCGCCCTGAGGACGATGCCGTCCTGGCGCGCTGCCTGATTGAATCCACCAGGAGTGATGTATGAGCCAGGACGACACGAACCGCGACCTGCTGCTGCGCGGTGGCCGCGTGATCGATCCCTCGCAAAACCTTGATCAGGTCAGTGACGTCCTGTTCTCTCGAGGGATGGTGGCCCAGATCGGCATCGATCTGCCGGTGCCGGCTGGTGCCGATGTGCGTGATGTGCGCGGCAAGGTGGTGACCCCGGGACTGATCGACCTGCACACCCATGTGTATTGGGGCGGCACCTCGATCGGTGTCGATGCGGTGGCGCTGGCGCGCACCAGCGCCACCGCCACCTTTGTGGATGCCGGCACGGCCGGCCCGGGCAATTTCCCTGGGTTTCGCAAGCACGTGATCGAACCGGCACTGCCGGTACGCATCCTGCCGCTGCTCAACCTGTCGTTTGCCGGTATCTTCGCGTTTTCAGACACAGTAATGGTGGGCGAAGCGGAAGACCTGCGCCTGCTCGACCTCAAGGAGTGCGCGCGGGTCGCGCGCGAAAACGCTGACTTGGTGGTCGGTATCAAGGTCCGGGTCGGCCGAGGCGCCAGCGGCAGCGCTGGCATTGCCCCGATGGACATGGCGCTGGAAGTGGCCGAAGCCACCGGGCTGCCCTTGATGGCGCACCTGGACCATCCGCCACCGTCGCGGCTGGAGGTGATGTCACGCCTGCGGCCCGGTGACATCCTGACCCACTGTTTCCGGCCGTTTCCCAATGCGCCCTCGCAGCCCGGCGGCGGTGTGCGACCGGAGGTGCTGGCGGCGCGTGAGCGGGGTGTGATTTTCGACATCGGCCATGGTGCCGGCTCGTGCGGCTTTGCCACCAGCCGCGCCATGCTGGCCGCCGGTTTCAAGCCCGACGTGATCTCCTCGGACGTGCACATCCTCTCCATCAATGGGCCGGCGTTCGACCTGCTGCAAACGCTGGCCAAGTTCCATGCGCTGGGCATGACACTGCCCGAGGTGGTGGCTTGTGGCACGAGCCATGCGGCCCGGGCCATCCGGCGCCCGGACCTGGGTTCCCTCAAGCCGGGCTCGGTCGGGGATGCCAGCATTTTTGAGGTGTGGGCCGAACCGACCCAGTACAAAGATGTGGTGGGCGAGGTGATCACCGGAGAGCACCGCTTCGCTGCCCGTGGCCTGGTGCTTTCGGGTCAATGGTGGCATTAAGGGAAGCCATTGAGTCTCCGCCGGCCCGATGCCGCAGCAGTCGTCGACAACCCATTTCACAGGAGCTGAGCCATGACGAATCCCAGCCTGATTTTTACCGACATCGACTATGACCGCCAAGGCAAGCAAGTGGGCTGGCTCCACCTGCCGCATTCGGTGACCCGTTCTGCTTACGGCGCCATTGCCATTCCGATCGCGGTGATCCGAAACGGCGACGGCCCGACCGTGTTCCTGATGGCCGGCAACCATGGCGACGAGTATGAGGGTCAAATTGTCCTGGCCAAGTTGATTCGCGAACTTGAACCCCAGCACATCAAGGGCCGGGTGATCATCCTGCCCGCCGCCAATTTGCCAGCGGCCATGGCCGGTACCCGGGTCTCGCCGATCGACCAGGGCAACCTCAATCGCGCCTTCCCGGGCGACCCGCAGGGTACCCCCACCTTTGCCATCGCACATTACATCGACAGCGTGCTGTACCCGATGGCCGACTACCACCACGACCTGCATTCCGGTGGCTCATCGTTGCGCTATGTGCCGTTTTGCTCGATGCGCAACAGCGATGATCCGGCGCTGGATGCACGCGCGCTGGCTGCCCTGAAGGCCTTTGGTGCCCCGCTGAGCCTGATCTGGGCCTACAACCCCGAAGGCCGGTTGGCGAGTGCGGCCGCAGTCAAGCGCGGTCTGTTGTCGCTCGGGGGGGAGTTTGGTGGGGGCGGTGACGTCAACCGCAGCAGCCTGGCCATGCTCGACGATGGGGTACACAACTTTTTGCGCTTTGCGGGTGTGCTGCCGGCCGTCCCCAGTGAGACGACCCCGCCGCAGGTCATTCGGTATGTCGAAGTCTCCAGCCGCGAGCACTATGTGTATGCCACAGAGGCCGGCCTGCTCGAGCCCTTGGTCGACCTGGGTGCCGAAGTGAAGCAAGGCCAGTTGGCAGGACAAATCCATTTTGTGGACAACCCGGCGCGGGCTCCTGTGCCCTGCTATTTCCGGCGCGACGGCATGGTGGTTTGCCAACGGCATTTTGGCCGGGTCGAGCGGGGCGATTGCGTGGCCCATTTGGCCACCGATGTAGCCCCCGGCAGCCTGGGAGGCTGAGCATGGGCCGCCATCTGGTCATTGCCGCCGCCCAAATGGGGCCCATTGCGCGCACGGAAAGCCGGGTGACGGTGGTACGCCGCATGATCGATCTGATGCGGCAGGCCAAGGCCCTGGGCGCCGAAGTCGTGGCCTATCCCGAGGCGGCACTGACCGCGTTTTTTCCGCATTGGTTCACGGAAGATGAGGACGAGGTTGACGCCTGGTTTGAGCGGGACATGCCCGGACCCCAGACCCGCGCGCTGTTTGACGAGGCGCGTCGGCTCGGCGTCGGCTTTCACCTGGGCTACTGCGAACTGGACTGGTCCAGTGGCCGCAAGCGGCGTTTCAATACCTCGATCCTGGTCGAGGCCGACGGGCGCATCATCGGCAAGTACCGCAAAATTCATCTGCCAGGGCATGCCGATCACCGGCCCGAGACCCCGTTCCAGAACCTGGAGAAGCGCTATTTTGAGGTGGGTGACCTGGGATTCGGCGCCTGGCAGGCCTGGGGTGGTGTGGCCGGCATGATCATCTGCAATGACCGGCGCTGGCCGGAGTCCTACCGGGTATTGGGACTGCAAGGCGTTGACATGATTTTTTGCGGCTACAACACGCCCGTGCACCATCCAGCAGCACCCGACCACGATCGTTTGGGTCAGTTCCACAATGAGCTGTCGATGCAGTCGGGCGCCTATCAGAACAGTGCCTGGGTGATCGGGATTGCCAAGGCGGGCATGGAGGAGGGTGTGGAGATGATTGCCGGCAGTTGCATCATCACGCCAACCGGCGAGATTGCGGCGCGCTGCAGCAGTGCGGATGACGAAGTTATCGTCAGCCGCTGTGACCTGGACCTGGGCCGCTCCTACCGGGAAACCACCTTCAACTTTGCCCGCCACCGGCGGACTGAGCACTACCGCCTGATCGTGGAACGCACGGGCCCGACTCCTCCTTGATGCGACACAGCGCCGACACCTCTGATAGCCAGACACGCCCGCGGACCCCGGTCCCCGGCCTCCTGATCGTGACATGTCCCTGCTAGAGACCTTCAGCGTCCCGACGGGGCTCGAACCCGCGGTACGGCAGTCCTTTCGACGTGAGCAGTGGACCGAGCTGAGCATGCCGGTGGCCACCGGCATGCTCGAGGGCGGCTTCGTGGCGGTGCTGGCCGCCAAGGCCTTTGACGCCCAGCCCTGGATGATTGCGGTGATTTCAGCGGCTTCGATGTTTGGCAACCTGTCGAGTTTTTTCTGGAACCGCCTGGCGACGGGTCGCGCCAAGGTGCCGCTGGTCACCGTGTTGCAGTTGGTGGTGCTGCTGTGCGTGGCCGCGATTGCACTGAGCCCCCAGTCGGTGCTGGGCAGCTGGATACTGGTCGGCGCGGTCGTGCTGAGCCGGCTGCTGATCGCCGGCATCATCACCTTGCGCAGCGTCGCCTGGAGCCTGAACTACGACCGTGGCTTGCGGGCCCACATCACCGGGCGTTTACAGGCCATCACCGGTTTCATGATCGTGCTGACCACCGGTCTCGGCAGCCTGTTGCTGGACTCGCACCCCGAGAGTTTTCGCTGGCTCTATGCTGGGGGCTTGCTGGCCGGAGGCATCGGGGTGTGGGCCTATTCCGGCGTCAGCCTGCAAGGCGAAAAACGCCACCAGGTGCTGGAGCGGCGCAGTGGCCGCGACCGCCCGGGGCGCAACAACTTTCTGGCAATTCTGCGGGCCGACCCGCATTACGCCCGCTACCAGTGGTTTCAATTCATCTCGGGCCTGGCGGCCATGATGCTGGAGCCGCCGCTGGTGTACCTGCTTTCCAAGCAAATTGGGGCCAACTACGCCACCAGCATCGGCATCGTGCTGATCATCCCATTCTTGCTGAACTTCACCACCATTCACATGTGGGCCCGCTATTTTGACCGAGTGCATGTAAGCGAATTTCGCGCGCGCCAAAATGCCTTGTGGGTGATCGGCACGCTGGTGATGTTCTGGGGTGCCTTCCATCTGTCGCTGGTCTGGCTGGCGCTGGGCCGCTTTCTGACCAGCCTGGTCAATGCCGGAGGCACCTTGGCCTGGCAACTGGGTCACAATGATTTTGCGCCCAAGGAGCAGCTGTCGGCCTACATGGGCATCCACGTCACCCTGACCGGGGTACGCGGCGCGATCGCGCCCTTTGCCGGCATGGCACTTTACCTGGGCTGGGATGCCAAGGGCCATGTGCCCGGCAGTACTGGCCTGGGGGTTTGGCTGTTCGTGCTCTCCGCCCTGCTTGGCGTGGTCGCCTGGCGCGGTTTTGCCCGGTTGCAGCACGACATGAAGGCAGCGGGCTTGGCCGATGACGACCGGCCAGCCGTGTAAAGTGCGCCGATGGACGCTGACTTTCACAGGAGTGTTGTATGAAGCTTGCGATGGTATCGCGCCCCTTGGCGGACACTGATCTGCGCCTGGCCCGGCAAATGGGCATGACTGACGTCGTCAGCACCGTTGCCGGTTTGTCGATGGCACCACAGCGCGAGCAGGGTCCGCCGCTGGCTTACGAGGACCTCCTGGCCATGCGCCGTCAGGTTGAGGCGCAGGGCCTGACGCTGTCAGTGATCGAGGGCTACCAGCTGTCGGATCGCATTACGCTCGGGATGCCGGGTCGTGACGACGACATCGCCAGTGTCTGCCAGAGCATCGTCAACATGGGGCGGGCCGGCATCCCGGTGTATTGCTACAACTTCATGGCGGTGTTCAACTGGCTGCGTACCGCGTTTGACATGCCCGGGCGGGGCGGCGCGCTGGTCACTCAGTTTGATGCCCGTGACCCGGCCGCCACGGCCCTGACCTACGCGGGTGAGACCACCGATGCGCAGATGTGGGACAACCTGGCTTATTTTCTGCGGCATGCCCTGCCAGTGGCCGAGGCGGCTGGGGTGAAGCTGGCCCTGCACCCGGATGATCCGCCGATGTCTCCAGTGCGTGGCCTGGCGCGTATTCTGCGCGATGTGGCGGCGTTTGACCGGGTGCTGGAAATGGCTCCCAGCCCCAGCAATGGCATCACGCTTTGCCAGGGCAACTTTGCGGCCATGCCGGGCGTGAATATTCCCGATGCGATTCGGCATTTCGGGCGCCGCAACAAAATCTTTTTTGCCCACTTTCGTGACATTCGGGGCAGTGTGCCGCTGTTTGAAGAAACCTTTCATGACGAAGGCAAGACCGACATGTTCGAGGCCATGAAGGCTTACCACGACATTGGCTACGACGGCCCCTTGCGTCCCGACCACAACCCGACCATGGAGGGCGAGCGCAACGACCAACCCGGCTACATGATCCGTGGCCAGATTTTTGCTGTGGGCTACATGAAGGGTCTGATTCAGGCGGTGCGGGCCCAGGCCCCGGCGGGCTGAACCGCCGGGTGTTTCTTGCCATGAAACGGCTGGGCCGACCCGGCGCTGAGCGCCGGGCGCGCGGCGCCGTTTTACTGCAGTGTTTCTGACACCTCCAGATGACTCACCGTCCGGGCCAGCACCCGGCCCATCCGGTCCAAGGTTTCCATGGACATCAATTGTGACGGCCCGGAGATGCTGATGGCGGCGATGGCGTCGCCACTGCGGGGTGAGCAAATGGCGGCCGCCACACAACGGGCGCCCACCTCGTTTTCTTCCAGGTCCAGCGCGTAATGGCGCAGCGCGCTTTGCGCGATATTGTCCAAAAACTGGTCCCGGTTGGTGATGGTGTGCGGAGTGCGCGATGGCATCTGCCGCGGCACCACGCGATCAAGCTCGGATGACCCCAGCGTGAGCAAAATGGCTTTGCCCAGCGCGGTCGAATACAGGGGGTCCCGCTTGCCGATCATGGCTTCTGTGTGTTGCAGCCGTGTGGAGCCGACCATGTCGATGTAGACGATGTCGCTGCCATCACGCACCGCCAGGTTCACGGTCTCATTGAACTGCCGCTGCAAGCGCCGGAGTGCCGGGTGCGCCGCCTCCCGAATGCGCTCAGCCTGTGTGTTCAGCGGGGCCGTGACAGCCACGCGCGATCCGATCAGGTAGCGCTCGGAGGTATCGTCGTAGCCCACAAAACCGGAAGCCCGCAAGGTGTACAGGTAACGGAATGCGGTGGTCTTGGGCAGGGCGGTGCACGCGGCCAGGTCCGACAAGGTCATGGGCTCCTTGCTCGCCACCAAAGCATCCAGCAACTGCATGGCTTTGTGTACAGGGGTCACCACATAACGCCGGTCCAAGCTCATTGTTCACCTCGAAACTTATTTGAACGGGAGGCCGCCATCCGCAGCCCCGGCCGAGTCCGGTCCATGCTGCCGGCACCAGCCTTTTTTCAGCTTATACCCGAACCCAGAGAGCGTCAAGCGTGTTTCCCCGAGGGCTGCCGGTTGGGTATTTACGGACTGTGCCTGCGCTGTGTAGGATGCTGATCAGGACTGTGCCAACAGTGCACGGTGCACCGGTTTCATGATCAAGGAGCTGCCCTGATGACTGCGATTGACCCCTCCCAACTCAAATCCCTGAGCTCCGCCATCCTGTCCGACATCATGGACAGTCTGGGCTTGGTGCGCCGTGCCATGAAGCCCTTCGTGCGGCCACTTGATGAGCGTCATGTCATGGTCGGGCGGGCGCGGACCGGGCTCTACATGCCAGCCTACGCGCTGCGGGAGGGGGAAAACCCCTATGAGGTTGAAATTGCCCTGGTGGACGATTTGCAGGCGCACGATGTCGTGGTGCTGGCCTGCAATGGCCCCACCGAGCGGATTGCCCCCTGGGGCGAGTTGCTGTCGACCGCGGCCAAGGTGCGGGGCGCGGCGGGCTGTGTCACCGACGGCCTGGTGCGTGACGTGCGACAGATCCGCGAGATGGATTTTCCGGTGTTCCATGGCGGCATCGGCCCGCTCGATACCAAAGGACGCGCGCGCATGGTCGACCGGGATGTTCGCGTCGAGTGCGGGGGCGTCAGCATCGACTCCGGCGATCTGATTTTTGGCGACGTCGATGGGATTGTGGTGATCCCGCGTTCGCATGAGCATGCCGTGCTGGACTTGGCTCTTGACAAGGTTAAAGGGGAAAACCACACCCGCGCCGCCCTGTTGACGGGTGAGTCACTGGCCAGTGTGTTCACACGCTTGGGAATTTTGTGAACACTGCACCCTTGTTTCGCTGCATGAAACGCCGCCTGGGCAGCCGCGCGAAACGCAATGACTATCATTGAAAAGATGCGTATCGCGCTCATTCACATTGGTCAGGAAACAAACGACTTCAACCCGGTCGCCACCACCCTGCGCGACTACGAGGCCTTTGGCATCGTCGAGGGACCGGCCATTCTGGACACCTTTCGCGGCGTCGGAGAGATAGGGGGCTTTCTCGATGTCATCGAGAAAGCCGGGCATGCGATCGAGATGGTGCCCATCGTGCGCGGCTGGGCGGTGGCAGGTGGACGCATCACGCAAAAGGCCTACCGTTTCTTCGAGCAGAAAATTCGCCTGGGCCTGCAGGCGGCCGGCCCGATTGATGGACTGTCTTTGCAGGTGCATGGCGCCTGTGCCGCCGACGGCATCGACGACGTCGAAGGCGCCCAGCTGCAAACCTGCCGCGATGTCCTTGGCCCCAACGTGCCCATCGTGTTGGGCTTGGACCACCACGCCAACATCACCCAGAAAATGGTGGCCTTGAGCACGGCCATCGTTGGCCACCGGACCCAGCCGCATGATCCCTATGACACCGGCCGGATCGGGGCCGAGGTCATGCTCAAAATCCTGTGCGGCGGCGCCCGCCCCGTCATGGCCTGGCGCAAACTGCCCTTGTTGTCTCACCAGGAGCAATTCCTGACCGCGCAGGGCCCGATGAAGACCTGGTTTGACGCTGCTCGCGCCGCCGAGGCTGACCCGCGTGTCCTGCAGGCGTCCAACTACCCGATGCAGCCCTGGCTCGACGTGGCTGAGGGGGGCTGGTCCACGGTGGTCGTGACCGACAACGACCCAGCGCTGGCGGAACGCGTCGCCGATGGGCTGGCCGATCTGGCATGGTCGCTGCGCGCTGAGTTTCAGAAAAAAGATGCGGTCCCGATTGACGATGCGGTGCGACTGGCCGACCAGGCGGCCCAGGGTCTGGTGGTGCTGAGCGACACGGGCGACACCGTGTTTGGCGGCTCCTCAGGTGACAGTAACCTGATCCTTGAGTCCATTTTGCGCTTGGGCATTCGCAGCCGCGTCCTGATGCCGCTGATTGAGCCTGGCACCGTGGCCACGTTGGTGGTTGCCGGTGAGGGCGCCCAGGTGACCTTGGCCTTGGGGGGACATTCCGCGCCGAAGTTCTTCAAGCCGCTCACGGTCACCGGCACG
Organism: Pseudomonadota bacterium; assembly: GCA_041182225.1. GTDB lineage: Bacteria > Pseudomonadota > Gammaproteobacteria > Burkholderiales > Burkholderiaceae_C > Rhodoferax. Next base: position 5,418 of record JBEGOC010000201.1, on the reverse strand, counting down.
GTGGGGCGCATTCACCGCGGCATGGTGCCCCTGCGCAATTACTACCAGGCCGAGATCGACATGGGCTGCACGGTGGTGTTCCAGGTCGGCCCGGTCACCCTGCTGGTCAGTGAGTACCGGGGCGTGGCGGGCAATTTGCCCGATGTCTATGAGTTCATGGGCATTGATCCCCGCCAGTACAAAGCGGCGGTGCTGAAGACCGCCTCGAACTTCCAGTATTTTGCCGCCCTGTCGTCCCAGGTGATCCGGGTGGACACCAGCGGCCCCGGCCAGTCGGATGTGCTCAGCCTGCCCTGGGAGCGGCTGCCGCGCCCGGTGTACCCGCTGGACCCGCTGGCCGATTGGCGTGGCGTCCGCCCATGAAGATCGCTCAAGCTGCCCTTTTGTTTTTGTCACGAGGAACTCCACCATGAAACCTAGCATTGCCCGCCGTACTGTCCTGGCCGCCTCGGCAGCGGTCGCCGTCACCACCTTGTGGTCACCCCTGTCGGCCCAAGCCCAGGCGCTCAAGGGCGGCCGCTTGCGGGTGGCCATCCTGGCCGATATCGTCAACTATGATCCGGCACAGTTCTCCTCACAAAACTTTCCCTTGATCAAGAGCCTGTACGACAGCCTGATCGAGTACACCCCCGAAGGGCAGGCTATTCCCAATTTGGCGTCGGCCTGGTCGGTAGGGGCCGGCAACAACTCGGTGACGCTGACGCTGCGTCGCGATGTGACGTTTCACAGCGGCGCGCCGATGAATGCCGAGGCGGTGGCGGCCACCCTCAAGAAGGCTGCCGATCCCAAGCTGGGCAAAAACCTGTACGCCACCATGGCGTCGGTGAAAGACTGGACGGTGGTGGACCCGTTCACGATCCGATTGAACTTCAGCGCCCCGATGCCGGACAAGCAGATCACCGACCTGCTGCAGTTCATTTCACCGATTGACCCGGCAGGCATTGACACGGTGGAAACCAAACCGGCCGGCACCGGCCCGTTCATGCTGGCCGAGCGGGTGCTGGGGCAGCGGGTGCGCATGGTGGTCAACCCCAAGTACTGGCGCGCGGAGAAGCCCTTGCTCAGCGAGGTGGTGCTGACCTTCTTCAGCGACAACGACGCGGCCAGCGCCGCGTTGGAGTCAGGTGCGGTGGACATGATCTATGGCGGCGATTCACGCGCGGCCTTGCGCCTGCGTGCCGCAGGCTACCAGCTGGTGCAGGGGCCGGGCCCCCTGGTCCAGGTGTTCCGTATCAATACCACCCAGGGACCGTTCCGCAACGAGAAGTTTCGCCAGGCCTTCAACCACCTGATGGACCGTCGGGCCATCCTGCAGGTGGGTTATGCCGGACTCGGCGAGGTCACTGCCCTGCCCTGGGCGCCCGCCAGCCCGGCGGCGGACAAGTCTTACGACACCAGGTATGCCTTCGACCTGGACAAAGCCCGTGCCCTGCTCAAGGAGTCCGGGCTGTCGCAGGCCGACATGAACAACTGGAAGATCCTCGTCAATGGGGGTGACCAGGCCTCGGTGGCGATCAGCCAGGTGGTGCAAAGTACCCTGGCCAAGGTCGGCATGACGGTTCAGCTCGACGTGATGGGGGCTCCCGAGTTCACCACCGCATTGCTGGCGGGCAAGTTCAACGCCTTGTTTGGCGGCATCGGCAATATCCAGAAGTTCCCGACCCGGGTGGCCACCAACAGCATCTACCGCACCGCCAAAAACCCGGTGCTGGGCGATCCGCACCCGCATCCGGCCTATGTCGAGGCCATTGCCCGGGTGGAAAAAACCTTCGGCGCGGGTGCTGAAGTCAAGGCCGCCTACGACAACCTGAACAAGGTGCTGGTCGAGTCGGCCTTTGCCATTCCGACCAACACCTACGACATTGGCCTGATCGTGGCCGCCAAGAACGTGGGCGGCATCACCCGCGAAATTGACAACATGCCGGTCTTCCGCACCATAGGGTTCCGTTGACGCTCCGGGTCCGCGGCCTGACGGTCACCTTTGTCGGTTCGGGCCGTCCGGTGCCGGCGGTCCGTGGCATTGACTTTGAGGTCAGTGCCAACCAGGTGCTGGGCATTGTTGGGGAGTCGGGTTCGGGCAAGAGTGTGACCTCGCTGGCCATCAGCGGCTTGCTGGCCCCGGATACGCAGGTGCAGGGCTCGATCGAGCTGGACGGGATTGAGCTCACCACGCTGGGGGCCGAGGCGTTGCGCAAGACCCGGGGCCGGGATGTGGGCATGGTGTTCCAGGACCCGACCACCACCCTGAACCCGGTTTTGCCGATCGGGCGGCAAGTGATCGAGGGCCAGGTGGCCCATGGCCAGGTTACGTCAGGCCAAGCCACGCAGCGCGCCATCGCGTTGCTGCGCGAGGTCGACATTCCGGATCCCGAGGGCCGGGTGGCACAGTTTCCGCACCAGTTTTCTGGCGGCATGCGCCAGCGCGCCGTGATTGCGATGGCGATGTCAGGGCGCCCCAAGCTCATCATTGCGGACGAACCCACCACGGCACTGGATGTGACCGTGCAGGCCCAGGTGCTGGCAGTGCTGGCCAAGCGGCAGGCGGACACTGGCGCGGCCGTCATCCTGATCACCCATGACCTGGGGGTGGTGGCGGAAGTGGCCGACCAGGTGGCCGTGATGTATGGCGGCCGGATTGTCGAGTCCGGCCCGGTGCGGGCTATCTTTGCGCAACCGCGGCACCCCTACACCGTGGGCTTGCTGCGCAGCGTGCCCCGGATTGACACGGTGGACACGCGCCTGGTGCCCATCATCGGCCAGCCGCCCACCCCCACCGCGCTGCCGACCGGCTGTGCCTTTCATCCGCGGTGCCCGATTGGCCGGCATCGGCCGGTGTGTGCCGCGCAAGATCCGGCCCTGCGTCCCGCCGGGCCCGGCCACGCCAGTGCCTGTCATTTTCCGGACGAGGTCGAGTCGCTGCTCACGGCGGCCGAGCCCAAGTTGCCTGCGCAGCCGCGTAGCCCGACCTCGGCCGAGGTGCCAGCCGCGGCCCCCTTGCTGGTGGTGGACCAGCTCCAGGTCTATTACCCGATCAAAGCTGGTATTTTGCGTCGCCGCGTGGGCTGGGTGCGGGCAGTAGACGGGGTGAGTCTGACGGTGCGTGCCGGCCAAACTGTGGGCTTGGTCGGGGAGTCCGGCTGTGGCAAGACCACCACCGGTCGCGCCATCATGGGCTTGATTCCCAAATCGGGCGGGCGGGTGCTGTTTGACGGGCAAGACATCACGCAGCTGCCTGGTGACGCCATGCGGCAGGTGCGCCGCCACATGCAGTACATCTTCCAGGACCCCTACTCGTCGCTGAACCCGGTGCTCACCGTGGGCGATATCGTGGCCGAGCCCTTGCGCATCCACGGTCTCTATGACGAGATGGGTGGTGCGCAGTGGGTGGCGCAGCTGTTTGAGATGGTTGGGCTCTCCCAGACCATGATGCAACGCTACCCCCAAGAGTTCTCGGGCGGACAGCGCCAGCGCATTGGCATTGCCCGCGCCTTGGCGCTCAAGCCGCGACTGCTCATATTGGACGAGCCGGTGGCCGCGCTGGACGTGTCGATCCAGGCGCAGGTGATCAACCTGCTGCAGGACCTGCAGCGGGAGCTGTCCCTGGCGTACCTGTTCATCGCCCACGACCTGTCGGTGGTGCGGCACATCTCGGACCGGGTCGCGGTGATGTACCTGGGCCGTATCGTCGAAGAAAGCACCAAGGCAGCGTTGTACGACACCCCCCTTCATCCGTATACCCAATCCCTGATGTCGGCAGTACCGGTGCCAGACCCCGGTGCCCGCGCCAAGCGCCAGCGCATCCTGCTGCAGGGCGATATTCCCAACCCGGCATCGCCGCCCACCGGCTGCTACTTCCACCCGCGTTGCTTCAAGGCCACCGCGTTGTGCCAACGCGAATCCCCGGCATTTGTGGCTTACCCGGGTTTGCCCACCCGCGTGGCCTGTCACCACGCCGGGCCACTGTCATGAGCGGGCGCTTGCATCGCACGCGGCAAACCGCCGGTCGAGTGCTGGCGCACAAAGGGGCCTTGCTCAGCCTGCTGTTCCTGACGCTGATGATCCTGACGGCTCTTCTGGCGCGATGGATCCTGCCCTTCGATGCCCTGACGCAAGATTACGTCAACATGTTGCAGGCGCCAGGGCCGGTGCACTGGTTCGGCACCGACGAGCTGGGTCGCGACATTTTTGCCCGCGTGATCTATGGCGCCCGCACTTCCTTGCTGACAGCGGCCGGTGCCGTTGGTATCGCCGGATTGATTGGCGTGCCGATCGGGCTGATGGCCGGTTTTTTTGGCGGCTGGCGCGACACACTGCTGATGCGTTTTGTCGACGTGTTGCTGTCCCTGCCCGGCATTTTGTTTGCGATGGCCCTGATCGCGGTGCTCGGGCGCAGCCAGATGGCGGCGCTGGTGGCGGTAGGTATCACCGGGATTCCGAGTTTTGCCCGCATCACCCGGGCCCAGGTGCTGTCCCTGCGCAAGCGGGACTTTGTCACGGCGGTGGAGGCACTGGGCGGCTCCGCGTCCTACAACATGTTCCGCACCGTACTGCCCAACGCCTGGAGCCCGATTCTTGTGCAGGTTGTGATCCTGTCGTCGGTGGCCATCCTGATCGAAGCCTCGCTGGCCTTTCTGGGCGTCGGTATTCCGCCGCCGACCCCGAGTTGGGGTGAGATGCTGCGCACTGGCAAGTCCTTTTTGCACGATGCCCCGACTTACGCCGTGTTTCCGGGCCTGGTCCTGACCCTGACTATCCTGTCGCTCGACACCTTGGGCCGTACTCTGGCCAAGGTGCTGGAAGACCGCCATGAGGTGGTGGACGCACCTGGGGGCAAGCCATGATTGCATTCATCCTGCGACGCTTGCTGCAGCTGTTGCCGGTGCTGCTGATTGCCTCTACCGGCATCTGGGCCATGATTTACGCGGTGCCTGGCAGCCCGGTGGCGGCCATGGTGGGTGAAAACGCCACGCCTGAGCAAATTCAGGCGGTCACGGTACGGCTGGGGCTCGATCGCCCGGTGCATGTGCAGTACGCCGCCTGGCTGGGCAGCGCCCTGCAAGGGGATTTCGGCTTGTCGATCCAGAACCGGGAACCGGTGCTCAACCTGATCGGGCAACGCATCCCGGCCACCCTGCAACTGGGCCTGGCTGCGACGCTGGTCGGCTTGTTGCTGGGGATTCCGGTGGCGGTACTCAGCGCGCTCAAGCCGGGCTCGCTGCTGGACCGGGCCTTGAGCGGCTGGAGCGCGCTGGCGCTGGGCGTGCCCACCTTCTGGCTTGGTATCTTGCTGATTTTGCTGTTTGCGGTGCATCTGCGCTGGTTGCCCTCGGCGTCGGGCTATGTGTCGGTCTTTGAGTCACCGTGGGACGCTATCCGCAACCTGTTGCTGCCGGCATTAACGCTGGGGGTCTATGTGTC
>JBEGOC010000200.1:0-2566 GCA_041182225.1 Pseudomonadota bacterium | reverse complement strand
GTGCTGGCCTGCTTGGAGTGCCAGTAGTCGGTCCAGCCGGCGGGCAGCCCGGCCGCCCCGCTGGAGACGCTGACCAGCGATAGGCCGGCCGTGACCGACGGCGGCAGGTCGATGATCTTGGCCATGCCGGCGGCGTTGGTGATGACGTGGCGCACCTTGCCCCGTTGCAGCCGGTCGGCCAGGTCGTCACCTGACAAGAGCGTGGTGGCCGGAATCAACACCGCCCCCAGCTTGATGGCCGCCAGCATGGTTTCCCACAGCGGCACCTCATTGCCCATCATCAGCAGGATGCGGTCACCCTTGCGTGCGCCCAGCGACACCAGCCAGTTCGCCACCTGGTTGGAGCGCTGCGACAGTTCGGCATAGCTCAGCCGAAACTGCTGGCCCGAGTCTTCCACGATGTGCAGCGCCGGCGCCGGGTTGTCCCTGGCGATGCTGTCAAAGTAGTCCAGCCCCCAGTTGAAGTGCGCCAGCACCGGCCATTGGAAGGCCTGGACGGCGGCGTCGTAATCGGTGCGGTGCGTCAGCAGCAGGTCGCGGCAGGACAGGAATTGCGCGAGTTCGGTCATGGTCGCTTGAGCTCCGGTTGCGGTTTGGGCCGGGTGATGCTCGGCAGTTTAGCGGCTCAGCCCGCCCCGGTGGCTTTCAGGTACACCGCGTACAGCGAGGTCGTGCCGCAAATGAACAGCCGATTGCGTTTGGGGCCGCCAAAGCAGACGTTGGCCACCACCTCGGGCACGCGCACCTTGCCGATCAGCGTGCCGTCAGGGGCCAGGCAGTGCACGCCGTCACCGGCGCCGGCCCACAGGTTGCCATCCACATCAAACCGGACGCCATCAAACAGGCCAATGCTGCAATCGGCAAAGTGCTGCCCGTCCTGCAGGCTGCGGCCGTCCGGGGCCACGGCGTAGCGGCGCAGCAGGCGGGGGCCGTCGGGCACATGACTGGCGCCGGTGTCCACCACATACAGCCAGCGCTCGTCGGGCGAGAAGGCCAGGCCGTTGGGGCGCACCATGTCCTGCACCACCGGCTGCACCTCGCCGCTGTGCGGGTCAAGGCGGTAAACCCAGGACGCGCCGATGTCGGATTCAGCGGCGTCACCCTCGTAATCCGAGTCGATGCCGTAGGTCGGGTCGGTGAACCAGATGCTGTCGTCCGACTTGACCACCAGGTCATTGGGCGAGTTCAGGCGTTTGCCGGCCCAGTGGCTGGCCAGCACCGTGCGCCGGCCGTCGTGCTCACGCCGCGACACGCAGCGGCCGCGGTGCTCGCAGCTCAGCACCCGGCCTTGGCGGTCCAGGGTGTGGCCGTTGGCGTTCCAGGCCGGCTGCTCGAACACCGAGACCGAGCCGTCGGTCTCGTCCCAGCGCATCACCCGGTCGTTCGGAATGTCGGACCACAGCAGGTAGCGCCCGGCCGGCACATAGACCGGGCCTTCCGCCCAGCGGCAGCCGGTAAACAGCTTCTCCAGATGCACATTGCCAGGGGCATGGCGGGCAAAGCGCGGGTCCAGTACCTCAAAGGTCGGGGTCAGCATTGGGGTCTCCTGCCAAGTCGTCGGATGCCGCGCAGCGAAGCGCCGGCTCAGGGTCGCATTGTGCAGCCAGCCGCGGCACAATCGAGCCATGACGCCATTCCAAGTGATTGTGCTGGCCACGCCGGTGTTTCTGCTGCTGATCGGGCTGGAGTTTGCCTGGGGCCTGGCGCGTGAGCGGCGCGGCACCGGGCGCAACACTTACCGCCTGAACGACGCCATCAACAGCATCAGCCTGGGCGTGCTGAGCCAGCTCAGCGGCGTTTTCAGCAAGTTGCTGACCATTGGCATTTACAGCGCGGTCTACGCCTCGGTGGCGCTGTTCCCGGACCAGGCCTTTTGGCACAGCGTCCCCGGCGTGCTGGTGGCGCTGCTGTTCTACGATTTTTGCTACTACTGGCTGCACCGTGGTGGGCACCGGGTGGCGGTGCTGTGGGCGGCACACAGCGTGCACCACCAAAGCCAGCAGTACAACCTGTCGACCGCGCTGCGCCAAACCAGCAGTGGTGCCCTGCTGGGCTGGCTGTTTTACCTGCCAATGGCGGTGGCCGGGGTGCCGCCGCTGATTTTTGGCATCGTGGCGCTGATCGACCTGCTCTACCAGTTCTGGGTGCACACCGAGCAGATCGGCAAACTCGGCTGGTTTGACCGGGTGTTCTGCTCACCCTCCAACCACCGGGTGCACCACGCCGTCAATGACCGCTACCTGGACAAGAACTACGGCGGCATGCTGGTGCTGTGGGACCGGCTGTTTGGCACCTTTCAGGCCGAGACCGAGGCCGAGCCCTGCGTCTACGGCACGCGCACGCCGCTCAATAGCTGGGACCCGCTGTGGGCCAATGCCCAGGTCTACTGGGCGCTGCTGCGCGACAGCTGGCGCGCCCGGCACTGGCCCGACAAGCTGCGGGTCTGGCTGATGCCGCCGGGCTGGCGCCCGGCCGATGTGGCGGCGCGCTGGCCGCAACCGGCGGTTGAGCTGGTCCGGGTCCACACCTCTGACCCGCCGCTGCCGCCGGCGGTCGCCTGGTTCGC
>JBEGOC010000199.1:0-2526 GCA_041182225.1 Pseudomonadota bacterium | reverse complement strand
CAGCTCATGCTGCAGGCCCAGCTGGCGCTGCTGACCGGCACCGGCGTGGGCGGGCTGACCGAGCGCTTGCAGACCTGGCTGGCGACCCATCCGCGTGACGCCCAGGCCTGGCAGCGGCTGGCCGCCGCTTATGCCTTGCAGGCGCTGCCGCTGCGCGGGCTGCGTGCCGAGGCCGAGGCGCAGGTGGCCCGGCTCGACCTGGCCGGTGCCCTGGACCGGCTCACCGCCGCCCAGGACCTGTTGCGCCAGAGCGGCAGCGCCCGTGGCAGTGCCGACCACATCGAGGCGTCGATCATCGACACCCGGCGCCGGCAACTGGAATCACTGCTTCGGGAACAGGCGCTCGAGCGCTGAGTCGATCACCACGCCAAAGGCCGAATAGATCAGCGAGCCCAGCAGCGCTGCGCTGAAACTGCGCACATAAAAGCCGTCCAGCAGACCGGCCGCCCACCAGAACATCAGGGCATTGATGACAAACAGGAACAGCCCCAGCGTGACGATGGTGACCGGCAGTGTCAGCAGCACCAGCAGCGGTCGCAGCAGCAGATTGAACAGACCGATGAGCAATGCCGCCAGCAGGGCCGACTGAAAGCTGCGGACCTCGACGCCGCCGTACAGGTAGGCCACCGCCAGCAGGGCGGCGGCACTGAGCAGCCATTTGAGCAGGAGTTTCATGCGGTCAGCATAGCACCCCGGCCGGGAGTCAGCCCGGCGCTGCGTTGCGCTGGGTCGCCCAACGGCCGGCCAGCAGCACCCCGAGCACGGCGACGCTGTAGGTGCTCCAGCGCGCGGCCGTGCCGGGCAGCCCGGGCGCGTCGAACACGGCGTCGAGCCAGGGTTCGTTCACAATCATTTTGGCCGCCGTGAGCGCCAGCACCGCCGCGCCGATCTGGATGATGGCGGGGAAGCGCTCCACCAGTTTGAGCACGACCGAGCTGCCAAACACCACGATCGGCACGCTGATCAGCAGACCAATGATCACCAGGTCAAAAGCGCCGTGCGCAGCACCGGCCACGCCCAGCACGTTGTCCACGCCCATCAGCGCGTCGGCCACCACGATGGTCTTCATGGCGCCCCAGAAGGTGCTGGCCACGGGCGCAGTGTGCTCGTTGTCGCCCTGGTCGGCCAACAGTTTGTAGGCAATCCAGACCAGGCCCAGGCCGCCGATCAGCATCAGGCCGGGCACCTTGAGCAGCCAGACCACGCCCACTGTCATCACGGCGCGCACCCCGATCGCGCCCACCGTGCCCCAGATGATGGCCTTTTTTTGCAGCTGCGGCGGCAGATTGCGCGCGGCCAGCGCAATGACGATGGCGTTGTCGCCGGCCAGGACCAGATCGATCAGGATGATCGCCAGCAGCGCAGACCACCAGGCGGCGGAAAAGAGTTCCATTGCAATACCTTTTGAATGTCGGGTGAATCAACACGGACCGGATGCAGGCAAAGGTAGGGGACCGCCTTCGCGCGTTGCACGGCAAGTGCATGGCGAAGGTCTTGCCCGATGGCGCGCAGCAGGCTGCGGCATCTGATGCACCGGTCATGCCCGGGCATGACGTATTGACGACGCATCAACGGGGGGCTACTCCCCTTCAACCCCGATTAGACCATGCGCCCGGCAGGCCTTGCGAACCCGGGGGCGTTGCCCCGGCTATCATCGGCCCCCCATGGCAGGCATTCACATCACCGACATCGAGTCGGCCATCAATTACTGGCGCGAGAAAAGTCCCTCGCCCGATGGCTTCTCCTTGGCCGCGCCGACGCGCGCCCTGGCCGAGGTGTATGCCCTGATGGTGTTCTACCATGAGACGGAGGCGGATGAGTTTTCCTTTCCGCCGGCGGCACTGGACGCCTGGCTGGCCTGGTACGACACCACGCCCGACGCCCCCTGCATCGCCATCTGCTCCACCAGCCAGGGCGACGAACAGTGCAAGGGCTGCGGCCGCAGCTTCGCCGAGGTGCAGTACTGGACTCAGATGCGCCCGGCTGAAAAACGCCAGACCTGGCGCCGCATCACGCAGGAGGCCAGTGCCTGGCGGTTCAACCGCTACGCTGAACGCGCCGGCGCCTATTTCCAGCGAGAGGGTTCCACGTCCACCGTCAGCGCACCGTCGCCCAGCATCAAGACGCCTTCCTGAACCGTGGCCTGCAGCTGCATGCTGCGCTGCGCCATCGGGATCAGGGCCTGCGCTGCCGCGCTGGGGATGCGCCACACCGCCAGATTGGGCGGCCGAGCCAGTTTGGCCTGCATGCCGCGCCACCAGATCTCGGCCGAGGTGCTGAAGCAGTACAGCACCACCTGGTCGGAACGGCTGCAGGCCTTGAGCAGCGGTTTGTCTTCGGGTTGCCCCACTTCCAGCCAGAGCCGGGTGCGGCCGGTGAAGTCGCGCAGCCAGACATCGGGCTCGTCCGGGTCGCTAAGGCCGGCGCCAAAGGCCAGCGTACCGTCGCCCTGACAGACCGATTGCAGCTCATGCGCGTGCAGCGCCAGGGCGCACAGCCGCACCATCATGCGCTCATCCGTTTCAC
>JBEGOC010000198.1:0-6211 GCA_041182225.1 Pseudomonadota bacterium | reverse complement strand
CGATGTAACCGGTTTCGTGTAAAAATGGGAACTTAATTACATGGAGACACCCATCATGCCGCGTCGCGCCACCAAGATCGTTGCCACCCTGGGCCCGGCCTCCAGCGATCCCGCCCTGTTGGAGCAAATGATCCGCGCCGGCGTCAACGTGGTGCGACTCAATTTCAGCCACGGCTCGGCGCAAGACCACATTGACCGCGCCCGTTTGGTGCGTGAGGCGGCCCAGCGTGCTGGCCGTGAGGTGGCCATCATGGCTGACCTGCAGGGCCCCAAGATCCGGGTCGGCAAATTTGCCCAGGGGCGGGTGATGCTGGAGCCGGGGCAGAAATTTGTGCTGGATGCGGCCCGGGTCGAGCTCGGCGACGTGGATGCAGTCGGGCTGGACTACAAGTCGCTGCCGCGTGAAGTCAAGGCTGGCGATGTGCTGCTGCTCAATGACGGCCTGATCGTCATCACCGTGGATGCGGTGCGAGGTGATGCGGTCCACACCACGGTCAAACTCGGCGGCGAGTTGTCCAACAACAAGGGCATCAACAAGCAGGGCGGCGGCCTGACCGCGCCGGCCCTGACCGCCAAGGACATGGACGACATCCGCACCGCCATGAGCTTCCAGGCCGATTACGTGGCGGTGAGTTTCCCCAAAAGCGCCACCGACATGGAGATGGCCCGCCAGCTGTGCAATGTGGCGGCGGCCGAGTTCAACCACAAGCCGGGGCTGATCGCCAAGATCGAGCGGGCCGAGGCCATCCCCAAGCTGTTGGAGATTCTGCTGGCCAGCGACGGCATCATGGTGGCACGCGGCGACCTGGCGGTGGAAGTGGGCAACGCCATCGTGCCGGGGTTGCAAAAACGCATGATCAAGCTCGCGCGCGAGCACGACCGCGTGGTAATTACCGCCACCCAGATGATGGAGTCGATGATCACCAACCCGGTGCCGACCCGGGCCGAGGTCAGCGACGTGGCCAATGCGGTGCTGGACGGCACCGACGCCGTGATGCTGTCGGCCGAGACCGCGGCCGGCAAGTACCCGCTGGAGACGGTGGTCGAGATGGCCAAGATCTGCCACGCGGCCGAAGGGCATGAGAGCGTCCTGCTCGACGCCGATTTCACCGGCAAGACCTTCAGCCGGATCGACCAGTCGATCGCCATGGGCGCGCTGTTCACGGCGCACCACCTGGGCGCCAAGGCGATTGTGGCCATGACCGAAAGCGGCTCGACCGCGCTGTGGATGAGCCGGCATCTGGTGCATGTGCCGATCTACGCGCTGACCGCCAAGGTGGCCACGCAGCGCCGCATGACGCTGTACCGCAATGTGCGCCCGCTGCTGATGGACAGCAGCACCGACCGCGATACCGCGCTCATCGAGGCCGAGAACCATCTGCGCAAGCGCGGTATCGTGCAATCGGGCGACATTTACGCCATCACCTGCGGCGAGCCAATGGGCTCGCCCGGCGGCACCAACATGCTCAAAATCTGCCAGGTGTCGTAAGCCGGCTGGACTTCTCCCACGGCTAAAATCGTTGAGTTACCAAGTGGTTACCAACTTTTACGGGAGAACTCAACCATGGCACTCGTCTCGATGCGCGAACTGCTGGACCATGCTGCCGTGCACGGCTACGGCATTCCAGCCTTCAATGTGAACAACCTGGAGCAGGTGCAGGCCGTGATGGCAGCCGCCGACGAGGTGGGTGCCCCCGTGATCCTGCAGGCCAGCGCCGGTGCCCGCAAGTACGCCGGTGAGGCCTTCATCAAGCACCTGATTGCGGCGGCGATCGAGAGCTACCCGCACATCCCGCTGGTGATGCACCAGGACCACGGCCAAAGCCCGGCGGTGTGCCAGGGTGCCATCGGCCTGGGTTTCAGCTCGGTCATGATGGACGGCTCGCTGATGGCCGACGGCAAAACCATTGCCAGCTATGACTACAACGTCGAGGTGACGCGCCAGGTGGTGGATATGGCGCATGCCTTGGGCGTCACGGTCGAGGGCGAGCTGGGCTGCCTCGGTTCGCTCGAAACCATGAAGGGCGACAAGGAAGACGGCCACGGCACCGACGCGACCATGACGCGTGAGCAGCTGCTGACCGACCCCGAGCAGGCGGCAGACTTTGTGCAGCGCACCCAGCTCGACGCGCTGGCCATTGCCCTCGGCACCAGCCACGGCGCCTACAAGTTCACGCGCAAGCCCACGGGCGATATCCTGGCCATTGAGCGCATCAAGGAGATCAACCGGCGCATTCCCAACACCCACCTGGTGATGCACGGCTCCAGCAGCGTGCCGCAGGACCTGCTGGCCACCATCAACCAGTTTGGCGGGCGGATGAAGGAAACCTATGGCGTGCCGGTGGAAGAAATCCAGAAGGCGATCCAGTTCGGTGTGCGCAAGATCAACATCGACACCGACATCCGGCTGGCCATGACGGCGGCGGTGCGCCAATTTCTGGCCGAGAACCCGGACAAGTTCGATGCCCGCGAATGGCTCAAACCCGCGCGCGAGGCGGCCAAGAAAATTTGCAGGCAGCGCTACCTCGAGTTTGGTTGCGAAGGTCAGGCCGGCAAGATCAAGGGCGACGCCCTGGCGGTGGTGGCCGGCCAATACAGCCGTGGCGAACTCGCCCAAGTGGTGACCTGAAGGCCGCATGAGCGCTGCGCTGCACACCTCGATGCTGAACTCGCTGCCGCTGCTGGCGCGCGGCAAGGTGCGTGACAACTACGCCGTGGGCGAGGACCGCATCCTGATGGTGGCCAGCGACCGCCTGAGCGCCTTTGACGTCATCATGGGAGAACCGATTCCGGGCAAGGGTGTGTTGCTGACGCAGATGGCGCTGTTCTGGTTTGACAAGCTCGGCCCCAAGGGCCTGGCCATTTGCCCGATCCACCTGACCGGTGAGGCGCCGGAGAGTGTGGTCACGCCGGCTGAAGCGCCGCAGGTGGCGGGGCGCTCGATGCTGGTCAAGCGGCTCAAGCCGCTGCCGGTGGAGGCGGTGGTGCGGGGTTATCTGGCTGGCAGCGGCTGGAAAGAGTACCAGCAGAGCCAGGCAGTCTGTGGCGTGGCGCTACCGCCTGGCCTGCAAAACGCCTCCAAACTGCCAGCGCCCATCTACACCCCGGCGGCCAAGGCGGCGGTGGGTGAGCACGACGAAAACATCAGCTTCGAGCAAACGGTGGCCATGATCGGCGCCGACCTGGCCACCCGCATCCGCGACATCAGCCTGCGCCTGTACCAGGCCGCCAGCGAGTTTGCGGCCACCAAGGGCATCATCATTGCCGACACCAAGTTTGAGTTTGGCCTGGACGCCGACGGCACGCTGACCCTGATGGACGAGGTGCTCACACCCGATTCCTCGCGCTTCTGGCCGGCCGAGAGTTACCAGCCTGGCATCAACCCACCCAGCTACGACAAGCAGTTTGTGCGCGACTGGCTGGAGCAGGCGCTGGTGGACGGCAAGCCCTGGAGCAAAACCCCGCCGGCACCGCGCGTGCCCGACGCGGTGATCGCCCTCACCGCCGCCAAGTACCAAGAAGCCTGGCAGCGGCTCAGCGCGCCCTGACGCGCCGGTCAGGGCAAGGCTCAGGCCGGCTGGCTAAGGTACAGCGGCAGTGCAATTCCGTCACTTGGAAGGCCGCAGCGTTGGCTAACCATGTAAAACCAACATCTTGATGTCATAATTACTAGGATGTTTGATCGGTACAAGCTGGCTGAGATTCGCCTGGCCTTGCAACGCTCCCCGGCGGTGGTGTTGCTGGGGCCGCGCCAGGTCGGCAAGACCACGCTGGCAGTGCAATTGGCGCAACCGGACGGCGTCTATCTGGACCTGGAGTCGCCGGAAGACCGCCACAAATTGAGCAATGTTGAACAGTACCTGCGCGCCCGCCAGGATCGGCTGACGGTGCTGGACGAAGTCCAGCGTCTGCCCACTTTGTTTGAGCCTTTGCGCGGCCTGATCGACCAGGCGCGTCGTGCTGGGCCGGCCAATGGCGCTCGCAGCCAAGGCCTGTACCTGTTGCTCGGTTCGGCCTCATTGGACCTGATCCAGCGCAGCAGCGAAACACTGGCCGGACGCATCGCGTTTGTCGAACTCGGCGGCCTACATCGGCTCGAAGTACCGCCCAGCCTGTGGGACGGCGCTTGGCTGCGCGGCGGTTTCCCGCAGTCGCTGCTGGCCCACAGCGAGGCCGACAGCGTGCAGTGGCGCCGCGACTTCGCGCGAACTTATCTGGAGCGTGACGTTGTGCAATTTGCGCCGCGTATTGGCGCGGAATCGCTGCGCAGATTCTGGATCATGCTGGCCCACTTGCAGGGGAGCACGGTCAACATGGCGCAGCTGGCGCGAAATCTGGACCTCGATACCCGCACCGCGGCCGGCTATCTGGACCTGCTGACAGACCTGTTGCTGACCAGAAAGCTGGCGCCATGGCACAGCAACCAGGGCAAGCGACTCGTCAAATCGCACAAGGTCTACATCCGCGACAGCGGCTTGTTGCACAGTTTGCTCGGGATCGCCGACATGGACGGCCTGCTGTCGCACCCGGTGGTGGGTGCCAGTTGGGAGGGCCATGTGATTGAAAGCCTGTTGGCGGTGGTCCCCCCGGTCGTGACGCCGAGCTTCTACCGCAGCAATGCGGGTGCAGAGATTGATTTGTTGTTGAGCTGGCCTAGTGGCGAGCATTGGGCGATCGAGATCAAACGCAGCACCACCCCCAAAGCGGCGCGCGGGTTTCACAGCGCCTGTGCTGACATCCAGCCCAGCCGCAAGTGGCTGGTCTACTCGGGCGCTGACACCTACCCGGTGGGCGATGACATCGAAGTCATGCCGCTGCAGGAAGCGATGCGGCGCGTGGCCGCCGGGCCCTGAGCGTTCCGTGCAGTCTGTGCCTCAGCTCAGCACCACGCTGCTCAGGCGGCGCCGGTAGGTCGCGACCGTCGGGTCGACCGGAGGAATCTGACCGTCGGCGACCTTGACCTTGGGCGGCTCGATCAGTTCCAGGATGGCGATGTAGGTCTTGCGCGCCAGGTCGTCGGACCAGGTTTTGTCGCGCATCAGGATTTCCAGCAACTCGTCCATGGCGGCGGTCCAGTCCTGCGCCGCCATGGCCAGTTGCGCCTTGCCAAAGCGCGCCTCGAAGTCGCGCCGGCTCGCCGCAATTTTGGCTTCAAATTCGGCGTTAGCCCTTGCTGAGTCTGGATAGTTTGCTGCAAAATCAATAGCACTGAGCCAGCGCTGCAGCGCCTCGAAGCGCCGCACCAGAGCGACCTTGGGCAGGGCCGGGGCGAAGGCGGTGCGGGCAGCGTCGCGCTGGCCCAATTGCAGCAGCAGCTTGACGTAGTCAAAGCGGGCGGCCTCGTCCTCGGGCGCCAGCAGCGCGGCCTGTTCCAGGTCGTGCAGGCGGGTTTGCGGGTCGTTGGCGTCGGGTGCGTCGCCGACCTCGACTGCAGTGACCTCGGCCTCCAGCACATCGGCCGGCGGCAGGTGCTTGTCCAGAAAGGCCTTGATCTGTCCCTCCGGCTGGGCACCCATGAAGCCGTCCACGGGTTTGCCGCCCACCATCAGCACACAGGTGGGGATGCTGCGGATGCCAAAGGCCTGGCTCAACTCCTGCTCCTGGTCGGAGTCGATCTTGACCAGCTTGAAGCGGCCGGCGTAGTCGGTCTCGATCTTTTCCAGCAGCGGGCCGATCACCTTGCACGGGCCGCACCAGGGGGCCCAGAAGTCCACCAGCACGGGCGTGTGCATCGAGGCATCCATCACCTCGGCATCGAAGTTTTCAACAGTCACATTCATCATGGCAGGCAGCTCGGGCTAAGTTAGTAAAATTCAAGGCTGTCAACTTTGTGGGGCAGGGCGCAAGGCGGACAGCGGTGCAGCGGCCTGGCATCCCCAACACTATGAAAAACATCCAGATCGGCGTGGTGATGGGTTCGAGTTCCGACTGGGACACGATGCAGCACGCAGTGCATATTCTCCAACAGTTCGGCATCGGGCACGAGGCACGGGTGGTTTCCGCGCACCGCATGCCGGACGACATGTTTGCCTATGCCGAAACGGCGCGGGCGCAGGGCCTGCACGCCATCATCGCCGGCGCCGGCGGCGCGGCGCATCTGCCGGGCATGCTGGCGGCCAAAACCACGGTGCCGGTGCTGGGTGTGCCGGTGCCGTCCAAACACCTGAGCGGGGTGGATTCGCTGCACAGCATTGTGCAAATGCCCAAGGGC
>JBEGOC010000197.1:0-2997 GCA_041182225.1 Pseudomonadota bacterium | reverse complement strand
TACCAGGGCCATGTGAACAACCCCAAGCGCATGGCCGAGTACACCGCCCGCTGCTTTGACCGCGCCATGTCCGAGATGGGGCCGACCCAACTCAACATCCCGCGCGACTACTTTTATGGCGAAGTCACCTGCGAAATCCCCAAGCCGATGCGGGTGGAACGCGGCGCTGGCGGGGAAAACAGCCTCAACGCAGCGGCCGAGCTGCTGGCCAATGCCAAGTTCCCGGTGATCCTGGCCGGGGGTGGCGTGGTCATGGGCGATGCGGTGGCCGAGTGCCAGGCGCTGGCCGAGCGTCTGGGTGCACCGGTGGTGACCGGTTACCTGCGCAATGACGCCTTCCCGGCCAGCCACCCGCTGTGGTGCGGCCCGCTGGGTTACCAGGGCTCGAAGGCGGCGATGAAATTGATTGCCCAGGCCGATGTGGTGGTGGCGCTGGGCTCGCGCATGGGGCCCTTTGGCACGCTGGCCCAGCACGGCTTGGACTACTGGCCCAAGGACGCCAAGATCATCCAGGTCGAGGCCGACCACACCAACCTGGGGCTGGTCAAGAAGATCTCTGTCGGCATCCACGGCGATGCCAAGGCCTCGGCCAAAGCCCTGTTGCAGCGTCTGCAGGGCCGCGCTTTGGTCTGCGACGGCAGCAAGGCCGCCCGTGCCGGCGCCATTGCGTCTGAAAAGGCCGCCTGGGAGAAAGAGCTGGACGGCTGGACCCACGAGCGCGATGCCTACAGCCTGGACATGATCGAAGAGGCCAAGCACGAGGCCGGCAACTGGCTACACCCCCGCCAGGTGCTGCGCGAGCTTGAAAAAGCCATGCCGCCACGCGCCATGGTCTCCACCGACATCGGTAACATCAACTCGGTGGCCAACAGCTACCTGCGCTTTGAAGAGCCGCGCAGCTTTTTTGCGCCCATGAGTTTCGGTAACTGCGGCTACGCGCTGCCCACCATCATCGGCGCCAAGGTGGCTGCACCCGAGCGGCCGGCCATCTCTTACGCGGGTGACGGTGCCTGGGGCATGAGCATGTCCGAGATCATGACCTGTGTGCGCCACAACATCCCGGTCACCTCCATCGTGTTCCACAACCGCCAGTGGGGCGCCGAGAAGAAGAACCAGGTCGATTTCTACAACCGCCGTTTTGTCGCGGGCGAGCTCGACAACCAGAGCTTTGCCGGCATTGCCCGCGCCATGGGTGCTGAGGGCGTGACGATCGACCGGCTCGAAGACGTGGGCCCGGCCCTGAAAAAAGCCATTGATGCCCAGATGAACGGCGGCAAGACCACGGTGATCGAGATCATGTGCACCCGCGAGCTGGGTGACCCGTTCCGCCGCGACGCGCTGTCCAAGCCGGTGCGTTTCCTGGACAAGTACAAGGACTACGTTTAAACCCAAGCGCTGAGGTGGCTCGCTCCATGCCGCAGCCTGACGGCGATACGCAGTCCGCTACCCACCCGCGCCTGGCTGAGTTGGTGGCACGGGCTTGCACCCGCGCCGGTGCGCAACCGCCGGCGCTGGCTCTGGTCTACCCCTGTGACGCCCTGGCGCTGGACGCGGCAGAGCGCTGCCAGCGCATCGGCCTGGCACGCCCGGTGCTGATCGGGCCGCGCGAGCAAATCTTGCGCGCGGCAGCTGCCGCCCAGGTGGATGCAGCGGATTTCGAGATCGTTGCCACCGGTGATGCCGGGCCTGAGGCCGCTGCGCGGGCCTGCCAGCTGGCGCGTGAGGGGGAAGTCCGCGCGCTGATGAAGGGTTCACTGCATACCGATGAGCTGATGTCAGCCGTGGTCAACAAAGCCGCCGGTTTGCGTGGCCCACGCCGCATCAGCCATGCCTTTGTGTTTGATCTGCCGCGCTACCCCAAGCTGCTGGCGCTGGCCGACTGCGTGGTCAACATTGCGCCCGACCTCAAAACCAAGCGTGACATTCTGGGCAACGCCATCGCGCTGCTCCAGCAGCTCGGCGTTGCTGAGCCCCGGGTGGGCATCGTGGCCGCGGTGGAGTCGGTTAACCCCGCCATTCCGGCCACGCTCGATGCCCAGGCCCTGGTGACGCTGGCTGGCCAGGGCGAGTGGCCGGGCGCGATCGTAGAGGGGCCGTTTGGCTTTGACAATGTGATTTCGGCCGAGGCAGCGCGCATCAAAAAGATGGTGTCGCGAGTGGCGGGTCAGGCTGACCTGTTGTTGATGCCCGATCTGAATGCCGGCAACATGTTGTACAAAAGCTTCAATTACATCGGCGGCGGCGACTGTGCCGGGCTGGTGCTGGGTGCGACCGTGCCCATCGTCTTGACCTCGCGCGCGGACTCGTTACAGTCGCGTATCGCTTCGGTGGCCTTGGCGGTGCTGACCGTCACACCACGCTGAAACAAGAAGGAGACCCGGTGTTCAAATTTCTCTCCCCCGAGCCGCTGCACGACCCGCTGGCCGCCCCCACGCCGACCGACCAGACCGAGGTCAAGTGCACCACCTGCTACATGTGCGCTTGCCGTTGCGGCATCCGGGTGCACCTGGCCAACGGCGACAACGGGCCCCAAGTGCGCTACATCGACGGCAACCCGGCGCACCCGCTGAACCAGGGCGTGATCTGCGCCAAGGGCGCCTCGGGCATCATGAAGCAGGTGTCGCCCGCCCGGCTGACGCAGCCGCTGCTGCGTCGCCCGGGCAGTGAGCGCGGCGCCGGCGAATTCGACCCGATCTCCTGGGATCAGGCCATGACCTTGCTGACCGAGCGCCTGGCCAAGATTCGCGCCACCGACCCGAAGAAATTTGCCATGTTCACTGGTCGCGACCAGATGCAAGCTCTGACCGGCCTGTTTGCGCGCCAGTTCGGCACCCCCAACTACGCGGCACACGGCGGGTTTTGCTCGGTCAACATGGCTGCCGGCATGATCTATACCGTGGGCGGCAGTTTCTGGGAGTTTGGCGGCCCCGACCTGGACCGTGCCAAGCTGTTCGTGATGATAGGCACCGCCGAAGACCACCACAGCAACCCGATGAA
>JBEGOC010000196.1:0-2718 GCA_041182225.1 Pseudomonadota bacterium | reverse complement strand
ACTGGACGCCAAATGTTTACACTACATAAAAATCCAGAAAACCACGGCTAAGTGATTGATTCATATAGAGGCTACCCTTGGAAATGAGCGAAAAACGGGGTGGAAGTGTCGAACTTGGGTGTACACGCCGGCCAACAGCAGGCCGAGTTGGGCCGGGTCGTCCACCAGCCCGGCCAGGCGTTCGCGCAGCAACTGGCCGTTGCCATTGGTGGTGAAGTTGAAGAGCAGGCTGCTGGCCACGGCGGCGCAGGTCATCACCGCAAACAGCCGCGCCAGCAGGGCCGGCGGCAGCGGCACGGTCGCCTTGGCCTGGCGCCGCGCCGGCGATTCGCTCTCGCGCGGGGTCAGGTGCAGAAACAGCACACCACAGACCAGCGACAGCAGGGCCGGCGCCACAAAGGCCATGCGCCAGCCCACGTACTTGACCATGAAGCCGGTCAGCACCGCCGCCACCGCGATGCCCAGGTTACCGACCAGACCGTTGAAGCCGATCGTGGCACCCGGGTTACGCGCCTGCTGCAGCAGCATCGGGATGCCGACCGGGTGGTAAATCGCCGCAAATGCCCCGAGCAGGGTCAGTGCAGCGGCCATTTGCCAGGCATCCTGCGCGCTGGCGCAGAGCAAGGCGGCCGCGCCGATGCCGAAGAAAAAGATCACCATCATGTTGCGCCGGCCCCATAGGTCGCCCAGCCGGCCGGCCGGCACCGAGCCCAGGCCGAAGAGCAGAAAGGCCCCGGCACTGTAGGGCAGCAGGTCTTCCCAGCGGGCAAAGCCGAATTCGGGTGCGATGCTGGTCACCGCTGTGGCAAAGATCAGCAGAAACAGGTGGTCCAGCGCATGGCCCAGGTTGAGCAGGCGCGCGGTGGCGGGGGAAAGTGCCATGACCAGGCGGCTCAGGCGCCGGGGTGGACAAAGTGGCCCGACTTGCCGCCCTGTTTCTCGAGCAGCCGGCAGTCGGTGATGGTCATGCCGCGGTCCACGGCCTTGCACATGTCGTAAATGGTCAGCAGCGCCACCTGCACCGCTGTCAGCGCCTCCATCTCGACCCCGGTGGGCCCGACGGTTTCCACCGTGGCGGTGCAAAAAATGGCGCCGGGCCTTGTCGGGCTTGGCTGGATTGCTTCAAAATCAAGAGCAACGCGGGTCAGCGCCAGCGGATGGCAGAGCGGGATCAGCTCACTGGTTTTTTTGGCGGCCTGGATGCCGGCGATGCGGGCAATGCCCAGCACATCGCCTTTTTTGACGGTGCCGGCTTCAATGATGGCCAGTGTGGCGGGCAACATCTCGATGCGGCCGGCCGCCACAGCCACCCGGTGGGTGGCAGGTTTGGCGGCCACATCGACCATATGGGCCTGGCCCTGGCTGTCAAAATGGGTCAGAGAGTTCATCGTGGCAATCACCTGATTTGAAACCCTGCGTCACAAACGCAGGGTTGACAGAACGTTTACATCCATGGTGCATCATACGGTCATGGCCTGGACGGCTTGATTGTGGTGCAGTCGCCCCGCATCGTCGCGCCGGCGCGGCCCACCCCCTGTATTGGAAACGAGACCGGATTTGCTGCAAAAACCCCTGTCAAGCCTTGTTGGGTATAGCGCTATAGCTATTTTTTTAATAGCATTTGGTGGCGCTGGCTGCGGGCCTGTCAATGCGCAAACGGTGTCCGCTGTCTCTGCGCTGCCCAGCCTGGGCGACGGCGGCGACATGGGCCTGGCGGCCGAGCGGCGTCTGGGCGACCGCATCGCGCGGGAGATTTACCGCGACCCCGATTTTCTGGATGACCCGGTGATCGCCGACTATGTGCAGGCGGTGTGGCAGCCGCTGCTGGCGGCGGCACGGGCGCGCGGCGATCTGTCCAGCGAGATGGCCGAGCGCTTTGCCTGGGAGATCATGCTCGGACGCGACCGCACCGTGAACGCCTTTGCGCTGCCGGGCGGCTAGTTCGGCCTGCACTTGGGGCTGCTCGGCGTGGTCGGCAGCGCCGATGAACTGGCCTCGGTGCTCGGCCATGAGCTCAGCCACGTGACGCAGCGCCATATTTCTCGGCTGATGGCGCGCCAAGGCCAGATCGCGCCCTGGGCTATCGGCGCCATGATCCTGGGCGCCCTGGCCGCCAGTAAAAGCGCCGATGCCGCCAATGCGCTGATCGTCGGCGGGCAGGCGGTCTCGGCGCAGAGCCAGCTCAATTTCTCGCGCGACATGGAGCGTGAGGCCGACCGGCTGGGCTTTGGCATCCTGACCCAGGCCGGGTTTGACGGACGCGGTTTTGTCGGCATGTTCGACAAGCTGCAGCAGGCCTCGCGCCTCAATGACAACGGCGCCTTCCCCTATTTGCGCAGCCACCCGCTCACCACCGAGCGCATCGCCGATATGCAGTCGCGCCAGTTGTTCGACGGCCCGGCTGCGCCAGCGCCAATGGCGTTCTCGTCGCTGCGCCATGCGCTGGTTTCGGCGCGCGCGCGCGTGCTGTCCAACTCCGGCCCCGATGCGCTGCTGGCAATGGTGCGCGAGGCCGACAGCCCGGTCACGCTGGCGGCGGCGCCGGCGCGTCAGGCGGCGGTGTTCTATGCCGCTGCGCTGGCTGCCGGCCGGCTGCGCGATGCCTCGGCTGCGCGCAGCAGCCTGGCGCGCCTGGCGCCACTGGTGCGCTCGGACGCGGCAGCGCAGCAATTGGCCGCCTGGCTGGCGATTGAACTCAGTCTGGCCGTGGGTGATGTC
>JBEGOC010000195.1:0-12573 GCA_041182225.1 Pseudomonadota bacterium | reverse complement strand
GGCACTGGGCCCTGAGCGACAGCTTGGTGGCCACCCTGTTGCTGGTGGTGCTGGTGCCGGGACTGGTGGCGTTGGTGTTTGGCTATTTTGCGTTCCGCTCGCGCATCAAGGGCGTGTATTTTTCCATCATCACGCAGGCCATGACCTTTGCCGCCATGCTCCTGTTTTTTCGCAACGAGACCGGTTTCGGCGGCAACAATGGCTTTACTGATTTCAAGCGCATTCTGGGCCTGCCGATCGCCACGCCATCGATGCGGATGACCCTGTTTGTGCTGACCGGCGTCACCCTGCTGTCGTTCTTCTTGCTAGCGCGCTGGCTGGTCAATGCCAAATTCGGCCGGGTGCTGCAGGCCATTCGCGACGCCGAGAGCCGGGTCATGTTCAGCGGCTACTCGCCAGTGGGCTACAAACTGACCATCTGGACCATTTCCGCCATGATGTGCGGTGTGGCCGGTGCCCTGTATGTGCCGCAGGTCGGCATCATCAACCCGAGCGAAATGAGCCCGGCCAACTCGATCGAGATTGCCATCTGGGCGGCCGTGGGCGGTCGCGCCAGCCTGGTCGGGCCGATGGTGGGCGCTTTTCTCGTCAACGGCGCCAAAAGCTGGCTCACCGTGGCCTACCCGGAGTTCTGGTTGTATGTGCTGGGGGCGCTGTTCATTGGCGTGACCCTGTTTTTGCCCCACGGTGTGGTCGGGCTGGTCAGACAGTGGAAAAGGCGCAAGCCATGACGCCCGATCTGCTCGAGCAGGGCGCGCAGCGGGTCCAAGCCCGGCTGGCCGCCTTGGCGGCACGCAGCGGACAAACCGAATCGGGTGGCCGCAACGCCGGCTTTTCCCGGATCAACACACCGGGCGTGGTGGACGTGACGCACGGCCGCATCCTGTACCTGGACCATGTGACCGTCAGCTTTGACGGCTTCAAGGCCATCAACGCCCTGTCGCTGGACATTGCGCCCGGCGAGTTACGTTGCATCATCGGCCCCAACGGCGCCGGCAAGACGACCCTGATGGACATCATCACCGGCAAGACCCGGCCGGATTCCGGCACGGTGTTTTTCGGCAGCACCATCGACCTGCTGCGCTATACCGAGCCGCAAATTGCGCAGCTGGGCATCGGCCGCAAGTTCCAGAAGCCCACCGTGTTCGAGCAGCTCACCGTGTTCGAAAACCTGGAGTTGGCGCTGAAGACACACAAGGGCGTGCGGGCCTCGATGTTTTTCCGGCTCGACTCGGCGCAGCGGGATCGGCTGGCCGAGGTGTTGCACACCATCCATTTGCGCGCCGATGTGGCCCGCCTGGCCGGCACCCTGAGCCACGGCCAGAAGCAGTGGCTGGAGATCGGCATGCTGCTGATGCAGGACCCCAAGCTGCTGCTGCTCGATGAGCCGGTGGCCGGCATGACCGACGAGGAAACCGAGCGCACGGCCGAGCTGTTTCTGTCGCTCAAGGGCAAGCACTCGCTGCTGGTGGTGGAGCACGACATGGGTTTCATCAATACCATCTCGGACATCGTGACCGTGCTGTGCGACGGCGCGGTGCTGGCGCAGGGCAGCCTGGCCCAGGTGCAGGCCGACGAGCGGGTGATCGACGTCTACCTGGGGCGCTAGCGTGACCATGCTCACAGTCTCCAACATCAACCAGTACTACGGCGGCTCGCACATCCTGCGCGATGTCAGCCTGCAGGCCACCCGCGGCAAGGTCAGCGTGATCCTGGGCCGCAACGGCGTGGGCAAGACCACGCTGCTCAAAAGCCTGATGGGGCTGGTGGCTATCAAAACCGGCAGCATCGAGTTGGACGGCCGGACCATTGAGCGTGCCACGCCCTACGAGCGGGCCCGTGCCGGCATGGGCTACGTGCCGCAGGGGCGCGAAATTTTTGCGCGCTTGACGGTGGAAGACAATTTGCGCATGGGTCTGGCCAGCAAGCCGGCCGGCACACCCATTCCGGCCGAGTTGTTTGAGTTGTTCCCGGTGCTCAAGCAGATGCGCCAGCGTCGCGGTGGCGACCTGTCAGGCGGGCAGCAGCAGCAATTGGCGATTGCCCGGGCGCTCGCCGCCGGCCCCAAGCTGCTGATTCTGGATGAGCCGACCGAAGGCATCCAGCCCAGCATCATCAAGGACATTGGCCGCGTGATCCGCATGCTGGCCGACCGCGGTGACATGGCGATTGTGCTGGTCGAGCAGTATTACGACTTTGCCCAGGCGCTGGCGGATGATTATGTGGTGATGGAGCGCGGTTCGGTGCTGGCGCGTGGCCGCGGTTGCGACATGGCGCAGGACGCCGTGCGCCAACGGGTCGCGCTTTGAAATTTTGTAGCGGGCCCCGGCTCGGGTGGGCTGGCCGGTGTCAGCGGCTCAAGCCGCCTCAGCGCAACTGCAGGCTACCCGCCTGGCGCCGCTGCTCGACTTTTCGGGGTTGACCGGGCCGGGTGCCATACTTGGTGCGCAGCGCCTCCACGTTGTCGAGGGTCTTCAGGGCATCGGGCACCTTGTCCTGGTAGCGTTGCAGCACCTGGTAGGCGGTCTCGATCAGCTTGCCGTTGAGCGTGCTTTGGCCCTCGAGCATCAGCTGTTTGACGGCAGACGCCGGGTCACCCCGCATACCCAGCGACACCGCATCCTGGGCAATCTTGGTGATCTGGTTGCCGGCATCGCGAATCACCTCCGCAAAGGGCGGGTGGGCCAAACCGGCCCCCACCAGCATTTCGGTCATGGGGCGGGTGGTGCAAAAGCGCAGAGCCAGGCGTTCCACCATCTCACGGCCTGCGCTTTGGCCAGGGTTGCGCCGCGCCATCTGGGCGCACAGGGTCACGAGGTTGGAGCAGGCTTCGAAGTCAAAGTCGGGCTGCTTGGCGGCATCATTGAGTTGCCGCACCCGCTCCGCTGCCTTGGCCGTCTGGCCGGCGAGCAGGTCGATCAAAATCTCGATCACCTGGTCGTTGCGCATGAGCCGCAGGCTGTCGGGGTTGCGTTCCATCAGGCGACGGAGGTCGGTGCGGCAGCGGTCCAGGCCTTTACGGTCTTTGCTCTCGAGCCGGGCGAAGGCCAGCAGCACCAGAGTTTGTGGGTCGAACATCTTCGAGTCCAGGCCGATCAGGGCCACGCGGTCGAGCAGCTTCTCCGCTTCTTTCACGTCGCCGGTGTAGAACGACATGGACGCCAGGCTTTGCAGCCGGCTCACCGAGTTGGGCGTGAGCTCGCAGGCCATCTTGTAGGTGGCCAGCGCCTGGTCCAGATTTCCCAGTTCAAACTGGGCGCGGCCCATGACGTCGTAGGCGTCGGCAAACGAGGGGTCCTCGCTGATCAGGGTATCGAGCGCGCTGACGGCATGGCTGAGCTGGCCCGACTCCATCATGGCACGGGCCACGCCGAGCTTGGCCCAGGGCAGGGTCTTGGCCGCCACGATGGCTTCATACAACTTTTGGGCCTGCTCGTACTTGCCGATCCGCATCATCAGTTCGGCACCTACCCGGGCCGCATACAGCCAGAACAGGCCCTTGGTCTCGTAGCGTTCCAGACACAGGTTGGCGGCGCGTTCGAACTCTTCCCACTCAATGGCGGTGAAAATTTCCTGCAGCGAGGTCTTGCGCATGCGCGCCTGCCGCAAGCGCTCGGCGAGCTGGTTGGCCTTGTGTGGCTTGAGCAGATAGCCGTCGAGCGCGGACTCGGCGGCTTCTGCCACCCGGGTGTAGGTGGCCTCGCCGGTCACCATGATGAACACCGTGGCAAAGGGCAGCAATTGGTTGCGGCGCAGATCGTCCAGCAGCTCCTGACCGGTCATTTTCTCGTGGGTGAAATATTGCTCACACAGGACGATGTCAAAGACATGATTTTCCAGCGTGACGCGGGCATCGGCCAAGCGTGAGGATTGGCTGACCGCACCAACCCCGAATTCCTTGAGTTGCCCCACCAGAATGGTGCGGGAATTGGGGTTGCCGTCTATCACCAGGGCTCTGGTGGCGGACAGATCATCGTCGAGAACCTTCATTCGGTGGCGTTATGCGGGGCCGCGCCAAAAGCGTCGGGCGCCTCGGGTCCAGATGGCAGAGTATGGGTCTAAAAATCCAAATCCATCATAGCATCAGGTGGCCCAGATGCGGGGCGCTTCGGCCCTGCTCTCCCAGAGCTGTGCGCGCCAAAGACGCCAGATCTGACGCAGCAGCGCCATGGCGGATTCCACCATCGGTGCGAGCACCCGTACCACCAGCACCCGGTCATTCACGGCACTGGCGCCGGCGGTTGGGTGCAGCGGGTGGGCTGCGATCAGGCCGCGTGCCAGTTCAAGCGCGGTATCGCGGCGCGCCCTGGAGATCGGGCTGCCGGCGACAAAAAAGAAGGCGCCCAGGCAGGCCTGGCCGTCAAGGCCGCCACGACCTCGCAGCAAGCGGTGGTCGCTCGCGTCGATCTGCCCGTGTTCCAGCCACATGCCAGCAGCGTCGATGTGTTGCAGGAAGCGCCCGGTTTCAAAGGGCTGGCCGGCATGCGGCAGCCCCAGCGCGATGACGTCCAGGCCCATGAACTCGGCCCCAGGCGCCAGGTGCAGCGTCAGGCGGTTTTCGGCCTGGCAACCGTTGTGACAAATGGTTTCCAGTGGCAGCCATTCCAGGCGGGCGCGTGGCGCCAGGTCAATCCGGGTTCGTTGCAGCGCGAGCGCGCCGTCCGACCGGTAAAACCGGGTCGCCCCGGGCGTGGTGACCAGGCCGTGCGCGGCTTCACCCACGCCGATGCGCAGGTCGAGCGTGTCGCCGCCGACCAGGCCGCCCGGCGGATGCACCAACACATTGTGGCAAACCGCATCGCCTTCCGGGTACAGGCTTTGCAGGATGCGCAAGGGCCCGTCATGCTGGTGACGCGCAACCGTGCGTTCCCGTTCCAGACGGTAGTCCAGCCTGAGGTGGGCGTGCCACGGCATGAGGCGTGGCGGTCTCAGGTGTTCTGACTGCCGCGATGGGCCCAGCCGGTGGTGCGTTTCTCGATTTCGCTGAACAACTCGTACATCACCATGGCCATCGCACCCACCACCACCAGTCCGGCAAAGGCCAGGCCCATCTGCATGGCGGAGCCGGCCGAGATCAGCAGGTAGCCAATGCCTTCGTTGGCGGCCGTCATCTCGGACACGGTGGTGCCAACAAAGGCCAGGGTGATGGCAACCTTGAGCGAGCCATAAAAATACGGCATGGAGCGCGGCAGGCCGACCTTGACCAGCACATCCCAACGCTTGGCGCCCAGCACCCGCAGCACGTCCTCCAACTCGGGCTCCAGGGTGGCCAGGCCGGTGGCAATATTGACCATGATCGGGAAAAAACTGATCAGAAAGGCCGTGAGGATCGCCGGCCCCACGCCAATGCCGAACCACACCACCAGAATGGGCACAAAAGCCGCCTTGGGCAGGGCGTTGAAGGCAGTCATGAGCGGGTAGACCGCGGCGTAGGCCAGGCGCGAACTGCCGATCACAAAGCCCAGCAGCACGCCCACCACAATGGCTATGCCAAAGCCGGCCATGGTGACCCAGTAGGTGCGCCAGGCATGGGCGCCAATGATGCCCTTGAACTCCCAGAATTGGGTCCAGATGCGCCAGGGGCTGGGAAAAATGAACTCGGACACCTGAAATACCGAGCAGATCAGCTGCCACAGCAGCAGCACCGTCACCAGCAGGATCCAGGGTGACCAGCGTTCGCGTTGATTCTTGTTCATGCGGAGGCCTTGCTGTTGGCGGGGCTGGCGGCGGTACCGCGCATGGCGCCGATGTGACCACGCAATTCATGCACGATGTCGGTGAATTCGCGGGTGTAGGTGATTTCCAGGTCACGCGGGCGCGGCAGGTCGATGTCTTTTTTGACGACAAAGCGGCCAGGGCTCTTGCTCATCACATAGACTGTGTCGGCCAGAAACACCGATTCACGCAGATCATGCGTGACCAGGATCACGTTGAACTGTTGTTCGGTCCAGAGGTCGCGCAGGATGCACCACAGCTCCTCGCGGGTGAAGGCGTCCAGCGCACCAAAAGGCTCATCCAGAAGCAGCATCTTGGGCTCGTGGATCAGCGCGCGGCAGATGCTGGCGCGCTGTTGCATGCCGCCTGAGAGTTGCCAGGGAAACTTGTCTTCGTAGCCGCCCAGCCCGACTTTTTGCAGCAGCTTGCGCGCTCGCTCCTCGTAAACCTTGCGCTGTTGTTTGAAGTTACTGCGGTAGGGCTCAACAATTTCGAGGGGCAACAACACGTTGTCCACCGTGGTGCGCCAGGGCAGCAGTGACGGTGCCTGAAACGCCATGCCCGAGATTTTCAGCGGGCCGGTCACCGGCTGGCCGTCGATCCGGATGGTGCCGACCGAGGGCATTTTCAGCCCGGTGGTCAGCTTCATGAAGGTGGATTTGCCGCAACCGGAGGGACCGACGATGGCAATGAACTCGGCCTGGCGCACCTTGAGGTCGATCGCCTCGACCGCAAAGTGCTGTTGCTGGCGCAGTTCCTCGGTGTAGGCCAGCCAGACGTCCTGAAAATCGACGAACCAAGGTGCGACCGGGGCGTCCCCGCTCATTTTTTGGGCAGCACGTTGAGTTCGGCCTTGGCGGGCAGGAAGCTGCCGTTCCAGACTGCATCGGGGTTGACGCGGGTCTTGGTGGCAAAGGCGTCAGACACTTGCGAGGCCATCAAGGCCAGCCGCGGGCCGTTGACCTGACCAAAGCCTTCGGCGCGGGCGTTGGGGCTGTTGATGACCGTGTCGATGGCCAATTTGAGACGCCGGGTTTCGAGCTCGACATTGATGATGCCATCGCGCGCCTTCACGTCGCCAATGGCGGCGGCCGGGTTGCCGATCACGTCCTTCATGCCTTTGGCAAAGGCTGACAAAAAGGCTTTGACCGCGGCGGGGTTGTCTTTGAGAATCTTGGGCGAGGCAATGATGGCATTGCCATACAGCTTGACGCCAAAGTCGGGGTAGGGCAGCACCACCACGTCGGCCAGATTGACGCCACGGGCTTCCAGGTTCAGCAGCGAGGTGAAAGTGAAGCCGGTGATGGCATCGACGTCGCCGCGGGCCAGCATGGTTTCGCGCAGGGGCGGGTCCATGGCGGTCCACTGCACGCCGCTGATGTTGTTGGCCTTGGCAAAAATCGGGAAGGCGCGGCGGCCGGCATCAAACACCGGCGCACCGAGCTTTTTCCCGTTCAGGTCAGCCGGCGTCTTGATGCCTGATTTTTTGAGCGCCATCACCGACGCGGGGGTGTCGTTGTAGACCATCATGATGGCCACGGGTTTGTTCGGCGCGTCTGGGTTGTTGGCGTGAAACTCCATCAGTGCGGCCAGGTCGGCAAAACCCAGGTCATAGGCGCCGGAAGCCACGCGGGTTACCGCGCCACCCGAGCCGTTGCCGGCATCCACGGTGACGTCGAGCTTGGCGTCCTTGAAATAGCCTTTGGCAGCTGGCGTCAGAAACAGCGCCGCCGGCCCTTCAAAGCGCCAGTCGAGCTGAAACTTGATGGGGGTGGTCTGGGCCTGTGCCGTGCCGAGGACTGACAGGGTGGCCAATGCTGCGGCGAGTTTGAGGACGATGCGTTTGTTCATGGGGATGCTCCGAAAGTACGAAAAGCGGGTGGCGGCGAACTGCTTGCCGGTGGCGGAGATTGCTCAACCGCACCAACGACAAAATGTGTAGAAAAAATTCAGCAAGAAAGGTGCCAAGTATGCAGAAACCGGGGTAAGCCCGCATCCCGGTAAACCCGTATGCCAAGGGATTTGATCCTGAAGCCGCGCCGGCTCATGCCAGCAGGTCAGCCAGACTGCGTGCGACCACTTTGGTGGCGCGGCGCAGGTCTTCCAGGTCCAGGCGTTCATCGGCCCGCTTGGCGTGCGATTCCAGCACCGTTCGCGGGCCGGCGCCATAAATTACGCCGGGAATACCGACCTCGCAGAACAGGCGCACATCGGTGTACAGCGGCGTGCCCAGGGCTGGAATCGGCTCGCCAAACACGTGCTGGCCATGCTTTTGCAGGGCGGCCACCAGCGGCTGGTTGCCCGGCAGCGGCCGCATGGCATTGGCCAGCAGCAGCCGGCGCACCTCCACGCTGACACCGGTTTTTTCGGCGGCGGCGGTCGCGATGACCTGCCGCAGCCCGGCCTCGACCTCGGCCGGGTTCTCCTCCGGGATCATGCGACGGTCGAGCCGGAAGCTGACCCGGCCGGGCACCACATTGGTGTTGGTGCCGCCCTCGATCTGGCCCACGTTCAGGTAGGGGTGCTTGATGCCCTCGACCTGGGAGCTGATCTGCTTGTACAGGCCGTTTTGTGCATACAGCGCATTGAGAATATGCACGGCGGCCTGCAGCGCATCCACGCCCGAATCGGGAATGGCCGCATGGGCCATCTTGCCGTGCACGGTGACTTCCATCTGCAGGCAGCCGTTGTGCGCCGTGATCACCTGGTAGCTGAAGCCGGCGGCCATCATCAGGTCGGGCTTGATGATCTGGTGGCGCAGCAGCCAGGCCGGGCCGACCTCGCCGCCAAATTCTTCGTCGTAGGTGAACAGCAGCTCCACACTGCCGTGCGTGGGTTGGACCACGGCTTCAAGCGCCCGCACCGCGAAGGTGTAGGTGGCAAAGTCGGACTTGCTGACGGCAGCCGCCCGCCCGTACAGCTTGCCGTCGTCAATTTCGCCGCCATAGGGGTCGTGGGTCCAGCCTTCACCGGGCGGCACCACATCGCCGTGGGCATTGAGCAGCACGGTGGGGCCGGGACCGTAGGGTCGGCGCACCAACACGTTGGTGATGCTTTGCAGGCCGGCCGCGCGGACCTCGGCCTCGGGCACCGGGTATTTTTCGGCTGTCAGCCCAAAGCCGGCCAGCAACTGCGCGGTCAGCTCGGCATGGGGCGCGTTGTTGCCGGGCGGGGTGTCGGTCGGGACGCGCACCAAGGCCTGCAAAAAGGCCACTTGCTCGTCAAAGTGGGCGTCAATCCAGGCGTCGAGTTGTTCGTAGGGTGTCATGGGTTGGGGTCAGGGTGGCTGCTGGTCTGCGGCGAGTTGTTGTAGCAGCGTGGCAAAGGCGTCTACCGCCAGTTGCATGTCGTCGCTGGTGGTGGCTTCAAGCGGGTTGTGGCTGATGCCGGCATTTTGCCCCCGCACAAACAGCATGGCCTGCGGCATCAGCTCGTGCAGTTTCATGGCGTCGTGGCCGGCGCCACTGGGCATGCGATGGATGGGCACGCCCAGGGTCGCCAGCGCGCGCTCCCAGCGGGCCTGCCAGGCAGGGGCGCTGGGGGCAGCACTGACCCGCATGGTTTCCTCCAGGCTCAGCCGCACCTGGCGCCGGGCACAAATCCGGTCCAGCTCGGCCAGGATGTCGGCCACCAGTGCGTCGCGCTGGGCGTCGGTGGGCGCGCGCAGGTCCAGCGTGAACTGGCAGCGTCCCGGCACCACATTGGTCGAGCCATTGGGCACCAGCAACTGGCCGACCGTGGCCACCGAGTCGCCGTCGCGCCCGGCCCGTTGCTCAGCGTAAAAAATCAGCTCGGCGGCGGCGGCGGCGGCGTCGCTGCGCCGGTTCATCGGCGTGGTGCCGGCATGGCAGGCGGTGCCGGTGATCTCGGCGGTATAGCGCACGCTGCCGTTGATGGAGGTCACCACCCCCAGGGGCAGGTCGAGCTCATTGAGCACCGGGCCCTGCTCGATGTGGACCTCGACAAAACCCAGGTAGGCCTCAGCCTGGCGCTGCAGCCGGTCAATTTGCGCCGGGTCCAGACCGGCCTGCTGCATGGCGGTGCGCATCGGGATGCCGTCGACGTCCGTCTGGTCGAGCCAGCGCGGGTCAAACTGGCCGACGAGCGCGCCCGAGCCCAGAAACGTGGCCTTGTAGCGCTGGCCCTCTTCTTCGGCAAAGGCCACCAGCTCCAGCCCGAACGGCAAGCGCTGCTGGCGCCGGTGCAACTCGCGCACGCAGGCCATGGGCACAAAAATGCCCAGCCGGCCGTCGTATTTGCCGCCGTTGCGCACGGTGTCGAAATGTGAGCCCGTCATCAGTGCCCGCGCGCCGGCCACACTGGCCTCATAGCGGCCGACCACATTGCCGACCGCGTCGATGTGCACGCTGTCGAAGCCGCAGTCCAGCATCTGCGCCTGCAAGCTGGCGGCGCAGGCCTGGTGGGCTTCGGTCAGGTAGGTGACGGTGAGTTGGCCCCGTTCGCGGTAGCCGGGGTCACTGAACTGCGCCAGCGCCTCATGCCAGTCCCACACCTCGTTGCCGAGCTGCGGTGTCAGGCCGCATTTGTCATTGAGCCGCAACTCGGCCACGCGGTGCACATTGCGCAGCGCTTCGGGCAACTCGACGCTGACATGGTTGTGCAGCCGGCGCTCCAGGGTGGCAATGATCGTCTGGCGGGTCAGGCCAGTGCCGCGGGGTCCGCGGACCGCCAGCATGAAAGGGAAACCGAAGCGCTCGTTGTAGGCGTGGTTGAGTTGTTGCAGCTGTTCGAACTCTTCGGGGCTGCACTGCGTCAGGCCGGCCTGGCTTTGCTCGGCGTTGGATTCGGCGGTCAGGCTTTGGCGAACGGCGGCGCGGCTGGCCAGTTCGGGGTGGGCCCGCACCAGCGCCAGCTGCGCGTCGCGGCCGGCATCGGTCACCGTTTTGGCCAGCGCGTGCTTGAAATGCGCCAGCGAGGCAAAGGGCCGCTGCTGCAGGGCCTCTGCCGCAATCCAGGGCGAGTGTTCGTACAGGCCGTCGAGTTGCTGCAGCACCGCGGCGAGGGGCGCGGAGTTGAGCTGGTCCAGCGTCAGGGGCATGTAGCGCTCCGGTTCAGGGCTGGAACGGGTGGGTGGCGCGCCAGTGCCGGGCGATGTCGATGCGGCGACAGACCCAGACCCGGTCATGTTGCCCGATGTGGTCCAAAAAGCGCTGCAAGGCCGTGATGCGGCCGGGCCGACCCAGCAAGCGGCAATGCATGCCGACGCTCATCATGGCCGGCCGCTCGGCGCCTTCGGCATACAGCACGTCAAAGGTGTCTTTCAGGTACTGGAAAAACGGGTCGGCATGGGAGTAGCCCTGCGGCAGGGCAAAGCGCATGTCGTTGCAGTCCAGGGTGTAGGGCACGATCAATTGCGGCACCACGCTGCCATCGGTCTTGCGCACCTTCATCCAGAACGGCAGGTCGTCGCCGTAGTAGTCGCTGTCGTACTCAAACCCGCCGTGGTCGGCCACCAGGCGGCGTGTGTTGGGGCTGTCACGCCCGGTGTACCAGCCCAGAGGACGCTCGCCGCACAGCCGGGTCAGAATCTCCATGCCGCGCGCCATGTGCTCACGCTCCGTGGCTTCGTCCAGGTTCTGGTAGTGGATCCAGCGCCAGCCGTGGCAGGCGATCTCATGGCCGAGTTGCTTGAGCGCCGACACCAGCTCGGGGTGGCGTTCCAGTGCCATGCTGACGCCGAACACCGTCAGCGGCAGGCCGCGCCGCTCGAACTCGCGCAGGATGCGCCAGACACCGGCGCGCGAGCCGTACTCGTAAATGCCTTCCATGCTGATGTGGCGGGCCGGGTAGCTGGCCGGGTTGAACATCTCGGACAAAAACTGTTCCGAGCCGGCGTCGCCGTGCAGCACGCTGTTTTCCCCGCCCTCCTCGTAGTTCAGCACAAATTGGACGGCGACACGGGCCTGGCCGGGCCACTGCGCATGCGGCGGCTGGGGCCCATAGCCGATGAGGTCGCGCGGGTAGGCCTGGGTGCTGTCGTAATGGCTCATGACCCGATGATAACCACCGCCCAATGGTATAAACAATTCACTGGTGTGGCCGGCTGTCTGCGAGGCGCCCCACCCTCACAGGAGCGCCTATGGGCTTGAGCACACACGTTTTGGATACCATGCACGGCACTCCAGCCGCCGGCATGCGGGTCAGCCTCTACCGCACGCAGGGCGAAGCGGCCACTCCGGTCAAGCAGGTGGTGCTGAACCAGGACGGGCGCAATCCGGACGGCTTGCTGATCGGGCATGACCAACTCCAAACCGGCACTTACCGGCTGGTGTTTGAGGTGGCCGATTACTTCAAGGCCCGCGGCGTGGTGCTGCCGCAGCCGAACTTTTTGGACCGGGTGAGTCTGGATTTCGGCGTGGCCGCACCCACCCAGCACTACCATGTGCCGCTGCTGGTCAGCCCCTGGAGCTATTCGACCTACCGTGGCTCCTGAGGCCGGTGCTTTGGCGTCACAGCTGGCCCTCGGTCAGTGTGTCGAGCTGGAAGCGGCCGCTCTTGTGCCAGAGCCAGGTGTCGGTGTAGGTGACCTGGCCCATGCGGGCCGGGCGTGGAAACGGCGCGGCGCGGCGCACCAATGTTTCAATTTCGGCGACCACCTCGGGCGCGTGGCTGGGCGCTCGCATCCAGTTCAGCCGCGTGATCTGGCCGCGCCCGTCCACATCGACCTGCAGCACGCCGATGGCGTACAGCAGCGGCGGCAGTTTGCCGGCGTAAATGCGCTGCGCGTTTTGGCCGTACAGGTGGCGGGCGGCGTCGCGGCGGTAGTCACGCGGGTTGCCGGCGCTGGACGCCACAGTCGTTTCAACCGGCGCGGGGGCCGGTACTGCGACTGGTGGT
>JBEGOC010000194.1:0-3344 GCA_041182225.1 Pseudomonadota bacterium | reverse complement strand
TGGCCCGAAATCCGCGCCCCGGCGGCCGAGGTCAAAAACAGGATGGTGTTGGCAATGTCCTGCGGCGAGATCAGTGTGCGCAGCGACGAGATGGCGGTCAGCGCCTCGCGCACCTGGGCCTGGCTCTGGCCGGTCTTGGCCGCCTCGGCGGCAATCACGCGGTCAATGCGCTCGCCGCTGACCGAGCCGGGGCAGATGCAGTTCACTCGCACATGGGCCGGGCCTAACTCTTGCGCCAAAGTACGGGTCAGGCCGCGAATCGCCCACTTGGCGGCCGCATAGGGCGCACGCCGGGCAAAGCCGTACTGGCCACCGGTGGACGACATGTTGACGATGGAGCCGCTGCCCTGCCGGCGCAGGATGGGCGCCGCCGCCCGGGCGCACAAAAAGCAGCTGTCCAGATTCACCGCCAGGCAGCGCTGCCAATCGGCAAACTGCATCTCCTCCAGCAGCGCGGTGGGGCCGGCTACCCCAGCGTTGTTGACCAGAATGTCCAGCCCGCCCAGGTGCGCCAGGGCGGCCTGGAACAGCACCGCCACTTGCGCCTCGTCGGCCACATCGCACTCTTGCCCTGCCAGTTGCGGGTGGCGCAGCAGTGTGTCAGCCAGCGCGGCGGCATCGATGTCGCAGATGTACACGCGGGCACCTGCGGCCATAAAGGCTTGCGCGGTGACCAGGCCAATGCCGCTGGCCGCAGCGGTGATCAGCACGCGTTGGCCGGCGTGGCTGGGCATGGCGGTGGCGGTGGGGGTAACTTGGGGCATGATGGCGGCTCGCTGGCAAACTGGTGGGGTGGACCCCGTGAATTTAGCTTACACCGGGCTGGCTGGCTCGCAAAGGGGTGGTCTGGTACAGCAGCTTGAGTGCGTCATGTCTGTTTTGCGCATAGCGCAGGTCGGTGGTGATTGCTCGCATCGTGTAGCGTCGGCATCCGCTCAAAGGTGGCTTAAAGGGCCATTGGGCGGTCACGGTGAACGGTAACTGGCGCATGGTTTTTACTTTTGAAGGTACGGATGCCGTATTGGTTGACTACCTGGATTACCACTGAGGATTTGAAATGACTCGAATGCACAACCCGCCACATCCCGGCGAAGTTCTACGGGAATATTTAGGTGAAACGACCGTCACGGCTGCTGCCGTCAGCCTGGGCGTCAATCGTGTGACGCTTAACCGTATCGTGACCGGTGCATCTGGCATCTCCGCTGACATGGCCTACCGCTTGGCCGCAGCTTTCGGCACCAGCGCTGAATTGTGGGCTGGCATGCAGCTCCAGTACGACCTGTACCAGGCAGCGAAGGTGAAGCGGCCACGTATTGAAAGGATGTCGGCTCCGGCGTGAGCCCCAGTGAGAAACAGAAGCCAGGCGCCGCTATTAGCAACTATGGCCGTAGGCCACCTCTAAACGAGCAATAACGATGACGAATCAAACCAACAAATACCTGGAACCCGCCCGCGAGATCGATGTGGTGCACCGCACCGGCGTGCTGGTGGTGGGCTCCGGCCCCGGCGGGCTGGCGGCGGCGCTGGCGGCTGCGCGTACCGGCGTGCCGGTGACGCTGGTGGAGCGCTTTGGCTGCTTTGGCGGCAACCTGACGGTGGTGGGGGTGGAGGGCTTTGCCTGGTACCGGCACGAGCAGACGGTGGAGGCCAATGGCATCGGCCGCGAGTTTGAGGAGCGCGCCAAGGCCATGGGGGCGGCCGTGCCCGAGAGCCAGTCGCTGTCGTACGAGATTGATTCCGAGGGCTTCAAGCTGGTGGCCGACCGGCTGGTGCAAGAGGCCGGCATCCACCCCATGCTGCACCGGCTGTTTGTGGCGCCCATCATGCAGGGCGACACCATTGCCGGCATCATCGTCGAATCCAAAGCCGGGCGTGAGGCCATTTTTGCCGAGCGGGTGATCGACGCCACGGGCGACGCCGATATTGCCCACCGCGCCGGTGCGCCCACCGTCAAGACGCCGGTGGAGCACATGCAAGCGGCGTCGGTGATGTTCCACCTTGCCGGGGTGGACAAGCAGGCCTTCATGGCCGGGGTGCGCGCCGACCCGCAAACCTACCGCGACTGGGCCACCGGCGAGTGGGAGATCGAGACCTCGGGCAAGGAAGACACCATGTTCTCGCCCTTTCTGGCCAAGCCCTTTGCCCAAGCCATCCGCGACGGCGTGATCCCGCCGCACCTCAACACCATTGCCGGCACCTGGGGCGCGGTGCACGACACCGGCGAGCTGACCTACATGAACCTGGTGCACCTGGCCGGCTGTGACGGCACCAACCCCGACAGCCTGACCCACTTCGAGATTGAAGGGCGCCAGCAGGCCATGCTGGCCATTGAGGCGCTGCGCCGCTACACACCGGGCTGCACCGGGGTGCGGCTGCGCAACTTTGGCATGACCATCGGCATCCGCGACACCCGCAAGATCGACGCCGTTTACAACATGACCGAGCAGGACGTGCGGCACCAGGCGCGCTTTGACGACTCGGTGGGCATTTATCCCGAGTTCATCGACGGCTATGGCATTTTGATTTTGCCCACCACCGGCCGCTACATGCACGTGCCCTACCGCGCCATGCTGCCCAAGGGCGTCAAGCACCTGCTGGTGTGTGGCCGCGCCATTGGCGGCGACCGCGTCTCGCACGCCGCCACGCGCAACATGGCCTGCTGCGCCGTGGCCGGCCAGGGCGCCGGCATTTCGGCTGCGCTGTCCATCAAGGCTGGTTGCGATGTGGACCAGGTGGCCATGCCCCAGCTGCAGGCCGAGCTGGCGCGCCAGGGCGTGCGCTACCTGTGACCGGCGCACCTGGCCTGGGGTGCTGATGGACAGCTTTGACTACCTCGTCATCGGCGCCGGCACCGCCGGCTGTGTGCTGGCCGACCGGCTCAGCGCTGATGGCGAAAAGCGCGTGCTGCTGCTGGAAGCCGGTGGCTCGGACCGGCGTTTCTGGATCCGCACCCCCATCGGTTACGGCAAGACCTTTTACGACGAGTCGGTGAACTGGAAGTACAACACCGAGCCTGACGCTGGCTTGGGTGGGCGGCGCAGCTACTGGCCGCGCGGCAAGGTGCTGGGCGGCTCCAGCGCCATCAACGCCATGGTCTATTGCCGTGGCCTACCTGGAGACTTTGACGACTGGCGCGCCGCCGGCAACCCGGGCTGGGGCTGGACCGATGTGGCGCCGGTGTACCAGCAGCTGGAACGCCGTGTGGGCGCAGACGGCAGGGCGCAGGGCGCCGGCCCGCTGTGGGTGTCTGAGCGCGAGCCCGAGTACCACCCGGTCAAGCGGCATTTTCTGGCGGCGGCACGCCAGCTGGGGCTGCCGGCCACAGCAGATTTCAACGGCCCTCA
>JBEGOC010000193.1:0-2675 GCA_041182225.1 Pseudomonadota bacterium | reverse complement strand
CCACTGAGCCGCAGGCGCGGGCGTCCCCGCGCTGGCGTGCCGGGCCACCGCCAGGCACGGTCCAGCCAGGCCTGGGCACAGCGCACACAGCTGCGGCGCGTCAAGTCCCGACGTTCTGGCGCGGACAGACCTGGAAAGCACAGCCCAAGGATGGTGCGGGCCACCCGCCGCCGCGGCACCGCCAGCACGTACAGCAGCAGCCCCAGCAGCGCGCCGAGTGCGCGCAGCCAGGGCAGCGGCAGCCGCGCCAGGCCATGCATCAGCGCCAGACCCAGTCGGTTCAACATGCGGGGCGGGCCATGCTCAAGCCTCCTGGCGCGGTTGCTTGTAACGCGCATAGCCCCACAGGTACTGGGTGGGGCAGGCCCGGATCAGGCCTTCGATGGCCTGGTTGATCTGGGCGGCCGCTGCCGCGGTATCGTCAGCCAGCGATGCCGCCAGCGGTTGCACATGCACAGAGAAGCCGCGCCCACCGGCCAGCCGTTCGCCCCAGGCCAGCAGCACGCTGGCTCCGGTTTGCTGCGCCAGGCGGGCGGCCAGGGTCATGGTGTAGGCGTCACGCCCGAAAAACGGCAGCCACAGGCCCTGGCCGTCGGGCGGCACCTGGTCGGGCAACAGGCCCACGCATTCGCCCTGCTTGAGCGCGCGCAGCAGTTGACGCACGCCGCCCGGCGTGGTGGGGGCCGTTTTCAGGCCCGGGCGGGCCCGCGCGGTGCTCACCCCGTCGCGCAGCCAGGGCTGGCGTGGCGGCCGAAACAGCACCGTCATCGGCTGCGTGGCGCCGAAGCGCGCGGCATAGGCCTGCGCCGTGATCTCGAAGCAGCCCAGGTGGGGCGTCAAAAACACGATGCCGCGTCCGGCGGCCAGCGCCGCTTCAACATGGGCCTGACCGTCCCACTGCACCGGCACCGGCGCACCCAGCCAGAGCCGGGGCAATTCGGCCACCAGGCGGCCTGCTGCCGCCACGGCCGGGCGCCACTGGGCGGCGCCCAGGCCAGCCTGGCGCACCTGTGCCAGAAAACGGCGCCGGTACGCGCCCGAGGCCAGGAACACCAGCCAGCCCAGCAGGCCACCCAAGGCGTGGGCCAGGGCCAGGGGCAGGAACGACAGGAGTTTGAAAAAACGCGGCATCCGTGGGATAAACTAGCGGCGTCGCTGAGTTATGGAACTACTTGCAGGGCGACGCGCACAGGGGGGCTGGCTGTCAAAAGCCGCCATTGTGCCTTGTCAAGTGATTGACACATCTGCTAAAGCGTTCGCCGAAAGCCTCCCAGCCCAAGCAACGCGAATCTTGATCTTGTTGCAACGTAACACTGGAGCTTTTGACCATGGCCAACGATTTTCTCTTCACTTCCGAGTCCGTCTCTGAAGGTCACCCTGACAAGGTGGCCGACCAGGTGTCGGACGCCATCCTCGACGCGATCTTCAAGCAAGACCCCAAATCCCGGGTGGCGGCTGAGACCCTGTGCAACACCGGGCTGGTGGTGCTGGCGGGTGAAATCACCACCAACGCCCATGTGGATTACATCCAGGTGGCGCGTGACACCATCAAGCGCATCGGCTACGACAACACCGAGTACGGCATCGACTACAAGGGCTGCGCCGTGCTGGTGGCCTATGACAAGCAAAGCAATGACATCGCTCAGGGCGTGGACCACGCCTCCGACGACCACCTCAACACCGGCGCGGGCGACCAGGGCCTGATGTTCGGCTACGCCTGCAACGAAACGCCCGAGCTGATGCCGGCGCCGATCTACTACGCCCACCGCTTGGTGGAGCGTCAGGCCCAGCTGCGCAAGGACGGCCGCATGCCCTACCTGCGCCCCGATGCCAAGAGCCAGGTCACCATGCGTTACGTGGACGGCAAGCCGCACAGCATCGACACCGTGGTGCTTTCAAGCCAGCACAGCCCCGAGATGAGCAACGGCGCCACCATGAAGCAGGAATTCATCGACGCCGTGATCGAGCAGATCATCAAGCCGGTGCTGCCCAAGGAGTGGCTGGTCAACACCAAGTACCTGGTCAATCCGACCGGGCGCTTTGTCATCGGCGGCCCGCAGGGTGACTGCGGCCTGACCGGGCGCAAGATCATTGTCGACACCTACGGCGGCGCCTGCCCGCACGGCGGCGGCGCCTTCAGCGGCAAAGACCCGACCAAGGTCGACCGCTCGGCCGCCTATGCTGCGCGCTATGTGGCCAAGAACATTGTGGCTGCCGGCATCGCCCGGCAGTGCCAGATCCAGGTGGCTTACGCCATCGGCGTGGCCCGGCCCATGAACGTCACGGTCTACACCGAAGGCACCGGCGTGATCTCCGACGAGCGCATCGCCGCGCTGGTGAACGAGCATTTCGACCTGCGGCCCAAGGGCATCATCCAGATGCTGGACCTGCTGCGCCCGATCTACGAGAAAACCGCGGCTTACGGCCACTTCGGTCGCGAAGAGCCCGAGTTCAGCTGGGAGCGCACCGATAAAGCGGCGGCATTGCGCGCCGCAGCCGGTTTGTAAGCGCACCGCCTTGGTCGCGCACCCCGCATGAAACTGCAAACCCAGCGTTGGATCGACCGTTGGGTGGGGCAGGTGCTGTGCGCGGCCCTGTCGCTGTGGGTGTGGCTGCGCCGCCGGGGCCAGCCCGCGCCGGCGCTGGCAGCCGCGCCGCGCCACATGCTGGTGATC
>JBEGOC010000192.1:0-6844 GCA_041182225.1 Pseudomonadota bacterium | reverse complement strand
GGTTGGGGTTGTCACCGGCGACTTGGCCGGTACGGGTTTGGCCGGCGCGGCTTTCGCCGGCGCAGCTTTGGGAGGGGCGGCCTTGACCGCCGGCATTTTGGCCGGCACCGTCTTGGCCGGTACGGTCTTGGCCGGCACCTTCGTCTTGGCCGGCACCTTCGTCTTGACCGCGACGGGTTTGGCCGGCAGGGCTTTGGTGGGGCCAGGTTTCGGGGGGGCAGCTTTGCCAGGGGCCTTCAGCGCAGGTTTGGCCGCAGGAGCCGGCGCCGGCTTGGCCTTGGCGGTCGTGCCCGGCGTCTTGGCCGCGGCTTTCGGTTGTCCAGCTGTCGATTTCACGTCTTTCCTCCTCGCGGAATGCGCCTGCCCAGGCAATTCACCCTGTTCGGGTCGGCCGTCAGGTTTTTCTTCGGCGCGCGAGTGTAGCGGTTTCGCCAGGGGGAAACCCATCAGTTGCAAAATCGAGACAAACAGGGGCTGTGGCGGCGACCCGGCCCGCCCTAGGTCGTCAGACACTGGTTGAGGCCCTGCAAAAAGATGTCGCGCGGCAAATCAATGCCGATGAAAACCATTTTGCTGCCGCGTACCTCGTCAGCGCCCCAGGCCGGACCCAGGTCGCTGCCCATCAGCTGGTGCACACCCTGGAAGATGACCTTGCGCCCGGTGCCCTTCATGTGCAGCACGCCCTTGTAACGCAGCATGCGCGGGCCGTAAATATTGACGATGGCGCCCAGAAAATCCTCCAGCCGGGCCGGGTCGAACGGCTGGTCCGACTTGAAGACAAAGCTCTTCACATCGTCGTCATGGTGATGGTGGTGGCCGTGCCCGGCGTGCTCGTGCTGGTGCGACGGGTGCTCGCAGTGATCACCATGCGCATGATCGTGGTCATGGCCGTGGTCATGGGTCTCGTCCTTGAGGAAATCGGGGTCGATGTCAAGCTTGGCATTGAGGTTGAAGCCGCGCAGGTCAAACACCTCGGCCAGGCTGACCTCGCCAAAATGCACGGCTTTTTGCGGCGCACGCGGGTTCATGTGCTTGAGCCGGTGCATCAGCGCATCGACGTCGGCCGTCGCCACCAGATCGCTCTTGCTGATGAAGATTTGGTCGGCAAAACCGACTTGGCGTCGTGCTTCCTGGCGCTCGTTGAGCTGGTTGGCGGCATGCTTGGCATCAACCAGCGTCAAGATCGAGTCCAGCAGGTAGCTTTCGGCGATCTCGTCGTCCATGAAGAAGGTCTGCGCCACCGGGCCGGGGTCGGCCAGGCCGGTGGTTTCGATCACAACCCGGTCGAACACCAGTTCGCCGGTGCGCTTTTTCTCGGCCAGATCGCGCAGTGCCCCGCGCAGGTCTTCGCGGATGGTGCAGCAGATGCAGCCGTTGCTCATCTGGACGATCTGCTCCTGGGTGTCAGACACCAGGATGTCGCTGTCGATATTTTCCTCGCCGAACTCGTTCTCGATCACGGCAATCTTCTGGCCATGGGCTTCCGACAGCACGCGCTTGAGCAGCGTGGTTTTGCCGGAGCCGAGAAAACCGGTGAGGATGGTGGCGGGAATGAGTGACATGGCAATCCTGGGTGAGGCGGGAGCGACGGTGCACGAGCGGCAGTCGACCCCGAAGAGGTGGGGAGTTTAGCGGGTAAATCAAGGGCGCTCAGCGGCGCAGCACCACCAGGCCCTTGAGGTACTCGCCCTCGGGAAAATTGAGGGTCATCGGGTGGTCCGGCGCGCCGCCCAGGCGTTCGGTGATGAAGCCGTCCACCCCGGCATCGCTGCCGGCCGAGGCCACGATCTTGTGGAACAGGTCGGCACTGATACCGCCCGAGCAGGAGTAGGTGAACAGCACGCCGCCTGGCGCCAGCAGCTTGAAGGCCAGCCGGTTGATGTCCTTGTAGGCCCGGGCGGCGCGCTCGGCATGGGCCACGGTGGGGGCCAGCTTGGGCGGGTCGAGCACGATGGCGTCAAAGGTCTGGCCCTCGCGGTCGAACTGGCGCAGCGAGGCATTGACGTCAGCGTCCAGAAAACTGGCGCGCTGCGGGTCAAAACCGTTGAGCACCACATTGGCCGACGCCTGCGCCAGCGCCGGGCCGGACGAGTCGATCGACGTCACATGGCCAGCGCCGCCCGTGAGCGCCGCCACGGTGAAGCCGCCGGTGTAGCAGTAACAGTTGAGCACCCGCTCAAAACCGAGTCGGCGGGTGTGCTCGGCAAACTTGCGCCGGCTGTCGCGCTGGTCGAGGTAAAAACCGGTTTTGTGGCCGGTGGCAATGTTGAGCGCGAGCTGCCAGCTGTGCTCCCGCAGCACCAGCGCCACCGGCGGCGCGGCGCCATCGGGGCGGATACCGCGCAGCCAACCGCTGACCTCGGGCAGGCCTTCCAGCGCGCGGCTGCTGGCGTCGGAGCGCTCGTAGACGCAGCTGAGCCCGGTCTCGGCCAGCAGGGCGTCCAGCAGCACCGTTTTCCAGCGTTCGGCGCCGCTGGAGAGAAACTGCGCCACCAGCGTCTCGCCATAGCGGTCGACGATCAGGCCGGGCAGATCGTCCGACTCACCATGGACCAGGCGCACGCCATCGCTTTGGATATCAAATCGGGCTCTAGCCCTTATGGCAGTAGCAACTTTAGCTATAAAAAAAGAAGCGTCAATGCGTTGGGCTTGGTCAAAGCTCCAGACCCGCGCGCGGATCTTGGACGCCGGGCTGAACGCGGCCCAGGCCAAAAACTCGCCGGCATCGGACTCGACCCGCACCGTCTCGCCAGCATCAGCCCCGCCCCGGGCGATGGCCGACTCAAAAATCCAGGGGTGGCGACGCAACAGGGAGCGCTCCTTGCCGGGCCGCAGGCGGATGGTTTTCATGGTTTGGCGGAACCTTTGAGCCGGGCGCGGGGGTGGGCCGCGTCGTAGGCCTGCGCGAGATGCTGAAAATCAAGCCGGGTGTAGACCTGGGTCGTGCTGATGTTGGCGTGCCCGAGCAGTTCCTGCACCGCACGCAGGTCGCTGCTGGACTGCAGCAGGTGGCTGGCAAAGGAGTGGCGCAGCATG
This sequence comes from Pseudomonadota bacterium, assembly GCA_041182225.1. Classification (GTDB taxonomy): domain Bacteria; phylum Pseudomonadota; class Gammaproteobacteria; order Burkholderiales; family Burkholderiaceae_C; genus Rhodoferax. The sequence continues at coordinate 3,808 of JBEGOC010000192.1, read as the reverse complement.
TGCGGGTGCACCGGCGCCACCAGCCCGGCCTGCAGACTGCGCCGGCGCAGCCGCTGCCAAACCGATTGTGCGGTCAGCCGGGTGCCATGGCGGCCGATGAACAGGGCCGGCGGCGCCGGCGCCGTCAGCACCGAGCCGCGCAGGGCCAACCACTGTTGCAGCGCGTCGAGCGCCTGCACCCCGACCGGGACGCTGCGACGCTTGCCGCCCTTGCCCAGCACATGGGCATCGCCCGCCTGCAGATCGATCCAGCCGCGGGCCTGGGCGCTGGCCGCCACATCCAGGCCAATCAGCTCCCCCACCCGCAGGCCACTGCCGTACAGCAGCTCGACCATGGCGCTGTCGCGCGCATTGAACCAGGGCGCATCCGGCGATTCCTCGAAATCGGCGAGTTTCATGGCCTCGTCCACACCCAGGGCCTTGGGCAGGGGTTTGCCGGCCTTGGGCGCACGCACATCCTGCACCGGGTTGCTGCGGATCAGGCCGGCGCGCCCCATCCAGGCGTAAAAGCCCCGCCAGCCCGACAAGATAAGGGCAATGCCGCGCCCGCTGCGGCCCTGGGCGTGCATCTGCGCCACCCAGCGCCGCACATGGTGGTGTTGCACCTGGTCCAGCGCCACGCCGGCGGCGGCGGCAGCGGCGGCGAGCTTGTGCAGGTCCAATGCATACAGCTCTACCGTGCGGGTGGCCAGCCGCTTTTCCACCCGCACATGGCTCAGGTAGCGCTCGGCCAGCGCCAGCCCCGGGTCGTCGATGGGTGCGGCCGGGTCCATGCGGACAGGCCCTAGCGCAGACGCGCCAGCGCAGCGCCGCAGAGCTCGGCAATACGCTCCAGAAACTCGGTCCCCATGCCGTTCTGGAAGCGCTGGGAATCGGGCGAGGCCAACACCAACGCGCCAAACAGTTGCCGCTGCCCACCGGCCACCGGCGCGTGCAGCGGCAGTACCGCGAGCGAGGCCACTGCCTGCGGGTCGGCCAGCCAGTCGGCCAGTTCAAAGCCGGTGTTGAGGCCGCAAAAAGGCTCGTCCAGCGCCTGCACGAACTGGCGCACTTCGGCACTCACCGGCTGGGCAAAACCCGCCTGCGCATGGGCCGGCGCCAGGTCCCACAGCCGCAGCGCCACCTGCGGCACGGCAAAGCGCCCGGCAATGTCGCGACGGATCTGCTCGGGCAGTGCAGCGGCATCAGTGGTGCTGAACAGACTGGCGGCCCAGGTCAGCAGGCGGCCGGACAGCAGCACGTTTTCGGTGCCATGCCGGATCATCTCCATGATGCGGTGCTCCAGCACCTTGATCTTGTCACGCAGCATCTCGGCCTGGCGCTCTTGCAGACTGACCGCACGCTGGTTGTGCGGGCTGCGCAGGTGCACAGCGGCCAGCAGCTCGGCATGGCGCTCGAAAAAATCGGGGTTGTTGCCGAGGTAGTCGGCAATGTCATCTTCGGTCACAGGGGGGGTCAGGGGTGTGGTCATGGCAGGTCCGGTAAATCTATGGTGCCCTCGAACACGGTGGTGGCGGGGCCGGTCATCGCCACATGGGCGTGCGCGTGCGGCCAGGCAATCGTCAGGACACCGCCGCGGGTCTGCACCTGGACGGTGCGGTCGAGCCAGCCGAGCCGGATGCCGGCCACCACCGCCGCACAGGCGCCGGAGCCACAGGCCAGGGTCTCGCCGACACCACGCTCAAACACGCGCAGGCGCACCTGGCTGCGATCCAGCACCTGCAAAAAGCCGGCGTTGACACGGCGCGGAAAACGGGCGTGGTGTTCGATCAGCGGGCCCTGCTGCGCCACCGGCGCAGTGTCGACATCGTCCACCCGCTGCACCGCATGCGGGTTGCCCATGGACAGCACTGCCAGCCAGACCGACCCCTGGGCGCCCAGGTCCAACGGCCACTGCTGCCAGTCGCCAGCGGGCTGGGGCTGCAGGCCAGAGGCGTCAAACGGCACCTCGGCCGGCACGAACACCGGCGGCCCCATATCGACCGTGACCCGGCCGTCGGGTTGCAGGCTGGGTTCGATCACGCCCGACAGGGTCTGGACCCGCAGCACGGTTTTGTCGCTCAGACCACGCTCATGCACAAAGCGGGCGAAGCAACGCGCGCCGTTGCCGCACTGCTCGACCTCGGCGCCGTCGGCGTTGTGGATCACGTACTCGAAATCGATGCCGGCGCCGGGTGAGGGCCGCACACTCAAGATCTGGTCGGCGCCCACGCCAAAGTGCCGGTCAGCCAGCCAGCGGTACTGTGCCAGCGACAGGCCCCAGCGCTGGCGGGTCTCGTCCAGGACCACGAAGTCGTTGCCGGCGCCTTGCATTTTGGTGAACGGGATTCGCATGACGGAATTATCCGCTTATCCTCAGGCCCTTTTGACCGCAACACAGGGCCGCCTATGCGCATCACCGACTGGACCCCCGAACGCAAACCGCAGCCGCAAGCGCTGGTCGACGCCATCCTGGCGCGCCGCGGCGGCACACTGCTGAACCTGGACAAAGCCCTGCTTTGGAGCGAACCCGTGGCGCGCGGCTGGAATGTCTACCTGAAAGCGGTGCGCACCGAGCTGCCCACCAGCCGCAAGCTGCGCGAACTGGGCATCTGCACTGTGGCGCTGTTGACCGGCGCCCAGTACGAGTACCACCACCATGCCCCCGATTTTCTGGCCGCTGGCGGCACCCAGCTGGAGTTGGACGCGCTGCAAGAGCTGCTCAAGGCCGACCCGCATGGTGCGGCCCCGGCGCCGGCGCTGGGTGAGCTCGAAGCCTTGGTGGTGCGTTACGCAGCACAGATGACGCTCGACGTGAAAGTCAGCGACGCGGTGTTCGAAGCGCTGCGCCGGCATTTTGACGAGACCCAGATCGTGGAGCTGACCAGCGCGATTGCCACCTACAACATGGTGGCGCGCTTTCTGGTGGCGCTGGGCATCACACCCGAGGCCTAAGCGCTGCGGGGCCCAGCCCGCGGCACGCGCCGCAAGCCCGGCGTCAGTCGGCCTTGATGTTGTTGTCTTTGACCACCTTGCCCCAGACGTCCATCTGGCGCTCGATGAACACGCGGGCGGCCTCGGGCGTGCCGCCCACCACGTCAATGCCCTGGGCGTCGAGCCGCTTGGCCAGCTCGGGGGTTGTCATGGCCTTGTTCAGCGCCTCGTTCATGCGGGCCAGGATCTCGGGCGGGGTGCGTGCCGGGGCCAGCACCGCCCACCAGGCCGGGGCTTCAAAGCCGGCAAAACCCATCTCGGCCAGCGTGGGCACTTCGGGCAGGTCGGGTGAGCGCTTGCTGGTGGTCACTGCCAGCGGGCGCAGGCGCTTGCTGTCAATGAAAGGCTTGAGCAGGAACACCGAGCCAATCGCCAGTGGCACATGGCCGGCCACCGCATCGTTCATCAAAGGGCCGCCGCCCTTGTACGGAATATGCTGGAAATCGAGCCCGTTGCCCTTGCCCAGCAGTGCCATGGCCAGGTGGCCCAGGCTGCCCGAGCCGATCGAGCCATAACTGGCGCCCTTGGGGGTGCGGGCGGCGGTCACCACATCGGCCAGCGTTTTGAAGTCCGAAGCGGCCGGGGTGCCGAGCACCATGGGCGCGGTGCCCACCAGCACCACCGGGCTCAGGTCTTTTTTGGAATCAAACGGCAGGCCAGGGATCAGGCTCGGGTTGACGCCATGGCTGTCGAACACCACGGCAAAGGTATAACCTGAAGTTCCTCCATTTTCATAGCCACTAAATTCCCGGTTTCATGCTGCTGTAGCTGGAGAAGGCCGCCCGATGCGGTTTTTTTTGACATTATTATGTAGTCACTAAAATACTTGTCATTG
>JBEGOC010000191.1:0-21660 GCA_041182225.1 Pseudomonadota bacterium | reverse complement strand
CTCAAGAGCAGCGTGATCGACCCCTTTCTGATCGAGCCGGTAGTGGTGCAGGCCGACACCCTGCAAGCGGCGGCCCGCATCGTGGCGGCCCAGGACAGCCGGGTGCTGCTGACCCGCGGCGACCGCGCCTACGCGCTCGGCGGCCCGGGCGCCCCGCTGCTGGACGATCCGGCGCGGCCAGCCCAGGCCTACCAGGTGCTGCGCCCGGCCCGGGCGCTGAAAGACCCGCAGAGTGGCGAGGTGCTGGGCTACGAGGCCCACTACCTCGGCCGCGCGCTGCTGGTGCGCAGTGAATCGGCACCGATCCCGCCCGGGCCCGACGGCAAACCCCAGCCGCGGGTGCCGGCCAGCCTCGACATCGTTGTCGCGCGCGAAGAAATTCGCGCCGGCGACCGGCTGCTGCCCGAGCCGGCGCCAACCCTGCGCAGTTACACGCCGCACGCGCCGACCACCGCGGTGGCGGCACGGGTGGCCTCTATCCACGGCAACGCGGTGTCGCAGGCCGGCCAAAACCAGGTGGTGGTGCTGAACCGGGGCGCGCGGGACGGTCTGGAAAGCGGTCACGTGCTCGCCATTCTGAGCGACGGCGCCCGGCTGGGCGACCCAACCGACCCGGCGCGCGCGCCGCTCAAGCTGCCGGATGAGCGCAAGGGCCTGTTGATGGTATTCCGCACTTTCGAGCGCCTGTCGTATGCGCTGATCCTGGAGGCCAGCGATGGCGTTCGGGTGGGCGACCAGCTGGTCAACCCGCGCTGAAAGCCCGCATGACACGCGACGAACTGGCCGCCTGGCTGCGCCTGATGCTGACCCCGGGCGTCGGCCTGGAAACTGCGCGCAAGCTGCTGCTGGCCTTTGGCCTGCCGGAGCAGGTGTTCGGCCAAAGCAGCCGCGCGCTGCAGCAGGTGGTCAGCACGGCCCAGACCAGCGCCCTGCAGGCCGAGCCGGCCGAGCTGCCCGAACTGCTGGCCCGCACCTGGGACTGGCTGCGGGCCGACCGCCCCGACGGCACCCGGGCCCAGGTGCTGACCCTGGGCGATGCCGACTACCCGCCCAGCCTGCTTCAACTGCCCGACCCACCGCTGATGCTGTACCTGCTGGGCCGTAGTACTTTCCCATTAAATACGGCGATAGGCCATACAGCAGTAGGCGATAGCGCTACTGAATCCATAGTGTTTGACGTCCGGCGCAGCATTGCCATCGTTGGTAGCCGCAACCCGAGTGCGCAGGGCGCCCTCCATGCGCACGACTTTGCCCTGGCGCTGGGGCAAGCCGGCCTGACCGTGGTGTCCGGCCTGGCGCTGGGCGTGGACGCCGCCGCCCATGAGGGCGCGCTGCACAGCCTGCGGCCGGGCGAGCTGCGCCTGGCCACCGTAGCGGTGGTGGGCACCGGGCTGGACCGGGTCTACCCCAAAAACCACCTGGACCTGGCGCGCCGCATTGCCAGCCACGGTCTGCTGCTGAGCGAGTACCCGCTGGGCACACCGCCACTGGCGGCCAATTTTCCGCGCCGCAACCGGCTGATCGCCGCGCTGTCGCAGGGCACCTTGGTGGTGGAGGCGGCGCTCAAATCAGGCTCGCTGATCACCGCCCGTTTGGCCGCCGACCAGGGGCGCGAGGTGTTTGCCATTCCCGGCTCGATCCACGCCACCCAGGCGCGGGGCTGCCACGCGCTGATCAAGCAGGGCGCCAAGCTGGTGGAGTCGGCGCAGGACGTGCTGGATGAACTCAAGCTCGACCTGGTCGCTCCGGATGCTATGAATTCAGTAGCGAAAGAGCAAATGACCACGGGGCTTTCAGACCAAAACAAGCCTGATGCTGCGGTGCTGGCAGCGCTCGGCACCGACCCCGTCGGGCTCGATGCGCTGCAGGCGCGCTGCGGCTTGGATGCCGCCCGGCTGCAAACCGGGCTGATGCTGCTGGAACTCGACGGCCAGGTGGCACGCCTGCCCGGCGGCCTGTTCCAGCGCCTACACCGGCGCTGAACGCCACAAATCCGGGCAAAGTCGGTTTTGGCCGCCAATTGGCTCTTTTGCCCTGGGCCAATCGCGCTACATTGGCGTCATGTTTGAAGTCCTGAACTATGTTTGCACCCACCTCTGGCATGACACGGGCCGCCCCGAACTGCCAGCCCTTGAACACCAGCTCAAGCAGCTTGGCTTCAGCCCGGACCAGGTCGGCGAAGCCATGGCCTGGCTGGGCGAACTGCAACACGCGGCGCGTGGCCCGCAAGGCGATCACCTGGCCTGGCCGGCCCAACAAGCCATGCCCATGGCCGACACCACAGCGCCGCGCAGCCTGCGCATTTACACCCGCCACGAGCAGTACCGCTTGGGGGTGTCGGGCCTGGGCCTGATTCACTTTCTGGAATCGGTCGGGGCCCTGCCGATGCCCACACGCGAAATCGTGATTGAGCGCGCCGTGGCTGCCAAGGCTGCCCCGCTGCCCCTGGGCGACCTGAAAACCATTGTGCTGATGGTCTACCGCAGCCTGGGGCAACAGCCTGACGCGCTGATCCTGGACGAGCTGTGCCAGGACCACAGCGCCCGGGTCGCGCACTGAGCCAGCCGGCGGCAACTCAGACCGTGGCGCCGGCGTTCGGGTCGTTCGGGTCGTTGTCCTTGCGCGGCGCGGCCTTGATCAGGTCCTCGCGCTTGATGCCCAGCCACATGGCGATGGCCGCCGCCACAAACACCGACGAGTAGATGCCGAACAAGATGCCGATGGTCAGCGCCAGCGCAAAGTAGTGCAGCGTGGCACCGCCAAACAGCAGCATGGACAGCACCATCAACTGGGTCGAGCCGTGGGTGATGATGGTGCGGCTGATGGTGGAGGTGATGGCGTTGTCGATGATCTCGACCGTGTTCATCTTGCGGTAGCGCCGGAAGTTCTCCCGGATCCGGTCAAAAATCACCACCGACTCATTGACCGAGTAGCCCAGCACCGCCAGCACCGCCGCCAGCACCGGCAGCGAAAACTCCCACTGAAAGAAGGCGAAAAAGCCCAGGATGATGATGACGTCGTGCAGGTTGGCGATGATGGCGGCCACCGCAAACTTCCACTCGAAACGGATCGCCAAGTACAGCATGATGCCGGCCACCACGCAGGCCAGCGCCTTGAGGCCGTCAGCCGCCAGCTCGTCACCCACCTGCGGCCCGACAAATTCGGTGCGGCGCATGCTGGCCGAGGGATCTGCCGCCTTGAGCTCGGCCATCACGCGGTCGCTCTGCTGTGCCGAGCTCACGCCCTTTTGCACCGGCATGCGGATCAGCACATCGCGCGCGGTGCCGAAGTTCTGCACCTGCACGTCGGTCAGGCCGAGCTTGGCCACGCTGGCCCGAATCGCATTGAGATCGGCCGGCTGGGCGTAGCTGACTTCCATCAGCGTGCCGCCGGTGAACTCCACCGACAGGTGCAGGCCGCGCGTGAACAGGAAAAACACCGCAGCCAGAAAAGTCAGCGCGGAAAATAGGTTGAACACCAGCGCGTGCCGCATGAACGGGATATCGCGCCGAATCTTGAAAAATTCCATGGGGTGGTCCTGTGGGTCGTGGCGGTGGTGTCAGGGGGCCTTGACCTGGGTACCGGCGTCCGGCCGCCAGACTGTACCGATCGAAACGCTCTTGAGTTTTTTCTGCCGGCCGTACCAAAGGTTGACCAGGCCACGCGAGAAGAACACGCCCGAGAACATGCTGGTCAGGATGCCCAGGCAGTGCACCACGGCAAAGCCGCGCACCGGTCCGGAGCCGAAGGCCAGCAGCGCCAGCCCGGCGATCAGGGTGGTGACGTTGGAGTCCAGAATGGTGGCCCAGGCGCGGTCGTAGCCGGCATGGATGGCGGCCTGGGGCGAGGCGCCATTGCGCAACTCTTCCCGCACCCGCTCGTTGATCAGCACGTTGGCGTCAATCGCCATACCCAGCACCAGCGCCATGGCCGCCATGCCGGGCAGCGTCAGCGTGGCCTGCAGCATGGACAGCATCGCCACCAGCAACAGCAGGTTGAGCGCCAGTGCCACGCTGGAGATCACGCCAAACAGCATGTAGTAAAAGCACATGAACACCGCCACGGCGACAAAGCCCCAGGTCACGCTGTTGAAGCCCTTGGCAATGTTTTCCGCACCCAGGCTCGGGCCGATCGTCATTTCCTCGATGATCTCCATCGGTGCTGCCAGCGAGCCAGCCCGCAGCAGCAAGGCGGTGTCGGTCGCTTCCATGGCGGTCATGCGACCGGAAATCTGGACCCGGCCGCCACCAATCTCGGAGCGGATCACCGGGGCGGTGACCACCTCACCCTTGCCTTTTTCAAACAGCAGGATCGCCATGCGCTTGCCGACGTTTTCGCGAGTGACGTCGCGGAAAATGCGCGCGCCCTTGGCATCCAGCGTCAGGTTGACCACCGCCTCCTGGGTCTGACTGTCAAAGCCGGGCTGGGCATCGGTCAGGTTCTCCCCAGTCAAAATGACCTGTTTCTTGACGATGACCGGCTGGCCGCTGCGCTCCAGGTAGCGCTCCGAGCCCAGCGGCACGGCGCCGGCACCGCTCTCGGCGGCACGGGCCTCGCCGCTTTCATCGACCATGCGCACCTCCAGCGTGGCGGTACGGCCCAGGATGTCCTTGGCTTTGGCGGTGTCCTGCACGCCGGGCAACTGCACCACGATGCGGTCCAGTCCCTGCTGCTGGATCACCGGCTCGGCCACGCCGAGTTCGTTGATGCGGTTGTGCAGCGTGGTGATGTTTTGCTTGAGTGCTTGTTCCTGCACGGTGCGCGCCGCCACTGGCCGGATGGTGGCGCTGAGCTTGATGTCCTGCCCGTCGGGCGCGTCGCTGGTCTGCAACTCGGCAAACTGGTCCTGAATCACCTTGCGCGCAGCCTCCAGCGTGGCGCTGTCGCGAAAGCGCAACTCGATCACATCGCCGTTGCGGCTGATGCCCCCGTGGCGCACATTTTTCTCGCGCAGCGTGGTGCGGATGTCGCCGGCGAGCGACTCGGCACGCTTGGTCAGTGCCGCCTGCATGTCCACCTGCAGCATGAAATGCACGCCGCCGCGCAGGTCCAGCCCCAGGTACATGGGCGAAGCGTGCAAGCTGCGCAGCCAGGCCGGGGAGCGCGACAACAGGTTGAGCGCCACCACATAGCCGGCACTGGCCGGATCGGGTACCAGCGCTTTCTGGATCGCGTCCTTGGCCCTGAGCTGGAGTTCGGTGCTGGCGAAGCGCGCCTTGATCGAGGCGCCGTCGAGCGCCACCGAGTCGGCGGTGATGCCAGCGGCTTTCAGTGCCTCCTCGACCCGGGCCAGCGTGGCGCTGTCCACCTTGAAAGCCGGTTTGGCCGACGACACCTGCACCGCAGGCGATTCACCAAAAAAGTTGGGGAGCGTGTACAGGGCTCCCACCAATAGCGCGATCACGATGACCACGTATTTCCAGACCGGATAACGGTTCATGATCGCACCTCTGCCGGGTGAGGCGGTTTACTTGATGCTGCCCTTGGGCAGCACCTGGATCACGGCGCTGCGCTGAATCTGGATTTCGACGCCATTGGCCACTTCCAGGCCCAGCTGGCTGTCGCCCATGCGAGTGACCTTGCCCAGCACCCCGCCGGCGGTCGCCACCTCGTCGCCCTTGGCCAGCGCGTCGATCATGGCCTTGTGCTCCTTCTGCTTTTTCATTTGCGGGCGGATCATCACGAAATAGAGCACGACAAACATCAGCACCAGCGGCAGCATGCTCATCAAGGACGATTGCATGTCACCGCCAGCGGCAGCAGCAGCGGGTGCGGTTTGGGCGAAGGCGGAAGAAATGAACACAGGCAGCTCCACAGGGTTAGACAGAAAAATCGTGCTCAGCCCGCGGCGTGCACAGGCGGGCCATCACCGCCCAAGTGAGGCCCTGGCGGCAGCCGCGCATTGTATGACGGGCGCCAATGCCCCGCCGCAGCCATGGGCTGCGCCGGTCGGCCGCCTCGATCAGCCGGCTTCTCAGGCGGCCCGCTGGCTGGCCTGCGGGTTGCGGAATTGCGCCAGCAGGCCAGCCCAGACCAGACGCGCCGCCTTCAGGTGACGCGCCTTGACGTGGCCAAAGCCCTTGATCTGCTCGGGCACGCGGGCCAGGTCCAGCGCCAATCGGTAGCGCAGCGCCCGTGCCTCGGGCGTGCCGCCCTGGGCCAGCCCGGTCAGCACCTCCTCGACCGTGTCCAGGTACTCGGCAATCAAGGCCCGCTCCTGGCGCCGCTCCTCGCTGCGGCCGAACACATCGAAGTTCCCGCCGCGCAGGCCCTTGAGCCGCGCCAACACCTTGAAGGCCATCAGCATGCCGGGGCCGAAGGCCTGTTTTTGCAGCTCGCCCTTCTCGTTCTTCTTGGCCAATAGCGGCGGCGCCAGGTGGTAGTGCAGCGTGTAGTCGCCTTCAAACATGTCGGCGATGCGGGCGTGGAAAGCAGCATCGGTGTGCAGCCTGGCCACCTCGTACTCGTCCTTGTAGGCCATCAGCTTGAACAGGTAGCGCGCCACCGCTTCCGTCAGCGCCAGCCGGGGCTCGCCCTCGGACTGATCCACCCGCCGCACCCGCGCCACCACCGCCTGGTAGCGCTGGGCGTAGCCCGCGTCCTGGTAATCGGTCAGAAAAGCCACCCGGCGACTGATCAGCTCGTCGAGCGGGCTGCGCTTGACCAGGGTCACCACCTGGCCAGGATGCAGCAGGCGCTCAAAGGCCTGCGGGTCATGGGCAGCGCGCCGGCCCCATTCAAAGGCCGCCTTGTTGGCCTCCACCGCCACGGCGTTGAGCTCAATGGCGCGCAACAGTGCCGCCTGCGTCAGGGGAATCCAGCCCTTTTGCCACGCAAAACCCAGCATCATCGGGTTGGTATAGATGCTGTCACCCAGCAGGCTGGTGGCGGCCAGGTCGGCGCTGAAGGCGCCCACCGCGTCGGCGCCCACCGCCTGCGTGACTTGGCCGACACAGGCTTCGGACGGGTTTTGCCAGTTGGCGTTTTTGACAAAGGCAGCAGTCGGCGTGGCATGGGCATTGAGCGCGACCCGGGTGCGGCCTTCGCGCATGCGCAGCAGCGTCTCCTTGGCCACCGCCACGATCGGGTCGCAACCAATCACCAGATCGGCTGCCGCCATGCTGACGCGGGTGGTGCGAATGTCGGCCTGGCTGGCGCCGATCAGCACATGGCTCCAGGTGGCGCCGCCCTTTTGCGCCAGCCCGCCGGCATCCTGGGTCACGATGCCGCGCCCCTCCAGATGGGCGGCCACGCCCAGCAGCTGGCCGATGGTGATGACGCCAGTGCCGCCGACGCCAGCCACCACAATGCCCCAGACCGGTTCGCCCGCGCCACCCAGCAGCGGCAGCGTCGGCTCAGGCAGCGGGCCGAGCGTGAAGGGTGACGGACCGGCGCCCTTGCTCTTCTTCTTGAGCTGGCCGCCCTCCACCGTGACAAAGCTCGGGCAAAAACCCTTGGTGCAGGAATAATCCTTGTTGCAGCTGCTCTGGTTGATCTGGCGTTTGCGGCCGAACTCGGTCTCCAGCGGCTCCACACTCAGGCAGTTGGACTGCACGCCGCAGTCGCCACAGCCCTCGCACACCAGCTCGTTGATCACCACCCGCTTGGCCGGGTCCACCAGCGTGCCGCGCTTGCGCCGGCGGCGCTTTTCAGTGGCACAAGTCTGGTCGTAAATGATGACCGTGGTGCCGGGGATGGTGCGGAACTCGCGCTGGATCGCATCCAGCCGGTCGCGGTGCGCCACCGCCACGCCCTCGGGCAGGCCGCTGACACCGACGTATTTGTCGGGCTCGTCGGTGACGATGGTGATGCGCGCGGCGCCTTCGGCGCGCATGCTCTGGGCGATCTGCAGCACCGAGTGGCCCTCGGCGCGCTCGCCAATCTGCTGGCCGCCGGTCATGGCCACGGCGTCGTTATACAAGATCTTGTAGGTGATGTTGACGCCGGCGGCAATACTCTGGCGCACCGCCAGCAAGCCGCTATGAAAGTAGGTGCCGTCGCCCAGGTTGGCGAACATGTGCTGGTCGTGGCTGAAGGGTTGCTGCCCGACCCAGGGCACCCCCTCGCCACCCATCTGGGTGAAGCCGACGGTGGCGCGGTCCATCCAGATCGACATGAAATGGCAACCAATGCCCGCCATGGCGCGCGAGCCCTCCGGCACCCTGGTGCTGGTGTTGTGCGGGCAGCCCGAGCAAAACCAGGGCTGGCGTTCGGGCTGCGCCGACACCACCTGCAGGGCGCGCTCCTTGGCATCCAGGATCGCCAGCCGGGCGTCGATGCGCGCGGCGGTGTCGGCATCCACGCCAAGTTTCTTCAGGCGCTGGGCGATGGCGCGGGCGATCAGGCTGGGCGACAGGTCGGCATTGGCACGCAGCAGCGTGTTGCCAGTGGGATTGGCGTTGGACCACTCGCCGCCGCTGAAGTCGCCCTCGAGCTCGTTGAACTTGCCCAGCACATGGGGCCGCACATCGGCACGCCAGTTGTACAGCTCCTCCTTGAGCTGGTACTCGATGACCTGGCGCTTTTCCTCCACCACCAGAATCTCCTGCAGCCCGGTGGCAAATTCCCGCGTGAGTTGCGCCTCCAACGGCCAGACCACCGCCACCTTGTGCAGCCGGATGCCCAGGCGCTGGCAGCTCCCGTCGTCCAGCCCGAGGTCAATCAGCGCCTGACGCGTGTCGCTGTAGGCCTTGCCGCTGGCGATCAGGCCCAGCCGGTCGTTCGGACCCTCGATCACATTGTGGTTGAGCCGGTTGGCGCGGACATAGGCCAGCGCCGCGTACCACTTGTAGTGGAACAGCCGCGCCTCCTGCTCCAGCGCGTGGTCGGGCCAGCGGATGTGCAGGCCGCCGGCGGGGATCTCGAAATCGGTCGGCAGCTGGATCCGGACCCGCTCCGGGTCGATCATCACCGTGGCGCTGGACTCCACAATTTCCTGAATGGTCTTCATGCCGGTCCAGACGCCCGAAAAGCGGCTCATGGCGAAGGCATGCAGGCCCAGGTCCAGGATTTCCTGGACGCTGGCCGGAAAGAACACCGGCGTGCCGCAGGCCTTGAAGATGTGGTCGCTCTGGTGGGCCGCGGTCGAGCTTTTGGAGATGTGGTCGTCACCCGCCACCGCAATCACCCCGCCCCAGGGCGTGGTGCCAGCCATGTTGGCGTGCTTGAACACATCGCTGCAGCGGTCCACGCCCGGCCCCTTGCCGTACCAGATGCCAAACACACCGTCGTACTTGTTGCTGCCCGGCGGGGCAAAGCCGAGTTGCTGGGTGCCCCACAACGCGGTCGCGGCCAGCTCCTCGTTGACACCAGGCTGAAACACGATGTGGTGGGCCTTCAAGTGCGGCTGCGCCTTGACCAGTGCCTGGTCGTAACCGCCGAGTGGCGAGCCGCGGTAACCACTGATGAAGCCGGCGGTGTTCTTGCCCTGGCGCTGATCGCGCAGGCGCTGCAGCATCGGCAGCTTGACCAGCGCCTGCACGCCGCTCATAAAGGCCGGGCCGTGGTCGAGCGCGTACTTGTCGTCCAGCGTGACCGTCTCCAGCGCCTGGCGGATGTGGGGGGGCAGAGGGGCATTCATGGCGGGTGGTTCTCCATTCTTGTGTCGGCAAAGTGTAGGCGGGCAAGCCGGATATGTCTTTGCGTTCTTTGCCTTGATATTGACACTTGACGCAAGAATATTTCTAGAATTAGCGCAATATGGAAACACTTGACAAATTTGACCTGGCCATCCTCGATGAGCTGCAGGCCCAGGGCCGGCTGAGCAACGCCGAACTGGCGCAGCGGGTCGGCCTCAGTGCAGCGCCCTGCTGGCGGCGCGTGAAGAGCCTGGAGGAGGCCGGCTTCATCACCGGCTACCGGGCCGAGATCAACCGGCAAAAAATCGGCCTGGGCGTGCTGGCCTTTGTCCGGCTGGACGCCGATCGCAACAGCGGCGACGTGCTGCACACGCTGGAGGAGGCGATCCGCACCATCCCGGAGGTGGTGAGCTGCCATTACATCAGCGGCACCGGCACCTTTGAGCTGCAGGTGGTCAGCCGCGATCTGAACTCGTTCAGCCAGTTTGCACGCGAGGTGCTGATCAACCTGCCTAATGTGAAAGATCTGCACACCAGTTTTTCCTTGGGCGAAGTCAAGGCCGGCGGTGCCTTGCCGCTGACGCACCTGCGCGCCGGCCCGGTCGCTATTTCGGCCACAACGCCCACAGCCGCACCGTTTGCTTCATCCGTCCAGCCAGTTCCTGGGCCTCAGGGCCCCAGCCGGCAAAGTAATCGGCGCGCACCGCGCCGGTAATGGCGCTGCCGGCGTCTTGCGCCAGCACCAGTTTGCGCAGCGTGGCCGTCGGGCCAGCCGAAGCCAGCCAGACCGGCGTGCCGAAGGGGATGCTGAGCGGATCCACCGCGATCGAACGGCCCGGCGTCAAGGGCACGCCTTGCGAGCCACGCGGACCCCACACCGCGTCCTGTTCGGACAAGGGCTCTTCCCGGAAAAAAACCGTGCGCGGGTTGCTCCACAGCATCTCGTTGACACGTTCCGGGTTTTGTTCAACCCAGTTTTTGATAGACGGCCAGGAGGCATCGCGCAGGGCGCCCTGGTCGAGCAGCCACCGGCCAACACTCTTGTAAGGCTGCTCATTGGAGCCGGCATAGGCCAGCCGTACCGAACGGAGGCTGCCGTCAGGCTGCCGGATACGGAGCCGACCCGAACCCTGGATCTGCAGCACCAGCGCGTCGACCGGGTTGGCCAGGTAGGCAATTTCCCGCCCGGCGAGCTGGGCCTGGACCTCGGGCAAGCTGTCGATTTGCTGGCGTGTGTACCAAGGCCTGCGCTGAGCCTGGTTCAGCGGCGGTTGGTACAGCGGCACCTTGAAGGTGGCGTCGGGCCGTCGGGAAGCTTCCAGTTGCGGCTCGTAGTAGCCCGTCAGCAGACCTTCCACCTCGCCCGAGCGGCTCTCGATCCGGTAGGGCTGCAGCCGTGCCATCAACCAGGCGCGCTGGGCCTGGCCGTCGCCCAGGCTCAGGCGCCGCACCTCGCTGCACAGGGGCAAAAACACCGGTCCGGGTCGCTCACAGCTCTTGAGCCAGGCGTTCCAGGCCTCATGCAGGGCGTCGGCCTCAAACCCCGGCAACTCGGCCCAGCGCACCGCCACCCAGCGGGTCTTGGGTTGCAGCCGGTCTGCCGGGAGCGGCGCGAGTTCCTGGGGCAGGGACAGCGGCGTCGCACCCGCCGCCAACGCCTGGGCCGCCACCGGGCCGGAAAGACTGGCCGTCACTACAATCAAACCTGATGCCAATCCATTTCGGAGCCGCCCCATGATCCTGCTGGTGCTGGAAGCGCTGGGCGCCCTGGCGCTGCTGCTGCTCATCGTCTGGTGGACCATGTTTTCCGGCCGCGAGCGCGGCGAACTGCCGCCTGAGCCCGGACCGCAACCGGCACCGCCGCCCGAATCCGACGCGAAGCGCGAGCCTTAAGTCGCATCACGCAGCAGGTTGGCCAACTCAACCGCCGATTTGACCGCCATCTTGTCAAACACCCGGGCGCGGTGCACCTCGACCGTGCGCACACTGATGTCCAGCCGGTCGGCAATCAGTTTGTTGGGCAGGCCGGTCAACACCAGCCGCATCACATCGCGCTCCCGCTCGGTCAATTCGGCCTGGCGCCGTTGCAGCTGCTGGCCATGCTGACGTACCCGCAGGAACTGGCTTGAGACGGCCAGGCCCTGCTCAACCCGGTCCACGAGCGCATTGTCAGAAAAAGGCTTTTCACAAAAGTCAAACGCACCGCGTTTGACCGCATCGACCGCGGTCGGCACGTCCGCATGACCGCTCAGGAAGATCACCGGCATCGCGCGCAGCAGGTCGGCGGCGATCAGGGCATCAAACAGGGCCAGGCCGCTCAGCCCGGGCATGCGCACATCCAGCAGCAGACAGCTGGGCTGCTGCAGCCAGGGCTGGCTGTCCAGGCGTTGCCGGAAGGCCTCGGCGCTGGCAAAGCCTTCGCTGGCCAAACGGCGCGACCGCAACAGCCAGGCCAGCGCTTCGCGCACGCCCGCATCGTCGTCCACGACAAACACCACACCATCGATCGCCGGTTGCATGGCGGCATGTTATGTCATCCCGGCCGCTGGCAGAGTGAACACGAAACAGGTGCCCATCGGCTGATTCGGCATGAAGCTCAGGGTGCCGCCATGCTGCTCGACCACCGTGCGGCACAGGCTCAGCCCCAGCCCCATGCCTTCCGGTCGGGTGGTGAAAAAGGGCTGGAACAGGCGCGACTGCACCACCGCATCCATGCCGACCCCGACATCCGTCACCGAGAACGCCAGCCATCGGCGCGCATCGTCGGCCGGCGCGCGGTCCACCCGCAGCACCAGCAGCCGCTCGAGGATCTGGGGTGGCTCCATGGCCTGCATGGCGTTGCGTGCCAGATTCAGCAGCACCTGCTCCACCATGGTCCGGTCGCAGCGCACCCAGGGCACCCCGTCGCCGATCTGGACCTGCACCCGAACCGACAGCTTGCGCGCCTGCAGATTGACCAGCGGCAGAATGGCGTCGAGCAAGTGCTGCGGTGCCAGCACCTCGTGCGCAGGGTCGCGCCGGCGCACGAAATCATGCACGCTCTTGATCACCCTGCCGGCGCGCTCCGCCTGCTCGGCAATGCGCTGCATCGCCAATGTCAGATCGCCGTCCAAGGCGCGGCCTGGGTCGGTGGCATGACCGCCCTCGGCGCGCAGCAGGTTCAAGGAGCCGGCGGCGTAGCCTGAAATGGCCGCCAGCGGCTGGTTGAGCTCGTGGCTGAGCAGCGAGGCCATCTCGCCGACCGTGGCCAGGCGCGCAGTGGCTTGCAGGCGTTCCTGACTGGTGCGCGACAGCTCCTCCACCCGCCGCTGTTCACTGATGTCGAGAAAGGCGCTCATCCAGCCGGTCTGCAGGCCACGCGCGTCGATCAGCGGCGCCTCGATGATCAGCACTGGAAAGCGCGAGCCGTCCTTGTGCATGAACACCGACTCGAAGCCGTCGCGCGGCGGTAGCTTGCCCGTCAGCCGGATCGCCTGGCGCTGCTGGTATTCGTCGATGAACTCGGGCGGCCAGTAGGGGGCGGGCAGGCTGTGGCCAATCAGTTCGGCCGCTTCGAAACCGACCATTTGACAAAACGCCGGGTTGACATAGGTGATGCGGCCCTGCAGATCGCGCGCACGCAGACCGGTCACCAGCGAATCTTCCATGGCCTTGCGAAACGCCAGCGCTTCCGCCAGCCCGCGCTCCGCACTGAGCCGGCGCCGCGTGTCCCGGCCCAGCAACAACAGCACCAGCAGCAGCGCCAGCGACACGGCGAGCACCAGCGCGGTCAGCACATCGGGAAACAGATCAGGCGCGCCACGCCAGTGGTCCAGCCGCAGCACCAGGTTGGCGCCAGGCAGGTCCATCAGGTGCTGCACCGTCACAACCCGGTTGCCGGTGCGCGGCATGCCGCGCATGACCAGACGGGTCCCGTCGCCCTCGGTGAAGGACAGCTGGCGCTGACGCAGCATCTGGCGCTCGAGCAGGCCGTCCAACACCTCCTGCAGCGCGTAGGTCGCCACCAGATAGCCGGCCGGCTGGGCGCTGTTGCCCAGTGGCAGGCACAACTCCATCACATCCATGCCCAGGCCATCGAGCAGCGGCAGAAAATAACTGCTGGCGTAGGCCGGCCCGCTCAGGCGGCGGGCATTGCCGCAGGCCTGCGCCACTTCCGGCTGTTGGCTGGCGCGGCCAAGCCGGTCAAACACGGGCGTGCGAAAGGGTGTGTCGACATGCGACAGCACACGCAGGTCGTCGTCACGCCACTCGATCCGGACGAACTCCCGGTGCTCACGCAACAGCGTCGCGGCGTCAATCGCCCACGAATTGGGGGTGGGGTCGCTGGTCTGCAGCGCCTGCAGGCTTTGCACATTGCGCAGGAGTGCGGCGCGCAGGTCACCGACCGCCTGCACCAGGTCTTGCTCCAGCCGCTCCTGAAACTGGGCGGCTTCATAGCGGCCAGCCAGCCAGACCAGCATGGCAAGCAGCGCCGTCACCAACAGCACCAGCGCACCCCACAGCGTCGGGCGGCGCCAGAGCCAGCGTCTGGGCGCATGCGCAGACGCCATCACCGTGGTCACAGCACGCGGTCGCCCAGTGCCGGCAATTTGGCACGGCAAGCGCCCAAACGCGCAAAGTCCAACTCGGCGCAGACCACGCCCGCCCCCTCAGGCTGCTCGCCCAAAACGCCCCCCCAGGGATCGACCAGCAGGCTGTGGCCCCAAGTGCGCCGGCCATTTTCATGCAGGCCACCCTGGGCCGCCGCTGCCACAAAGGCCAGGTTTTCAATCGCGCGGGCGCGCAGCAGCACCTCCCAATGGGCTTGGCCCGTGCCGTGGGTGAAAGCACTCGGCACCAGCAACAGGTGCGCACCCTGCGCCGCATAGCTGCGGTACAGCTCCGGGAAACGCAGGTCATAACAAATGCTCAGACCAATCCGCCAACGCTGCCCATCCCGGGATGGCAGTTCGAAACTGGCCGGCGTGCGGCCAGCGCGCAGCACAGCGGACTCGTCGTAGCGCTCGCGCCCGTTGTCGAAACGGAACAGGTGCATCTTGTCGTAGCGGCAGACGAGTTCGCCGACGGGCGAGTACACCAGCGTGCTGTTGTAGACCCGGTCCGATGGTGCTGATGCGCCCGGCCCGGCTGGGCGCAGCGCCAGGGGCAAGGTGCCGCCCACCAGCCACAGGCCCAGCTCGCGCGCGCTGCTGGCCAGCAAGCGCTGAATCGGCCCCTCCTCGCCCAGGGTCTCCTGGATCGCCAGCTTGTCGGTGTCGCTGCGGCCGAGCAGGCAAAAATACTCAGGCAGTACCGCCAGCTCGGCCCCTTGGGTCGCGGCGGCCTGCAGCAACGCCCGGGCGCTGTCCAGATTAGCCTCCAGGCTGGTGCCGGACACCATTTGAATCACAGCGACTTTCATGGGACGAACTCCGGTGGGTTGGGATGCGGCCTGCGCCGCGCAGCGATTCGCGGCACAATGACTTGCATGCAGGTGGCGCTCGCCATCATCGTGACTTTGAAGCTATGACAGGAATTATGACCCGGCCACCCATGTCTGCCCACTCGCGTTACGGTCAGCGGGTCAGGCGCCGGTACGAGGGTCAATTGCAGATGCTGGCACCCGGCGCGCCCGATCGGGACCGGCTGCAGCAGACCTACCAGGTGTTGCGGGCGCAGGGGCTCGATACAGCCGCTGCGCTACGCACCCTGCGTCAACTGGTGCTGGAGCGGCTGCTGCGTCTGGACTGCGACGAACAGGCACCGTTGCCGGTCATCACCCAGGCCATGACCGAGCTGGCCGAATTCGCGCTGCAGACCGCCTGCAACCAGGCCCAGGCGCGGTTGGAGCCGGTGCACGGCCGGCCCGCCGGCCCGAACGGCGAACCCGCCCAGCTCTGGGTGGTCGGCATGGGCAAGCTGGGTGCGCGCGAACTCAACGTCTCCAGCGACATCGACCTGATCTACATCTACGACCAGGACGGCGAGACCACCGGCGACGCCGACGGGCGCGGCCGATTGGCCAACCAGGAGTACTTTGCCCGCGCCGTGCGGGCGATGTACGGGCTGATTGGCGACACCACCGAGCACGGCTTTGTGTTCCGCGTCGATCTGGCGCTGCGGCCCAATGGCAATTCGGGTCCGCCGGCATTGTCCCTGGGCGCATTGGAGGAGTACCTGCATGTGCAGGGCCGGGAATGGGAGCGCTTTGCCTGGCTGAAAAGCCGGGTGGTCGCGACGCTGGGCCCGGCAGCCGAGGGCAACGCACTCGGCCTGCGCAGCGTGGTGCTGCCCTTTGTGTTTCGGCGCTACCTGGACTACGGTGTGTTTGATGCGCTGCGCGTGTTGCACCGCCAGATCCGCGAGCATGCTGTGCGGCGCAGCACCGGGCGGCCAGAGCGCGCCAACGACGTCAAGCTGTCGCGTGGCGGCATCCGCGAAATCGAGTTCATCGTGCAGCTGTTGCAGGTGGTGCGCGGCGGCCAGTTTCCCGAGCTGCGCACCCGGCCCACCCTGAGCGCGCTGCCGCGCCTGGCCAAAGCCGGACTGATGCCGCAGGCCACGGCCGAGGCGCTGGCCCAGGCCTATGTGTTCCTGCGCCAGGTGGAACACCGCGTCCAGTACCTGGACGACCAGCAGACCCATGTGCTGCCTACCCAGGACCCCGACCTGCAATGGATCGCCCAAACCCTGGGCTTTGCCAGCGCCCACCTGATGCTGCATCAGCTCGATGCCCATCGCGAGCTGGTGGCCCAGGAATTTGACAAGTTGCTCGGTGGCAGTGGCGAGCGCGATTGCAAGGGCTGCAGCAAAACAGCCGCGACGGCGCTGGATTTTGATGAGCTGCTCGACCGGCTGCCCGAGGCGTTCCGGGCGCGGGTGGGGCACTGGCGCGCCCATCCGCGCGTGCTGGCGCTGCGAGAAGAGTCGCGCGCGCGCCTGGTCCGGCTGGTGGCGCGCACCCTGCAATGGGTTACTGAGGGCGTGGCCAGCGAAGTTGCCGCGGTGCGCCTGGCCGACTGGATCGAACCCTTGCTGCGCCGGGAAAGTTATCTGGCGCTGCTGCTGGAGCGGCCCAATGTGCACCAGCGCCTGCTGCGGCTGCTGGGTGCGGCGCGCTGGCCGGCGCGTTATCTGCTGCTGCACCCCGGTGTGATCGACGAGTTGGCCGGCGCCGACATGCTGGGCGAGCGTTTCAATTCGGCCGACTTCGAGCAGGAGCTGCAGCGGCGGCGCGATGCCCTGGCGGCCAGCGGGGAAGATGACGAGGAAAGCCTTCTCAACCTGCTGCGGCGGGCGCACCATGCCGAGGTGTTCCGCACCCTGGCCCGCGATGTGGAGGGTCGTCTGAGCGTGGAACAGGTGGCCGACGACCTGAGCGCGCTGGCCGAGGCGGTGTTGCGCATCACCAGCCACTGGTGCTGGCAGCGCCTGAAAACCCGGCACCGTGAGGTGCCGCAGTTTGCCATCATCGCCTACGGCAAGTTCGGCGGCAAGGAGCTGGGCTATGGCAGCGACCTCGACATCGTGTTCGTCTACGACGACGAGGACGAGCGCGCGCCCGAGGCCTACGCCGCCCTGGTGCGCAAGCTGATCAACTGGCTGACCGTGAAAACTGGCGAAGGCGACCTGTACGAAATCGACACCGCGCTGCGGCCCAACGGCAACTCAGGCCTGCTGGTGACCACCTTCACCGCCTACGCCAACTACCAGCAGCAACGCGGCAGCAACACCGCCTGGACCTGGGAACACCAGGCCATGACGCGGGCGCGCTGCGTGCTCGGCGCCGACACGCTGCGGCAGCGCTTTGATGCGGTGCGCCAAACAGTGATCTGCGCCCCGCGCGAGGCCGGCGCACTGCGCCAGGAAATCGTCGCCATGCGCGACCAGGTGCGGGCGGCGCACCCGGTCAAGGCTGAGTATTTCGACGTCAAGCACAGCCCAGGCGGCATGATTGACGTGGAGTTTGCCGTGCAGTGCCTGGTGCTGGCGGAAGCCGGCCGCCATCCAGTGCTGCGCAACAACGCCGGCAACATCGCCCTGCTGGAGAGCGCCGAGGCAGCCGGTCTGCTACCGGCCGGTGTCGGCCACGCCGCCGCCGGAGCCTACCGCGAATTGCGCCGGGTGCAGCACCGCGCACGGCTCAATGAAGAACCCACCCAGGTGGCTGCGGACGAACTCCCGGCGCAGCGCGGCGCGGTGCTGGCGCTCTGGCGTAGCGTGTTTGCTCAGGGAACACCATGAGTGGCGCGATGGCCGTCTGCGCTTAACATGCGGGCATCGGCCAACCGGCCCCGACCTCAGCCCCCTCAGGAGACAACATGGCCCAACCCAAATTGATGCTTGACTACATTTACGACCATGAAGCCACCCACCCGGACGCGGTCTACCTGACGCAACCGATTGGCGGCGGCCAGGTGGTGGACTACACCTGGGCCCAAACGCTGGATCAGGCGCGGCGCATGGCAGCGCACCTTCAAAGCCGCGGCTTCGAGCCCGGCGCACGTATCGCCATCCTGTCCAAAAACAGCGCCCATTTCATCATGGCCGAGCTGGCGATCTGGATTGCCGGCGGCACCACGGTGGCGATTTTCCCGACCGAAACCGCCGACACCATCCGCTACGTGCTGGAGCACAGCGGTGCCAGCCTGCTGTTTGTGGGCAAACTCGACCTCTGGGAGCACCAAACCCCCGGCATCCCGGCCGGCCTGCCCTGCATCGCGCTGCCCCTGTCGCCACCCACCACGCTGGAGACCTGGGACGCCATCATCGCGCGCACGCCGCCACTGGGCGGCCGGCCGGCCCGGGCCGGCAGCGATCTGGCGATGCTGATCTACACCTCGGGCTCCACCGGCCAGCCGAAAGGCGTGATGCACAGCTTCGAGCGAATCACCCGGGCCAGCGAAGGCATCGTGAACGAGCTCAAGAGCCGCATCGGGGCGGAGGTGCACAACCGGGTGCTGTCCTACCTGCCGCTGGCCCACGTGTTTGAACGCGCCTGGGTTGAATGCGGATCGCTGGTGGACGGCAACACCCACCTGTACTTTGCCGAGTCGCTGGACACTTTCTTGCAGGATCTGAACCGGGCCCGCCCCACCACCTTCATCTCGGTGCCACGGCTGTGGCTCAAGTTCCAGCAAGGTGTGTTCAGCAAGATGCCGCCGAAAAAGCTCGACCGGCTGCTCGGCATCCCGATTCTGGGCCGCATCGTGGCGCGCAAGGTGCTCAAGGGCCTGGGGCTGGACCAGGCGCTGCTGGCCGGCAGCGGCTCGGCGCCGATCCCGGCAGAGCTGATCACCTGGTACCGCCGGCTCGGACTGAACCTGTCCGAAGGCTATGCCATGACCGAGGACTTTGCCTATTCCCACAACTCCACCGATGCCATCAACGCCCCGGGCTACGTGGGCGTGCCGATGCCGGGGGTGCAGGTACGACTGAGCCCCGAGGGCGAGGTGCTGATCAAATCACCTGGCCAGATGGTGGGCTACTACAAACGGCCCGATCTGGACGCCGAAAGCTTTACCGCCGATGGTTTCTTTCACACCGGCGACCGCGGTGAAATCCGTGCCGACGGTCTGCTCAAGCTGACCGGTCGCGTCAAGGAGCTGTTCAAGACCTCCAAGGGCAAGTACGTGGCCCCGGCGCCGATCGAGAACCGGCTCAACGCCCACCCGATGATTGAGTTGTCACTGGTGTCGGGCGTTGGCCAGAGCGCCGCCTACGCCATGGTGGTGCTGGCCGAAAACCTGCGACCACAACTCGGCGATGCCGCGGTGCGGGCCAAGGTGCAGCAGGAACTCGGCGACTTGCTGCGCGACATCAATCAGGCCGTGGCCGACTACGAACAACTGCGCATGATCGTGGTGGCGCCAGAGCCCTGGAGCATCGAGAACGGCATGCTGACCCCGACCATGAAGATCCGTCGCAGCCGGATCGAGGCCGAGTTTGAAGCGCATCTAAGCAAGTGGTACGCCAGCCAGGGCCCGGTGCACTGGGCCTGACGCGTCGAGGCGGTCAGGGCATTCGGCGCGCCGCGCCTTGCGGAGGCAGGCCATTGGCGTACCGGTCAAGGCCGCGCCGCATGCTAGGGCTGGCCAAGCCCTCAGTGGGCATTTCCGGAGCCAAAGCGGCGCCACTCGGTGATCGGATCATCGTGCCGGCGCCGGACTGACGGCCCTGGCTCAGCCGGCGTGCCGCCCGCCAGCGGGATCACCGCGCCGGCACGGGCGAACAGCGGCAATCGCCCCAAGGGCGCGGGCACGGTGTGCCACTGGCCGGCATCGAAGCGCTCGCCGCTGTCAAAGTCGTACCAGGCTGCGGGACCGGCCGGCAGGTAGACCCGGCGCGTGCGGTCGCCGTCCTGCACCACGGGTGCCACCAGCAAGGCGTCGCCGAGCATGAAGTCGTCGCTGTCCTCGAAACAGGCCTCGTCATCGGGAAAGCTGTAAAAAGTGGGGCGCAGAATCGGCTGGTGCAGCGCGCTGGCCTGCTCAAACAATTGCCACAGGTAGGGCAACAGGGTGTAGCGCAGGCGGATCGCTGCCGCCACGTGGACGGTGACCTCGGGGTGCAGCCAGGGCACGTTGGTGGGGCTGCCGGGTTTCCAGGAGTTCATGACCATGCGCGGATTGAGGCAACAGGCCTGTACCCAACGCACAAACAATTCAGGCCCGGGCGACGGCCCGTAAAAGCCGCCGACATCGTGACCGATGTTGAACAGGCCCGACAGGCTCATCTGCAAGCCGGTGCGGATGTTCCAGCGCAAGTTCTCCCAGTTGGTGCTGTTGTCGCCCGACCAGCTTTGCGCATAGCGCTGAACGCCCGGTGGCCCACCTCGGCTGACGGTGAATACGGGCTCTGACGACACTGACGCAGACCGGTGCCGGGCTTGCGCTTCGAAGCTGGCGCGCGTCATCAGCAGCGCATGCAAAGGCCGCGCCCGGTGCATGGGCAGCGGCTGACCGAAGCCGTCGCAGCTGGCGCCATCATCCATGATGGCGTACTCGTTGTTGTCGTTCCAGGCGGCGTCAATCCCGAAATCCAGCACCTGGCGCTGCAGGCTGGCCTGCCACCAGGCCACCACTGCCGGGTTGGAAAAGTCCAAATGGGCGCCAACCCCGTCCCAGAACTGCTCGACCACCGGCGCGGAAGTGGTCGCGTCCTGGATGAATCCATCCTGGGCGCGCACCTCGTCCCAGGCCGGGTGATCGTCCAGCAGGCAGGGCTTGACATTGGCCACCAGCCGCAGGCCGGCTTGGTGGAAGCGGGCATTGAGGGTTTTCGGGTCGGGAAATTTGTCGTGGTTCCAGGTGAACACATAGCGACGCTTGCCGCGTGAGGAATAACCCGAGCCGTAATGGAAGGCCGAGCAGGGAATGGCCTCCGCCTCGATCCGGTCAATGAAGGTGTTGAGCTGGTGCTGGGCATCGGGCGCGTCGGCCAAGCCCATGGCGGTCTGGGCGTAACCCAGCGACCAGCGCGGCGGCAGATGGGTGCCGCCGATCAGACGCACAAACTGGGCAATCACCTCGGCCGGGTTGGCGCCGGCCATCAGGTAGTAATCGAGATCGCCGTCGTCAATGTCGACGTAGCGGTAGAAGTCGTGGTAGTTGTCGTGCTCGCAACCCAGGTCAAAGGTGCAGGCGCTCAGGGTGTCGTAGTACAGGCCGTACCAGTGGCCGGTGGCAGCGCGGGTCAGCACAAAAGGCCAGTGTTTGTACAGCGGGTCGCCGCGCTGCGGGTCGTAGCCCAGCGCATCGAGGGCCAGGGTGCGCAGGCGCCGGCCCTGCAGGTTGAGCGGGCCGGTCTTGTCACCCAGGCCGTAATAGCGTTCAGCCCGGTCGCGCTGCAGGTAGTGCCGCACAGCGCCAGTGCGCCGGCTGTGCAGGTAGGCCGAGCTGTGGCGGTCGTTGAGCAGCGGGCGGCCATGAGCGTCGTGCCAGCTGAGGGCCAGCGGGTGCAGCCGCAGCGAGACCGACAGCACGCCGGTGGCCAGCGTCAGGCCGTCCGCGGTCTGGCTGAACTGGGCCGGTGGGCGCGAAAAGCCACTGAGGTCGTCGCGCGCGCGACCGGTCCAGGCCACATCCTGAACGGCCGGGGCGGT
>JBEGOC010000190.1:0-51250 GCA_041182225.1 Pseudomonadota bacterium | reverse complement strand
TAGGTGGCCGCAATGCCGTGGCGGGCCAGCAACGCCGGCTCGAAAGGGAACAGACACAGCACATGGTCAGCGCTGCGCCGGATGGCGCCCAGCCGCTCGGCCCGCCAGGCCCAGACCGAGGGGCAGACAAACTGCACGGTCTTGACACCGCTCGCCCGTAGAGACGCTTCGAGGTCCAAATTGAAATCCGGGGCATCGACGCCGATGAACAGGTCAGGGCGCTGCGCCAACAAACGGTCCTTGAGTTGGCGCCGGATGCCCACAATCTCGCGGTAGCGCCACAGCACCTCCCAGCTGTAGCCATGCACCGCCAGTTTGTCGTGCGGCCACAAGGCGGTAAAACCGCGCGCCGCCATCTGCGGCCCGCCGATCCCGGCCGCGCTCAAGTCCGGCCAGCGGGCCCGCAGCCCGTCCAGCAACAAGCCGGCCAACAGATCGCCTGAGGCCTCGCCAGCCACCATGGCCACATTCAGCTGCTGCATGCCCGCCTGTCCGGCTCAGCGCACAATGCCGCGCTGCGGTGACGATTGCTCTAAAAATAAGAGCATCATCTCTATATCTGACAAGGCTTCCAGGCTGATTGGGCGTAAATTTTTGATGGCCTGGCGGGCCTGGTCGAGCGTCAGGTTGTCGCGGTAGAGCGCCTTGTGCATGGCCTTGACGGCCGCCAGCCGCCCGGCCGAAAACCCGCGTCGGCGCAAACCTTCGTAATTCATGGACCGGGCCTGAGCCGGCTGGCCCTGGCACATGACAAAGGGCGGTAAATCGGCAAACAGCAGCGAGCACATGGCTGTCATGCTGTGCGCGCCAATTTGCACAAATTGGTGCACCACCGTGAAACCACCCAGAATCGCCCAGTCGCCCACATGCACATGGCCGGCCAGTTGGGTGTTGTTGGCAAAAATGGTGTGGTCGCCCACCACGCAGTCGTGCGCCAGGTGCACATAGGCCATCAGCCAGTTGTCGCTGCCAATCTGGGTCACGCCGCGGTCCCCGGGCGAGCCGATGTTGAAAGTACAAAACTCCCGCACGGTGTTGCGGTCGCCGATCACTAGCTCGCAGGGCTCGCCGGCATATTTTTTGTCCTGCGGAATCGCGCCAAGCGAGTTGAACTGGAAAATGCGGTTGTCCCGGCCGATCGTGGTGTGGCCCTCCAGCACGCAGTGCGGACCGATGGTGGTCCCGGCGCCGACCCGCACATGGGGGCCGATCACGGTGTAGGGGCCGACCGTGACCGAGCTGTCAAGCTCGGCACCGGGATCTACCAGTGCGGTGGCGTGGATCGCGGTCACAGCGGCCGCCTCAGGTGATGGTCCGCATTGCACAGGTCAGCTCGGCCTCGACCGCCAGGTCGTCACCGACCAGCGCGCGCGCCTTGAACTTGAAGATGCCGGCCTTCATGCGCAGCAATTCCACGTCCAGAAAGAGCTGATCGCCGGGCTCCACCGGGCGTTTGAAGCGCGCACCGTCAATGCCGGCAAAGTAGTAGACCGTGTCGTCACTCGGCGAGGTGTCCAGCGCATCAAATGCCAACAGCGCCGCCGCCTGCGCCAGAGCTTCGAGCATCAGCACCCCGGGCATGACCGGTCGATGCGGGAAATGGCCCTGAAAAAAGGGCTCGTTCACGGTCACATTCTTCAGAGCCCGGATCGTCTTTCCCTTGTCGATGGCCAGCACCCGGTCCACCAGAAGAAACGGGTAGCGGTGCGGCAGTTGCTTGAGGATCTTGTGGATGTCCATCAGGGTCGTTCCTTGTTGTCCAGTGTTTGTTCCAGGCTGCGCAGCCGCTCACGCAGGCGGTTGAGCTGCTTCAGTGAGGCTGCGTTTTTTTCCCAAGCGGCGTTGTCATCGATCGGAAACAGGCCGGTGTAATGCCCCGGCTGGCGAATCGAACGGGTCACCACACTCGCGGCCGAAATATGCACATGGTCCGCCAGCTCCAGGTGCCCGAGCACAATGGCGCCGCCGCCGAGCGTGCAGTGCGCCCCAATTCGAGCGCTGCCGGCCACACCGACACAGCCGGCCAGGGCACTGTGCGCGCCAATCTGCACGTTGTGGCCGATCTGCACCAGGTTGTCCAGCTTGACGCCATCGGCAATCAGCGTGTCCTGCAGGGCGCCCCGGTCAATGCAGGTGTTGGCGCCGATTTCGACGTCGTCGCCGATGCGCACAGCGCCGAGTTGCTCCATCTTTTCCCACACGCCATCGTTCGGCGCAAAGCCAAAGCCGTCCGCGCCGATCACCACGCCCGGATGAATCAGACAGCGCTCGCCAATGTGGCAGTCCTCGGCCACCGTCACGCGTGAACGCAGTTCGGTAGCTGCGCCGACCGTCGCGCCGCGTTCGATCACGCACAAAGCGCCCACTTTTGCCGTTTCATGCACCCGGGCGTCGGGGTCGATGACTGCGCTGGGGTGGATACGGGCACGGGGCGGCGCTGTCAGCGCTGCCTTCCAAAGCCGGGTGACCCGGGCAAAATAGAGGTAGGGCTGCGCGGTGATGATGCAGGGGCCACGTGCCATGGCCTGAGCCCTGTGCGCCGGGCCGACGATCACACAGGCAGCCCGGCAGCTGGCGAGCTGACCCTGGTACTTGGGGTGGCTGAGAAAGCTCAGCGCCAGGGAGCCGGCGGTTTCGAGCGCAGCCAACGCCTCAATATGGAGATCCGGGTCTCCATGCAGCTCGCCGCCCAGGGCCTCGACAATAGAACCTAATCGCAGGGCCATGCGTCCAACGCGGGGAGCGACGCTTATTTTCCAGCGGTCGAATTCAAAACCTTGATGACCTTTTCGGTGATGTCATGCTTGGGGTTGACATAAACCGCCTCCTGCAGGATCAGGTCGTATTTTTCAGATTCTGCCACCTGCTTGACCACCCTGTTGGCGCGCTCCAGTACCTGCTGCAACTCCTCGTTTTTGCGGGCGTTGAGGTCTTCCTGGAACTCCCGGCGCTTGCGCTGGAAGTCACGGTCCTGGTCCACCAATTGTTTTTGCCGGGCAGCGCGCTGCCCTTCGGACAAAGTGGGCGCCTCACGCTCCAATCTGTCGGCCGCTGACTTCAGCGAAGCGCCCTGGTCAACCAGGTCTTTTTCCCGCTTGGAGAACTCCTGCTCCAGCTTGGTCTGCGCCGCCTTGGCGGTACTGGCCTCCTTGAAGATCCGGTCGGTGCTGACAAAACCAATCCGGAACTCCTGAGCGTTGGCCGACAGCATGCCTGTCGCCAGAACGATCGCCGCACCCACCCGAGACAAAAAATGATTCATTAGAAGCTTGATCCAATTTGAAACTGTACCGACTGGATTTTATCCCCATCGAACTGCTTCAAGGGACGAGAGAAGGCCAGGCGCAGCGGCCCAACCGGCGATATCCAACTGATCCCCAGGCCAGCCGATGAGCGCAGGTCACTGGCATTGGCGTTGATCTCCAGACCCCCATCCGGCCCGGCAATGCTGCCAACGTCGACGAAGCCATACAGCCGCAGCGTCCGGTCATTGCCGGCACCGGGGAAGGGCGTCAACAATTCGGCGTTGAGGTTGAATTTTCGCGTGCCGCCCACCACGGTGCCACTGCTGTCACGCGGGCCAAGGCTGCCCTGCTCAAAGCCCCGCACCGAACCGAGGCCTCCGCCATAAAAATTCTTGAATACCGGGTAAGTTCGCTCGCCCACCGGAACGCCAAAGCCCAAATCACCATTCAACGCAAAGGTGAACTGCTTGGACAGCGGAAAGTACTCTTGATACTGGTAGGTGTTGCGGAAATAACGGGCGTCGCCCGCCACGGACCAGTCGGCACTGACGCGCATCAAGCGTCCGGCATTCGGCGCCAGGGCGCTGTCGCGCCGGTCGCGCGCCCAGCCCAGCGTGAGCGGCACGGCGCTGCTGTCGTAGCCAAATTTGTCGGCATAGTCTTGGTAAGACGTCGGCAGGGAGGTGCCCGGGACGATGGTGGTGTACTCAACGCCACCGCCAAAGTAAACCGTGTCACTTTCTGTAAACGGTACCCCAAAGCGGATGCTGCCACCGGAACTCACCAACTTGTAATAGTTTTGGTCCTGATAAGGGCTGAAAGTCTTGTGGTACACGCTCAGGGTGCGCGAGACACCGTCCGCAGTGAAATAGGGGTCGGTGGTGCTGAAGTCGAGCACGCGGTTGATCTTGCTGGTGTTGAGCTGAACGCCCAGCGAATTGCCCGAACCAAACGCATTTTCCTGCTTCAGGCCAAAAGAAAGGCCCAGGCCATCACCGCTCGAAAAACCGGCGCCCAGACTCAGGCTGCCGGTCGGCTTTTCAACCACGTTGAAGGTCAGATCCACCTGGTCGGGTGAGCCCGGTACCTCTTGCGTTTCCACCGACACTTCGCTGAAATAGCCCAAGCGGTCGACCCGGTCGCGGGACAGCTTGATTTTGTCGCCGTCGTACCAGGAGGCTTCGAGTTGGCGAAGTTCACGGCGCACCACCACGTCACGCGTGCGGTTATTGCCGGCCACATTGACCCGCCGGACATAGGCGCGGCGCGACGGGTCGGCCAACAGCACGATGGCGACCCGATTGGTGGCCCGGTCGATGTCGGGCCGGGATTCCACACGGGCAAAGGCGTAGCCGAAGTTACCGAAGTAGTCGGTAAAGGCCCGCGTGGTCTTGGCCACCTCATCGGCGTTGTAGGGCTGGCCGGGGCGAATGCTGACCAGGGATTTGAACTCGTCATCCCGACCGAGGAAGTTACCCTGCAGACTGACACTGCTCACGTCGAAGCGTTCGCCTTCCGAGACATTGATCGTGATGGCGATGTCGGTCTTGTTCGGCAGCATGGAGACTTGCGTCGAGTCAATCTTGAATTCCAGATAGCCGCGGGTCAGGTAATAGGCGCGCAGCGTCTCAAGGTCGGCATTGAGCTTGGCGCGCGAATAGCGGTTGGACTTGGTGTACCAACTCAACCAGCCGCCGGTGTCCAGATCGAACAGGCCACGCAGGGTTGCCTCGGAAAAGGCCTTGCTGCCCACCACACGGATTTCACTGATCTTTGCAGTATCGCCCTCGACCACGGTGAAGGTCAGGTTCACCCGGTTGCGCTCAATGGGCGTCACGGTGCTCACGACCTCGGCGGCATACAGGCTGCGATTGATGTACTGGCGTTTGAGCTCCTGCTCGGCCCGGTCCAGTTGGGCCTTGTCGAACGGCCGGCCGTCGGCCAGGCCGACATCGCGCAGCGCCTTCTTCAGTACATCCTTGTCAAACTCCTTGGTGCCGACAAATTCGACATCAGCCACTGTGGGCCGTTCTTCGACCACCACGACCAGCACGTCACCGCTGACCTCGATCCGCACATCATTGAACAAGCCGAGGCCAAACAGGGCTCGAATAGCGGAGGACCCCTTGTCATCGTTGTACACCTCGCCCACCTGCACGGGCAAGGTGACAAACACGGTACCCGGCTCCACACGTTGCAAGCCTTCGATCCTGATGTCGCGCACGGTGAACGGGTCGACCGCCCAGGCAGCAGCAGGCAGCACAGCCGCCAGGGCCCAAGACAGAACCTTGCCAAAAGTCAAAGGGGTGATTTTCATTTTTTATGTAATGAGGATGCAGGGCCAACAGCTTTCACAGGATCAGCCGAACAGGCGGGAAACATCATTGAAAATCGCGACTGAGGTCATGAGAAACAGCAATGCCAAACCCACGCGCTGCAAGCGCTCCAGCCAGAGCTCGGATACGGCATGCCCGGTGACGCCCTCCCAAAGATAATACATCAGGTGGCCCCCATCCAAAACCGGCAAGGGCAGCAGGTTGAGGACACCCAGGCTGACGCTGATCAGGGCCAGAAACAGGATGTACTGGACCAAACCCAGATTCGCGGATTTGCCCGCGTAGTCGGCCACGGTCAGCGGACCACTGAGGTTCTTCAGCGAGGCTTGCCCGATCAGCATCTTGCCCATCACGCTCAGGGTCATCGAAGACACCTCCCAGGTCCGCACGGCGCCACGCCACAGGCCGTCGACAGGCCCGTAGCGCACCAACACAAGCTCGGGCGCCGTGCCGACAAAGGCGCCAATGCGGCCGATCTTGACGCCGTTTTCAGTGCGCACCGCCGGTTCGACCCGAACCACCAGCTGCTCGCCGGCCCGGTCCACCCGCCAGTCGGCAGCAATACTTTGGCCGTCCCGCACCGACGCCCGGATCAGTTGGCGCAGTTGCTGGCCATCGACCACGCGAACCGCACCGACCTGACGCACCAGATCACCCTCGCGCAGGCCGGCTCGCGCCGCCGGATCTCCGGCCACCAATCCACCCAGCACCGGCTGGGTGAACGGACCCGTCAGCCCAATTTGCCGCAGCAGCTGCGCATCCACTTCCTCGGCGGACAGGCCGCGCAGGGGCAGCAACACGTCTCTTTCCGCCGGCTGCCTGGCAGTCTTGATCCGCAAACTCAGGTTTTGCTCCTGCAAGGCACCCCGGGTCATCAACCAGCGCAGGTCTTCAAACGAATCGATGGCCTGCCATTCCTCGTCCTCCACGGCCACGCTGACGACCCGCTCGCCACCCACCAAGCCGGCCCGGGCCGCAATGGAGTCGGGCTCCGGGCTGGCCAGAACTGCCGCCGGCATCTGGATACCGATCCAGTTGACCACGGCATACAACACAACGGCCAGCAACAGATTGGCGGTCGGCCCGGCCAGCACAATCGCCGCACGCGCTTTCAGGGGCTGGACATCAAAGCTGCGATGGCGCTCGGCGTCGGGCACCGTCGATTCACGCGCATCCAGCATCTTCACGTAGCCCCCGAAAGGCAGTGCGCCGATGACAAACTCCGTGTCCGAGCCCTTGGGCTGCCAGCGCCACAGGGTCTTGCCGAAACCGATCGAGAAACGCAGCACCTTGACCCCGCAGGCCACGGCCATCCGGTAGTGGCCGTATTCATGCACCGCCACCAACAGCACCAGGGCGATCAGGAAAGCAACCAGCGTCAACATCGGTATCAGCGCCCCGGAGCGGTCAGGCAGCCAGCCGGCGAATCACTGCCTGGGCCCGGGCGCGGGACAGGGCGTCAAGCGCCAGCAGGTCGTCGAGGGACCGGGGAGGCGTGGGGCAAACTCCATCCAGCGTGTCCAGATTGACAGCGTGAATCTGATCAAAGCGGATTGTCCCGGCCAGAAAGGCCTCCACCGCCACCTCATTGGCCGCATTGAGCACAGCGGTGGCGCCAGGCGGCGCTTCGAGCACCGCCCAGGCCAGCTTCAAACCGGGAAACCGTTGCGCATGCGCAAGCGTGTCAATCGCCTCAAAGGTCATGTCCTTCAGAGCGCGAAAATCCAGGGCCATCGCACCGGAGCTCATGCGGTGCGGCCAGGACAGGCCATAGGCAATCGGCACCTTCATGTCGGGTGTGCCGAGTTGCGCCACCACCGAATGGTCGGTGTATTGCACCATCGAATGAATTACGCTTTGCGGGTGGATCACCACCTCAATCTGCTGGGGCCTGACGCCAAACAGAAAATGGGCCTCGATCACCTCCAGGGCTTTGTTCATCATGGTGGCGGAGTCGACCGAGATCTTGCGCCCCATGATCCAGTTGGGGTGCGCACAGGCCTGCTCTGGCGTCACGTCCCGCAGGGTTTCGGGCGCGCGCAAACGAAATGGCCCACCCGAGGCTGTCAGGATGATCTTGTCAACGCGCTCCGCCCAGACAGCCGGGTCGTCGGGCAAAGACTGAAAAACGGCGGAATGCTCACTGTCGATGGGCAGCAATTTGGCACCGCCCTGCCTGACCGCCTGCAGAAAATAATCGCCCCCCACCACCAGGGCTTCCTTGTTGGCCAACAGCAGCCGCTTACCCGCCCGGGCCGCGCCCAGGCAGGATGCCAGGCCGGCGGCGCCGACAATCGCCGCCATCACGATATCCACCAGTTCATGAGACGCCAGCATGGTGATCGCTTCGGCCCCCCACAACACCTGCGTCGGCAAACCCAGATCGCGGCACTGTTGGGCCAGCTCCTTGCCATGGGGCTCACTGGCCATGACCGCAAACGTCGGTCGAAAGCGGACGCACTGCGCCAGCATCAGTGGCACCCGGGTCGAGGCGCTGAGGGCAAACACCTCAAACCGGCCGGGATGGCGCGCAATGACCTCCAGCGTGTT
The DNA here is from genome assembly GCA_041182225.1 of Pseudomonadota bacterium. Classification (GTDB taxonomy): domain Bacteria; phylum Pseudomonadota; class Gammaproteobacteria; order Burkholderiales; family Burkholderiaceae_C; genus Rhodoferax. The sequence goes on along the minus strand of JBEGOC010000190.1, from coordinate 43,119 downwards.
GACGCCGATGGAGCCGGTTGACCCCAAAATGGCGACCCGCTTGCTGGCTGCTTGATCTGAATTCGTCATCGTCAATTCCAGGCGGTACACACCAGCAAGGCCAGCGGCAGGGTGGGTAAGAGTGCGTCCAGGCGATCAAGCACCCCGCCATGCCCAGGCAGCAAGCCACTGCTGTCCTTGACACCAGCACTGCGCTTGACCAGGGACTCCAGCAAATCGCCGGCCACACTCATGGCGGTGAGCAAGACCAGGGCCAACACAAAACCCGCGGCGCCCCACCGCCCAAGCCGGGTGTACAGGCTGGGGACCTCAATCGCCCAATGGCTATCGACCCAGCGCCACAACAGGGCAACGACCAGCACGCCCAAGACGCCGCCAGCAACGCCTTCCCAGGTCTTGCCGGGACTGATGGTGGGTGCCAGCCTGACCGGGACCACGCGCCCTCCCCAAGTCCGACCCACAAAGTAGGCCGAGATATCGGCAGCCCATGACAGCGCCAGAATGGACAGCAGCAGATTCACCCCGATCACCCGCGCCTGTGCGGCTGCGAGCCAGGCCAGCCAGAGCAGGAGCAAGCCGCCGATCAGCCGCAGCCGTCGGTCATGCACGGACCAGCCCGCCACACCCTCGCGCAACAACCAGGCGCCGCCGATGGTCCAGGCAAGGCAGGCCGGCCACCATAGCGCCAACAGCGACTGTCCCAGCCAGCCCCACCACCAGACGCCCAGACACAGGCAAGCGCAAACTACGGCACCCAGCACACACATGGTTTGGCCATAGCCGTTCAATCGACCCCACTCCCAGGCGCCCGCAACCACCAACAGGAGCACCAGCGCGCAAAAAGGCGCGGGGTCATGGTAAAAAATCGCAGGGATGAATCCCGCGAGCAGCAGTAGCGCCGTGATGACACGTTGCTTCAGCATGTTCAGCGCTCCTGCCGGACCGCCTAGACCGCCATGATGTCCTGCTCTTTGGCCGCGACCAGTTGATCGATGGCACCAATATGTCGGTCCGTGAGCTTTTGGATGTCGGCCTCTGAGCGTTTCTGGTCATCCTCGGAGGCCAGTTTGTCTTTGACCGCCTTCTTGACCGCATCGTTGGCATCGCGACGCAGGTTGCGGATGGCCACTTTCGCCGCTTCGCCCTCGCCCCGCACCACCTTGGTCAGTTCCCGGCGCCGCTCTTCCGACATCGCCGGCATCGGCACCCTGATGAGGTCGCCCATCGATGAGGGGTTCAGGCCAAGGTCGCTGTCGCGAATGGCCTTCTCGATCTTGGCGCCCAGACCTTTTTCCCAAGGCTGCACACTGATGGTCCGGGCGTCCAGCAAGGACACGCTCGCCACTTGGCTAATGGGCACCATTGAGCCATAGTAGTCGACCTGTACCGTGTCGAGCAGCGCGGGATTCGCCCGACCGGTACGGATTTTGGTCAGGTTGTTCTTGAAGGCCGCGATGCTTTGATCCATTTTGGTCTCCATCTGGCGCTTCAGGTCGGCAATTGGCATAGTTGATCTCCTCGCTCAGCGGCCCAAGCCGCTTTCCACACAATTTTGACATGATCAGGCGTGGACCAAGGTGCCTTCGTCCTCGCCAAGCACTACCCGCTTGAGCGCACCGTGCTTGAAAATCGAGAAAACTTTGATCGGCAGCTTCTGGTCCCGGCACAGCGCAAAAGCTGTGGCGTCCATGATGCCCAGGTTTTGCGACATGGCCTCGTCAAAGCTGAGTGACTGATAGCGCGTGGCTGCCGGGTCTTTCTTGGGGTCGGCCGTGTAAACGCCATCGACCTTGGTGGCTTTCAGCACCACTTCCGCCCCAATTTCAGCACCGCGCAGAGCTGCAGCCGTGTCCGTGGTGAAAAACGGGTTGCCGGTGCCGGCGGCAAAGATCACCACTTTGCCCTCTTCAAGGTACTGCAGCGCCTTGGGCCGCACATAGGGCTCGACCACCTGCTCAATGGCAATCGCCGACATGACCCGCGCGGTCAAGCCGGCCTTGTTCATGGTGTCGCCCAGCGCCAGCGCGTTCATGACCGTCGCCAGCATACCCATGTAGTCCGCCGTGGCCCGGTCCATACCCACCGACCCACCAGCCACGCCGCGAAAGATATTGCCGCCGCCTATGACCACGGCGACCTGCACACCCAATCGCGTGACTTCGGCAATCTCGTCCACCATGCGCACAATGGTGTTGCGATTGATGCCGAACTGGTCATCCCCCATCAAGGCCTCGCCCGAGAGCTTCAGCAATATACGTTTGTGTACCGGCGTGGCGTTGGTCATTGGCAACTCCTGGACAAATGACGGTGGGGTGAGTTCAAAGGGTGGCCGCCAGAGTCAGACGGTTCAGTGCGCGTCGTCCGCCGGCCGACCCAGTGCCTCACGCGGTCTGCTTGGCCGCTGCCACCTGGGCCGCGACTTCGGCTGCGAAATCATCGACCTTCTTCTCAATGCCCTCGCCGACAACGTACAAGGTGAACGCCTTGACGGTGGTGCCGGTCGCCTTGAGCATTTGCTCGACGGTCTGCTTGTCATTCTTGACGAAGGCCTGATTGAACAAGGACACCTCTTTGAGGTACTTCTGTACACCACCCTCGACCCGCTTGGCCACGATCTCTGCCGACTGCACCGGCTTGCCGGCAGCGGTGGCAACCGCAGCGTCTTCTGCCGCTTTGGCTGCCGCGACCGACCGCTCACGGGCCACCAGCTCTGCCGGCACATCGGCGCTGGACAGAGCGACCGGCTTCATGGCCGCCACGTGCATGGCCACATCTTTGGCGGCAGTTTCGTCGCCGTCGAACTCGACCAAGACGCCAATGCGTGTGCCGTGCAGGTAGGAAGCCAGCTTGCTGCCGGAGTCGCAACGCTTGAAACGCCGAAAACTCATGTTTTCACCGATCTTGCCGATCAAACCCTTGCGCACATCCTCCAGGGTCGGGCCAAAACCATCCTGCTCATAGGCCAAAGCCCCCAAAGCGGCGATATCAGCTGGGTTGTGTTTGACGATCAAGCCGACTGCGGCGTTGGCCAGCGCCAAAAAGCTGTCGTTCTTGGTGACGAAATCGGTTTCGCAGTTGACTTCAAGCAGCGCGCCAACATGGCTCTCGATCTTGGACACGACCACACCCTCCGCGGTGATTCGGCCTGCGGCCTTGCCCGCCTTGCTGCCAAGCTTCACCCGCAGCAGCTCTTCTGCCTTGGCCATGTCGCCATCGGCTTCGGTCAAAGCGCGCTTGCACTCCATCATGGGGGCGTCGGTCTTGCCGCGCAGTTCAGCAACCATACTTGCAGTTATTGCAGCCATTTTTCTCTCCGTACTCGATTGGGGTTTTTCGATTTAAAAAAAGGGGGCTAGCAAGCCCCCCTTTGCTTGGGGCAAGTGCGCGATCAGGCAGATGCCTCGCTCACTTCGACGAATTCATCCGAACTCTCAGCCGCCACGGCCTTGACCACATCGTCAACGGCGTTGGCACGGCCTTCGATGATGGCGTCTGCAATCCCGCGTGCATACAAGGTGACCGCCTTGGACGAATCGTCGTTACCCGGGATCACGTAGTCGATGCCTTCGGGCGAATGGTTGGAGTCCACCACGGCAATCAGGGGAATGCCCAGTTTCCTGGCTTCCGCAATCGCGATTTTGTGGTAGCCGACGTCGATCACGAAAATCGCATCGGGCAAGACCGCCATGTTCTGAATGCCACCAATGTCTTTTTCCAACTTTTCCAGTTCGCGGGCGAACATCAGCTGCTCCTTCTTGCTCATGCTGTCCAGGCCGGCTTCTTGCTGAACTTTCATGTCTTTCAGACGTTTGATCGAGGTCTTGACCGTCTTGAAATTCGTCAACATGCCGCCAAGCCAACGCTGGTCCACAAAGGGCACGCCTGCACGCTGGGCTTCCATGGCGACCGTCTCACGAGCCTGGCGCTTGGTACCCACCATCAGCACTGTGCCGCGCTTGGCAGAAATTTGCCGTACGAACTTTGCCGCTTCCTGAAACATCGGCAGCGACTTTTCCAGGTTGATGATGTGGATTTTGTTGCGGTGACCAAAAATGAACGGTGCCATTTTGGGGTTCCAGAAACGGGTTTGATGTCCAAAATGGACGCCCGCCTCAAGCATTTCGCGCATGGTAACTGACATGTCTGACTCCAAAGGTTAGGTCTAAAATCCAGTTTGTTATCGCAACCTTGGCAAGAGGCTCCCCTCCGGCCAGTGACGCGACACCTTGTTGAAACTGGTTTGATGATTTGCTGAGCGCTTCCCCCACGAGAAGCACCGAGCTCAGCCAATCGAGTATAGCAGCCCCACCCCTTTCATGACACCTGGAACCCATTGCATGGACAAGCCAATGCGCACTGAATGCCGGGCGTTGGCGTTTTTGTCGCGCCGCCGATCACCTGAGCGTGCCGCATGAAAATCGCGGTCATCGGGGCGGGCATCATCGGCATCACCACGGCCTATGAGTTGGCGACTGACGGCCATCAGGTGCAAGTCATTGAGCGCCGCGGGGCGGCCGCCGAAGAATCGAGCTTTGCCAACGCCGGGGTCATCGCGCCAGGCTATGTCACACCCTGGGCTGCGCCCGGGATGCCCCTGAAGGTGTGCCGTTACCTGTTCAGCGACCACAGCCCCGTCAGGCTCACGCTGCCGCTGTCTGGTCGAGACCTGCAATGGATGTGGCAGTGGTACCGCGCCTGCACGATGGACCGCTACCTGGCCAGTCGGCGTCACATGCACAGGCTGGCACTTTACAGTCGCGACCGTTTGCACCATCTCACCAACCTGCTGAAATTGAATTACGAGCGCAGCGACGGCTACCTGATTCTGCTCCGTTCCGAGACCGACAGCCAGCAGGTTCAAGCTGGACTGAGCCTGCTGCGCGAAACCGGCGTGAAATTCCGGGAAATCAGCCCCGTCGAGACACGAAAACTTGAACCAGCCTTGAACGCTGACAACCATTTTTTCGGCGCCATTCACCTGCCGGAGGATGAAGTGGGCAACTGCCGGCAATTCGCATTGCAGCTCAAACACGAAAGCGTGAAAGCCGGCGTTGATTTTGTATTCAACACGGCAGTCCGTCAAATTCATGTCGCCGACGGTATCGGGCTCGCCATTGCCGGTGAGCCCGGGCTCAGAGCTTACGACGCCTGTGTGGTCTGCGCGGGGACCGACTCTGCAGAACTGCTCCGGCCATTCGGCCTGAACATGCCGCTGGCGCCCATTCACGGCTATTCCATCAGCGCGCCGATTCAGGAAACCATGAACGCGCCGAAAAGCGCGGTCATGGACGAGCGCTATAAGGTGGCGATCTCGCGGCTCGGCAATCGGGTCCGGGTTGCGGGAGGCGCCGAGCTCGGCGGTCAGCCCGGTAAAAAGCGCGCGGCTGCGATCCGTACGCTTTACAAGGTGCTGCAGGACTGGTTCCCCGGTTCCGCCAACCTGTCTGGCGGCGTTCAGGAGTGGAAGGGGGCCCGCCCCATGTTGCCCGACGGCCCACCCCTGATCGGCGCCACCTGGGTTCCCCACCTCTGGGTGAACCTGGGCCATGGCTCGAGCGGCTGGGCGCTGAGCTGTGGCTCTGCCCGTGTGTTGGCCGACATGGTCGCCGGCAAAGTGCCGGCCCTGGACGTTTCAGGCTTTGACCTGACGCGTATTCAGGGTTGATGCCATGCGACACATCCGGCCGGTCACGCATGACACTGCGCTGCCGCTGTATGACGCAGCGACCACGCGCCACATTGAAATGGCGGCTCTGGCCGGACAGCCAAGCGGCGCGCTGATCCGGCGGGCCGGCCTGTCGGTCGCCAAGCTGGCGATGGCCATTGCACCCCATGGGTCGCGGGTGTGGGTCGCCTGTGGCCCTGGCAACAATGGCGCCGACGGCCTGGAGGCAGCGCGGCATCTGCAAACCTGGGGCAAACAGGTGTTTGTCACAACCTTGGCGCATGGACGGGCTGACGACAAGGCCACCGGTCACCGGCTCAAGCAGGCCGTGGACGCTGGCGTGACCTGGATGCCAACCCCACCGGACCATTTCGACGCCTGCATTGACGCCATGCTGGGCCTGGGTTGTCAGGCGCGTCCGCTCGACGGTCGCTTGGCGGCCTGGATTGACCGCATCCGCACGCAACGCCAACCCGTTCTGTCCGTCGACCTGCCCACAGGCCTTCATCCAGACACCGGGTGCGCCGCCAAGGATGCCGTCGTGGCAGACCACACCCTTTGCCTGTTGACGCTCAAACCGGGCTTGTTCACTGCAAACGGCCGCGACTTCTGTGGCCGCCTGTGGCTGGACGAGCTGTGTACCGCAGCCAGCCTGCTCGACGCGCCAAATGCGCAACGGCCCACGGCCTGGTTGTCAGGCGCGCCGAGACCGGGCGTGCGGCTGCATGCATCGCACAAGGGAAGCTATGGGGATGTCGGCGTGGTCGGCGGCAGCCGCGGCATGACGGGTGCTGCCCTGCTGGCAGCTTCGGCCGCACTCCATGCGGGCGCCGGCCGCGTTTTTGTCAGCCTGCTCGACAGCCAGGCGCCGTCTGTGCACATGAACCAACCAGAGCTCATGTTGCGCCCCATCGAATTGCTGGCCATTGAGGACATGGCCGTGGTCTGCGGTTGTGGCGGCGGCGCCCAGATCGCCGACTGGCTGCCAAAGCTGTTCGCAGGCAGTCGGGCCCTGGTCCTGGATGCTGACGGGCTCAACGCGGTGGCCGCCGATCCACAGTTGGCAGTGTTGCTTCAGCAACGCGGCGATCGCGGTGCGGCCACCGTCATCACCCCGCACCCTTTGGAGGCGGCACGACTGTTGGGCACCCGCACTGCGGATATTCAGCACGATCGTCTGAGCTCGGCTGCAGCGCTGGCCCGGCGGTTCCATTGCACCGTGGTTTTGAAGGGTTCCGGCACGGTGATCAGTTCGCCAGGCGAGGTACCGTTGATCAATCCAACCGGCAACAGTCGGCTGGCCTCGGCAGGCACCGGCGATGTGCTCGCCGGCATGGTCGGCGCAGGACTGGCGCAGGGCCTCGGTCCCGCGCAGGCTGCCGCCGACGCTGTATTTCGACACGGACAACGCGCAGACCATTGGCCGGAACACTTGAGTCTGACCGCAAGCCGGTTGGGCTCGGCCGCATGGGCAAAACCGTCACCGCCTGGATTTTCGGCCGCCCTTTGAACCTGCAGGCGCAGAGCCCGCCGACTTTGACGGCTTGCTGCCCGCTTTGGAGCGGCCCGGTACAGCCTCGACACGTGCCGTTCGCACACGCTTGGCCGGTTTTGACGCGAGGCCATCGTCGCGCGCCGCCACGGCGAGGTCATCGCGCGGCACAGGCCTGTCCTTGGCATTGCGCGCCGGCAGCACATCGCCCTCGGACAACAGCCGGAAGTCAATGCGCCGACCATCCAGATCAACCCGGCTGACCTGGACCCGGACTCTGGAGCCGATGGCATAGCGAATGCCGGTCCGCTCGCCGCGCAATTCCTGCCTGGCCTCGTCAAATCGGTAGTATTCACCGCCAAGTTCCGTGATGTGAATCAAGCCTTCCACGTACATGGCATCCAGCGTGACGAAGACGCCGAAACTGGTGACTGCGCTGACCGTGCCCCCATATTCCTCACCCAGATGCTCGTGCATGTACTTGCACTTGAGCCAAGCTTCGACATCCCGGCTGGCCTCATCGGCGCGGCGCTCGTTGGCGCTGCAGTGCAGGCCTGCAGCTTGCCATGCCAGGGTGTCGGGCGTCAATTTCTTGGGCTTCTGGCCCGGCTCGGAGACGCGCGCGGCCAATCCCTTTTCCAGGCGCCGGGACAACTTGGCGTGAGCTTCGCCAGGTATCGGTAGCTGGGGCAACTGGTAACGGGATTTCGACAGAATCGATTTGATGACACGGTGCACCAGCAAGTCCGGGTAGCGACGGATGGGGCTGGTGAAATGGGTGTAGGCATCAAATGCCAAGCCAAAGTGGCCGCTGTTGACAGGGGTGTAGATCGCCTGCTGCATCGATCGCAACAGCATGGTGTGGATCTGCTGCGAGTCCGGTCGGTCCTTGGTGGCCGTGGCAATGGCTTGGAACTCGCCCGGCTTGGGGTCGTCGCTGATGCTCATCCCGACGCCCATCGCCTTCAGATAGCCCCTGAGAATTTCCTGTTTCTCCGGCGTCGGCCCCTCATGGACCCGAAACAGGCCTGGCTGGCGGTGCTGCAGAATGAAGTCGGCACTGCAGACATTGGCAGCCAACATCGCCTCTTCGATGAGTTTGTGGGCCTCGTTGCGTGTGCGGGGCACAATTTTTTCGATCCGTCCGCCTTCGTCGCACACGATCTGGGTCTCGACGGTTTCAAAGTCAACGGCACCGCGACGGGCACGGGCCTTGAGCAAGGCCCGGTAAACGTCGTGCAGATGCATCAGGTCAGTCACGCGGTCTTTGTGCCGCATTGCCTCCGGCCCGCGGGTATTGGCCAACAGCGCTGCAACCTCGGTGTAGGTCAGTCGCGCATGGCTCCACATCACGGCCGGGTAAAACTGATAGGCGAACACCTCGCCTTCTTGAGTGACCAGCATGTCACACACCATGCACAAACGCTCGACTTCCGGGTTCAGCGAACATAGCCCGTTGGAGAGCTTTTCGGGCAGCATCGGGATCACACGGCGGGGGAAATACACACTGGTCGCGCGCTCGTAAGCATCCACATCGATGGCGGAACCGTTCTCCACGTAATGGCTGACGTCAGCAATGGCCACAAGGAGCCGCCAGCCCTCCACCGCAGACTTGCCTTTGCCAATTTTGGCGGGCTCGCAGTAAACGGCATCGTCAAAATCGCGCGCATCCTCACCGTCAATGGTCACGAGCGGCACATCGGTCAAATCAACCCGGTGTTTCTTGTCCTCTGGCCTTACCTTGTCCGGCAGAGTCCGCGCCAGCGCGATGCAACCCTCGGAAAAAGCATGCGGCACGCTGTACTTGCGCACGGCAATTTCGATTTCCATACCGGGGTCATCAATCTCGCCCAGAATTTCCTTGACCCGACCCACCGGCTGCCCGTACAGCGATGGCGGTTCGGTCAACTCGACCACCACCACCTGGCCCGGCTTGGCCGAACCGGTAGCCGCCTTGGGTACCATCACGTCCTGACCGTAACGCTTATCCTCCGGCGCAACAATCCAGATGCCGCTTTCCTGCAGCAGGCGGCCAATGATGGGCTGCGGCGGACGCTCCACGATTTCCAGCACCCTCCCCTCTGGCCGGCCTTTGCGATCACTGCGTGCGATACGGACCTTGACACGATCCTTGTGCAAGACGGCGCGCATCTCATTGGGTGGCAAATAGATGTCGGGTTCGCCGTCCTCCCGGACCACAAAACCATGACCATCCCGATGACCTTGGACGGTTCCTTCAATTTCATCCAGAACGCTGCTGGTTTGGCGATTATTTTTGATACAATGGCTCTCTTTCCTGAAATGCCCAGGTGGCGGAATTGGTAGACGCACTAGTTTCAGGTACTAGCGAGTAACTTCGTGGGGGTTCGAGTCCCTTCCTGGGCACCAATATAAAGGAAGACAGGCAACGCGCCATCAAGCGCGTGCTCACGACAGATGCATGAAAAGCCACCGCAAACCGGGCGGCTTTTTTTGTTGATCGATTGACCAAGGGCAGTCTCAAAATGGCAGAGCCACGAGGTCGTGCCCCTGCACCGCGACAACACGTGCCCGGGTGAACTCACCCACCTTGAGGGTCTTGCTGATTTTTTCCGGTGGTAGCAAGCGCACGACGCCATCGATCTCCGGTGCATCGGCATAGCTGCGACCAACCCCGCCCTTGCGACCCAAGGCTGGCGCCGAATCGACCAGCACCTGCATGGTCGCACCCACACGCTGCCCCAGTTTGGCGACCGACACCGCCTCGGCCACTGCCATGAACCGGGCTCGGCGTTCCTCACGCAAGGGCGCCGGCACCATGCCTGGCAAATCGTTGGCCGTCGCGCCATCGACCGGGCTGTAGGCGAAACAACCGGCCCGATCGATGTTGGCCTCGCGAACAAAGTCCAACAAATGTTCGAACTCGGCCTCGGTCTCACCCGGAAAGCCGGCAATGAAGGTGCTTCGGATCACGATGTCGGGACATGCCTGGCGCCATCGCTGGATACGTTCCAGATTTTTCTCGCCACTGGCGGGTCGGCGCATGCGTTTGAGGACATCCGGATGGCTATGCTGAAACGGCACATCGAGGTAGGGAAGAATGTGGCCGGACGCCATCAGCGGCAAGAGGTCATCGACGCTGGGATAAGGGTAAACATAGTGCAGCCTGACCCAGGCCCCAAAGGGCTGCGCCAATTCACCCAGCGCCTGGGCCAGCTCCAGCAATCGGCTCTTGATGGGTTTGCCATCCCAAAACCCGGTACGGTACTTGACATCGACCCCATAGGCCGAAGTGTCCTGGCTGATGATCAGGAGCTCTTTCACGCCGCCGTCCAACAAAGCCTGCGCCTCTTTGAGAACATCCCCAACAGGCCGCGACACCAGGTCACCGCGCATTGAGGGGATGATGCAAAAGGTGCAGCGATGGTTGCAACCTTCGCTGATCTTGATGTAGGCGTAATGCCGAGGTGTCAGTTTGACGCCAGCCACACCAAACACGTTGGGTACCAAATCCTGGAACGGGTTGTGCGGCTTGGGCAGCGCCGCATGCACGGCATCCATCACCTGATGGGTGGCTTGCGGTCCCGTCACGGCCAGCACACTGGGGTGCATCTGCCGCACCAGGTTGCGCCCGTCCGCGCCGGCTTTCGCACCCAGGCACCCCGTCACGATCACCTTGCCATTTTCTGCGAGGGCCTCCCCGATCGTATCGAGGCTTTCCTTGACAGCGTCATCAATGAAACCACAAGTGTTCACGATGACCAGATCGGCATCCTGGAACGTCTTTGAGGTCCGGTAGCCCTCCGCATTGAGTTGGGTCAGGATCAACTCTGAATCGGTCAGCGCCTTAGCGCAACCGAGGCTGACGAACCCGACCCTGGGCCCTGCTGCCGAACTTAGCTTTAAGTCATCCATGCCGTGTTGATTCCAGTGTCCGCTCGGGTCAGCGTTTGATACCGAATGCGCCCAGCATCTGCCCGGTTTGCTTTTGCATCTGTTCCTGCATCTGCTCGAAAATATGTCTTGATTGCTCCAGACTGCCACCCATCAGGCCTTGCAGCGCCGGGGTCTGTAGCGCCATGAACTGGGTCCAGGCCTCCGGTGTGAAGCCTTTGGATTGGCCAGCCAGCGTCACCTGCAGGTCCATCAAGGCCTGCATGTTTTTCTCGAGATAGCCACCCATCAAACCCTGCATGGCGTGCCCATAAAAGCGGATCACGCTGGCCAACACGGGCGCCGTGAACATTGGCGAGCCGCTGGCCTCTTCTTCCAGGATGATTTGCAACAGGATACTGCGCGTCAGATCGTCCCCGGTTTTGGCGTCACGCACCACGAAACTCTCGCAGTCCATCACCAGTTGCTTGACTTCGCTCAGGGTGATGTAGCTGGATGTGTTGGTGTCATAGAGCCGCCGGTTTGGATACTTCTTGATGATCCGCTGGGCGACTGCTGGCTCCTCGGCCTTTTGATTTTCCATGTGGGCTCCTACAGCTCCGTCCGTGCAAGGTCGCACACTGTGCGAAGAGAATTATTCTAGGGAAGGAGCTGATCGGGTATCCCAAGGTTTACCCTGAGATTTGCCTGCGTAAGACCGGATTTCTTTGGTAGGCGCGATTGGACTCGAACCAACGACCCCCACCATGTCAAGGTGGTGCTCTAACCAGCTGAGCTACGCGCCTAAAGAACGATCAACTGCTTGCAGTATACCAGTAACCACAGCCAGTTCAGCGCAGCCAACACGTCAAGATAAGCCCGGGAGCGCTTTTTCCTTGGGTGATAATTGACGTGCACGTCAATCAGATTACTTCAGCAATCACGGAGAAAAACATGGACATCGCGGGTAAGGTATTCATCGTCACGGGTGGCGCATCGGGCTTGGGTGAAGGCACGGCTCGGATGCTGGCCAGCCGTGGCGGCTTGGTCGTCATTGCCGACATGCAGGTCGACAAGGGCGAGGCGGTGGCGGCCGAAATTGGTGGCGCTTTCGTGCGCTGTGACGTCAGCAACGAGGCGGATGGCCAGGCGGTGGTGGCCAAGGCCGTGTCCATGGGCAAGCTGATGGGTCTGGTCAACTGTGCCGGTATTGCGCCGGCCGAAAAAACCGTGGGGAAAAACGGCGCCCACAGCCTGAACGTTTTCAGCAAATGCATCACCGTCAATCTGGTCGGCAGCTTCAACATGATTCGCCTGGCCGCCGATGCCATGTGCAAAAACACGCCTGAGTCCACCGGCGAGCGCGGCGCCATGATCTCCACCGCCTCGGTGGCCGCGTACGATGGCCAAATTGGGCAGGCTGCCTACAGCGCGTCCAAGGGCGGCATCGTCGGCATGACCTTGCCCATCGCCCGGGACTTGGCCCGCAACGGCATTCGCAACATGACGATCGCGCCGGGTATCTTTGGCACGCCCATGATGTTTGGCATGCCCAAGGAGGTGCAAGACTCATTGGCGGCCAGCGTGCCGTTCCCCTCACGGCTGGGCACGCCGCAGGATTACGCCAAGCTGGCGCTGCATATTTTTGAAAATGACATGCTCAATGGCGAAGTGATCCGGCTTGACGGCGCCATTCGGCTCGCGCCGAAGTAAGGGTCAGCGCCCCGCTGCCTCGGGGTCAGTATGACGGCTGCACCGCCGCTTTGAAAGGGATGCCATCATGAAAGTTGTCGCGCACCTGCTGGCGGTTGCCTGTTTACTGGCTGGATGTGCCGGACCGGTACCGTTCACGTACACCGTGCCGGTCCAACCGGAGGGCGCGTCTGGTTTTTCAGAAAAGCCTGGCTGGACCACCAGCCGCTTTGCGGTGGCTGCGGCCAACCCCTTGGCCACCGATGCCGGTTACCAGGTGTTGCGCGCAGGCGGCAGTGCCACAGACGCCGCGATTGCGGTTCAGATGGTGTTGACGCTGGTTGAGCCACAAAGTAGCGGCATTGGCGGCGGTGCATTCCTGATGCATTTTGACGGGAAGACGGTGCAAGCCTTCGACGGGCGCGAAACGGCGCCTGCAGCGGCCACCGAAGCGCTGTTCATGGGCCGGGATGGGAAGCCCATGGGGTTTTACGACGCGGTCGTCGGCGGCCGTTCGGTCGGCACGCCGGGGACAGTGCGCATGCTGGAAATGGCCCATCGCGAGCACGGCCTGTTGCCGTGGGCCAAGTTGTTCGAGCCGGCCATCACCCTGGCTGAAGAAGGCTTCCGGGTCAGCCCCCGGCTGCATAACCTCCTGAAAACGGACATCCACCTCAAGAAGGACCCGATCGCGGCGGCCTACTTTTACCAAGCCGACGGTACCCCTCATGCGATCGGGCATCGGCTCCGCAACCCGGCGCTGGCTGCCGTCCTGCGCAAGATCGCCACGGGGGGCTCGAAGGCCTTGTTGGAAGGCGAGGTGGCCCGGGCGATTGTTGCCAAGGTCACGCAGCATGCCACCAACCCTGGGCAACTCAGCCTGGCGGATCTGGCCAACTACCGAGCCATCAAGCGCTCGGCAATCTGCCACGACTACGCAGCCAGGCAACGGACCTATGTGATCTGCGGCTTCCCGCCGCCGAGCTCTGGCGCGATTGCTGTCGGGCAAATCCTCGGCATCCTCAGCCAGACCCAGGCCGCCTCCCTGCCCCTCGAGCAGGGCCTGCCGTCGACCCAGTGGCTGCATCTGTACACCGAGGCCTCGCGCCTGGCCTTTGCCGACCGCGCTCAGTACCTGGGAGACCCCGATTTCGTCGCAGCGCCCGCCGGTGACTGGATGAGCCTGCTGAACCCGGCCTACCTGGCGCAACGGGCCACGCTGGTCGGTCAGGCGCCTGAGGCCGCGAGCATGAAAGTGGCCAAGCCCGGCACGCCCGGACCCCTGCGCACGACCTGGGCACCGATGCCCGAGCAGCTGGAGTACGGCACTTCGCATATTTCGATTGTTGATGCGAGAGGCCACTCTGTGGCCATGACCACCACCATCGAGGACGCTTTTGGAGCGCGCCAGATGGTCAATGCCACGCCGGGTCTGAGCGGCGGATTTTTGCTGAACAACGAATTGACCGATTTCAGCTTTGCACCGCGCGATGCCGCCGGCAACCCGGTCGCCAACCGGGTCGAGCCCGGCAAGCGGCCGCGCTCGTCCATGGCGCCCACTTTGGTGTTCGACAAGGCCTCGGGGCAACTGGTGATGAGCAGTGGCAGCCCCGGCGGCGCGCTGATCATCCATTTTGCCGCCAAGACCCTGTACGGCGTGCTCAACTGGGGCCTGTCGCCGCAAGCTGCGATCAACCTGCCTAATTTTGCATCGTTGAACGGGCCCACCGTGCTGGAGGAGAAGCGCTTCCCCGCCGCCACCGTCGATGCGCTACGGGCCAGGGGCCACGAGGTGCGTGAGACGCCCCTGACCAGCGGGCTGCAAGCGATTGTGCGCAGCCCCTCGCCCGCCCCAGCCGTGTTACTCGGCGGCGCTGACCCCCGGCGTGAAGGCGTGGTGATGGGGGACTGAGCGGTTCGGGCCACAATAGCGCCCGTGGCCATTCCGCAATCATTCATTCAGGAGCTGTTGGCGCGCACCGACGTGGTCGACATCGTCGGTCGCTACGTCCAGCTCAAGAAAGGTGGCGCCAATTTCATGGGCCTGTGCCCGTTTCATGGCGAAAAGTCACCCTCTTTTTCGGTCAGTCCTGCCAAGCAGTTCTACCATTGCTTCGGCTGCGGCAAGAACGGCAATGCCATCAGCTTTCTGATGGACCATGCCGGCATGAGCTTTGTCGAATCGGTGACGGACCTGGCGCAGCAGTACGGCATGCAAGTGCCTGATGACGACACCAGCCCGCAAGACCGCGTCAAAGCGGCGGCGCAACGCGAGAAACAGAACACCCTGACCTCAGTGCTCGAAAAAGCCGGCGAAGCCTATCGCAAACAACTCAAGGTGTCACCCCAGGCCGTGGCCTACCTGAAAGGCCGTGGCTTGTCGGGCAATGTGGCCCGCCAGTTTGGCCTGGGCTACGCGCCACCCGGGTGGCGCACGCTGGCTGGCGTTTTCCCGCACTATGAAGACCCGCTGCTGGTCGAGAGCGGCATGGTGATTCTGCAGACCGAGGAGGACACGGACGAAAAACGGTACGACCGTTTCCGTGACCGCATCATGTTCCCGATCCGCAACATCAAAGGCGAGTGCATCGGCTTTGGCGGACGGGTGCTCGGCGACGAAAAACCCAAGTACCTGAATTCACCCGAAACCCCTGTTTTCAGCAAAGGGCGCGAGTTGTATGGTCTGTTCGAGGCGCGCCCAGCGCTTCGGGACATCGGCTACGCACTGGTGACCGAGGGCTACATGGACGTGGTGGCGCTGGCCCAATTGGGTTTTCCGAACGCGGTCGCCACACTCGGAACAGCCTGCACGCCAGACCACATTCGCAAGCTGTTCCGCTTTACCGACACGGTGGTTTTCAGCTTCGACGGTGATGGCGCCGGGCGCCGGGCAGCGCGTAAGGCGCTGGAGGCCGCCCTGCCCTTTGCCACCGACGAACGCAGCGTCAAGTTCCTGTTTCTGCCGGCTGAACACGACCCCGACAGCTTCATCAGGACCTTGGGCCAGGACGCGTTTGCGCGCCAGGTCAGCGAGGCAATGCCGCTCAGCCGCTTTTTGATCGAGGCGGTCAAGGATGGCTGCGACATGGGTAGCGCCGAAGGTCGTGCCCTGCTGGCCAGCCGGGCCAAGCCGCTGTGGCTGCAATTGCCGGATGGCGCCCTTAAACGCCAGCTGCTCGGCGACATTGCCGACCTGGTGCAACTGGCTGGACGCGAGCTCACCGAACTTTGGACGCCAGCCACTGCCAGTCAACGCTCGGCACAGACCGACCGCTATGAAAAGAATAGTGGTAAACCTATATCCGACAAGGGTCAGAGGCCATTTCAGCCCAGATACAGCGCCGGCTCATCGGGCGGCCGGGGGCGCGGACGTGCCCTGCCGGCCAGTCGCGCCGACCATGCCGTGCGGCTGCTGATGACCGACATGGCCGCCATGCAAGCGCTGTCAGCCGAAGAACATGCCATGCTGTGCGAGTTGCCACCGCCGCACGGCACCCTGTTTGTCTGGCTCGAGGGGCAATTGCAGGAGCACGGTGCGCAGCCCTGGGCCGCGCTGCGTGAGGCACTTCGCGGCACCGACATGGAGATACTGGCGGATCGCCTGATGGACCAGGACGCGCTGGGCAGCCCGAACGATGCGGGCGAAACCACCGATGAACTCCGCCGACTGCTGGACCGCATGCTGATCGAACGCCTGAAATCAAAGGAAACGGAAATGATCCAGGCGGCACAGAGTGACCCGACTGCACTGCTTCGGTACCGGGATCTTCAGTTGCGTCGGCGCCAACTCGAGGCAGCCGTGGAACCGGTGGAGCGGCTATAAACCGGAAAACAGCGCTGCCAGCCCGCCGGATTCACTGCAAAAAGGTATAATCCAACGCTCACGACGAGCGCGACAGCGATTCCTCCGGACCCAGCCTACCGATGACACAGCTCACGACCGGCCAACCCACCGCAAGGACCGCACGCCAAATGTTCGCCCGCCCAGCTTGACGTGAATCATGCCGCCGTTGTCAAGCCCGTTCCAGGGCTTGGTACCCGGCGCGCTAGCCCAGTCACAACTGTCCGTCCTGAATTCCAGAGGTTGCTCAATGCCCGCTCAAAAGCTCACCGCCCCTGTCGAAGCCGCTGCTGCCAAATCCAAATCCGGGGCCAAGGCCGAAAAGAAACCTGTACCCGCCACCCCGGTCACAGCGACCAAGACAGTTGGCAAAGCCGCTCTGGCCAAACCCGACACCAAGGCCAAAGCCAAGGCCCCGGCGAGCGTGACGGACAGTGAGCCGGCCAAAAAATCGGGTCGGGCAAGCAAGGCAACGGAACCTGACACCGAAGTCCCCTCCGCCGAAGCGCTGAAAAAGGGCCGTAAAGCCAAGGAGTTGCCGCTGGCCGATACGTCTGACGAGTTGGACATGTCGGACATCGAGGCCGACCTGGTCGGCGAGCCGGCCGCCACGGGGGAAAAAGTCAAGCCGCTTCGCATGAAGATCAGCAAGGCCAAGGAACGGGCTTTGATGAAGGAGTTCGGCCTGGACGAGGCGGTGCTGTCGGAAGAAGACATGGCCAAGCGCAGGCTGCGCCTGAAAGCCCTGATCAAGCTCGGCAAGACGCGCGGCTACCTCACGCATGGCGAAATCTCCGACCACCTGCCCGACAAGCTGGTCGATGCCGAAACACTGGAGGTCGTGATCTCCATGCTCAATGACATGGGCGTGGCGGTCTACGAACAAACGCCGGATGCAGAAACCCTGCTGCTCAACAACAACGGCCCAACGGCTGCGACCGAGGAGGAGGCCGAGGAAGAGGCCGAGGCGGCCCTGTCCACAGTCGACAGCGAGTTCGGTCGCACCACCGACCCGGTACGCATGTACATGCGGGAAATGGGCACGGTGGAATTGCTCACGCGTGAAGGCGAGATTGAGATCGCCAAACGCATCGAGGGCGGCTTGATGGCCATGATGGAAGCGATCTCGGCCTCGCCCGCCACCATCGCGGAAATTCTGCGCCTGGGCGAGGAGATCCGCGAGAACAAGGTCGTCATCACCACCGTGGTCGATGGCTTTTCCAACCCGAACGAAGCAGACGATTACGTTGCCGAAGAAGATTTCGACGAGTTCGACGCCGCGGATGACGACGACGGCAAGGGCGGCTCGAAGGCGCTGACCAAAAAGCTCGAAGAACTCAAGCGCGAAGCGCTGACCCGGTTTGACAAACTGCGTGAGCTGTTCGAAAAAGTGCACAAGGTCTATGACAAGGAGGGCTACGGCACACCGGCTTATGTCAAGGCGCAACGCGCCCTGTCGGACGAGTTGATGTCGATCCGTTTCACCGCCAAAGCGATTGAGAAATTGTGCGACATGGTGCGCGCCCAAGTCGATGACATCCGCAAGAAAGAGCGTGAATTACGGCGCATCATTGTCGACAAGTGCGGCTACCCGCAAGAGCATTTCATTGCCGAGTTCAGCGGTCGCGACAAGCACCATAACAAGGTGCCCAGCAACCTGCTCAACCTCAAATGGATCGAGAAGCAAGCCGCTGCCGGCAAGCCGTGGAGTGCGATCATGGCCCGCAACATCCCGCCGGTGCAGGACCTGCAGCAAAAGCTGGCCGACCTGCAAGCCCGGGTGGTGGTGCCGCTTGACCAGCTCAAAGACATCAACAAGCGCATGAACGAGGGCGAGTCTTCGTCGCGCGCCGCCAAGAAGGAAATGATCGAGGCCAACCTGCGGCTGGTCATTTCGATTGCCAAGAAATACACCAACCGTGGCCTGCAGTTTCTGGATCTGATCCAGGAGGGCAACATCGGTCTGATGAAGGCGGTGGACAAGTTCGAGTACCGGCGCGGCTACAAATTTTCCACCTACGCCACCTGGTGGATTCGGCAAGCCATCACCCGCTCCATCGCGGACCAGGCCCGCACCATCCGCATTCCGGTGCACATGATCGAAACCATCAACAAGATGAACCGGATCAGCCGCCAGCATCTGCAGGAATTCGGCTTTGAACCCGATGCCAGCGTGCTCGCGGCCAAGATGGAGATCCCTGAGGACAAGATCCGCAAGATCATGAAGATCGCCAAGGAGCCGATCTCGATGGAAACGCCGATCGGCGACGATGACGACTCCCATTTGGGCGACTTCATCGAGGACAGCGCCAACACCGCGCCCATGGAAGCCGCGATGCAAGCCGGCCTGCGCGATGTGGTGAAAGACATCCTGGACAGCCTGACGCCACGTGAGGCCAAGGTGCTGCGCATGCGTTTCGGCATCGAGATGACCAGCGACCACACCCTGGAAGAGGTGGGCAAGCAGTTTGATGTGACGCGCGAGCGGATTCGGCAGATCGAAGCCAAGGCGCTGCGAAAACTCAAGCACCCGAGCCGCTCGGACAAGCTGCGCAGTTTTACCGATAACCTCTAAACCCCTGGCCCGCCCCGGTGCGCACCAGCGGGTAACCGGTCAGCGATCCAGGTACAGCTCTCGCAGGCGTTGCCGCGCCGTGTCGTCGACGCCGAGCGCCCGGGTCAGGTACTGCGACACATCGCCGTAGTCGGTGTCCACTGCATGAAAAGCGGCCTCCAGAAAACCCTCTTGCACGCCCCAGAGTACATCCAGCGCCTCCTTGGGCAGCGCGCTGGGTTCGTTGTGCGCGGTGGCCGGCAAGCGGAAATACTGGTTGGACAGCAGGTAATCCCGCATCACCACGGGCCGCGCCACGCCCAGCGCCTGCAAAATCAGCGCGGCGGCAAAGCCGGTGCGGTCCTTGCCGGCCGTGCAGTGAAACACCATCGGTGCATCGGTGTCGAGCAGGTGATGAAATAGCTCGGCAAAGCGGTGCGAGTTGTCGTGGACGAACGCACGGTAGGTCTGTTGCATCAGGCCCACCGTGTCCTGCGCCGTGACACTGTGCCCGGCCTCAATCAGGTTCTTCATGCCCTGCACCACCGCTGGCTCGATCGCCAGCGAATGAACGGTAGCGTCAGGCAAGCTGCAAGCCAACTCGGCCCGCTCGGTCACGCCCCGAAAGTCACAGACCCGGCTCAGACCCAGGCCGCTCAGCAGGGTGCGGTCCTGGACCGTCAGCGCCGCGAGATGGTCGGACCGAAACAAGCGACGCCACCGAACGGTCCGCCCGTTGTGCCCGGCGTAGCCGCCCAAATCCCTAAAGTTGGTGGCGCCGGCCAGAGGCAAATGCCGGGATGGCGTTGAAACTGGGTTGGGCGTGGGGTAGGCAGCGGTCATCGGATGACGATAGCACGAACCGATTCCTAAATTATCAAAACGACTCGGTGTCGACCTCGCCGGCCGCCTGCGCACCGTAGCGCGCACCGTGAACCGTCTGCTCGCTGATCAGGCCGTTCAGACGGGCCAGCGTCGCGGCATCGAGCCCAACACGGTCAGCCCCGACGTCGTCAAGCAGATGCTGCGGGCTGGTCGTGCCCGGGATCGGGATGATGTGCGGCCCCTGGTGCAACAGCCAGGCCAGCGCCAACTGGGCCGGGCTGCAACCGGCCTCGCGGGCGACGGCCAGGTAAGCCGGCAGCAAGGCCAGGTTGGCCGCATAGTTGGCTGGCTCAAAGCGCGGCATGCCGCGGCGGATGTCTTTGGCATCCAGGGCGGCCAGGTCCAGCGGCGCGTCACACAAAAAGCCACGCGCGACCGGGCTGAACGCCACAAAGGCTGCGCCCAGCTCGCGGCAGGCGTCCAGCACCGCGATTTCCGGGTTGCGCGTCCACAGCGAATACTCGGTCTGCACGGCGGCAATAGGGTGCACCGCATGCGCCCGGCGCAAGGTTGCTGCCGACACTTCAGACAAGCCAATGGCACGCACCTTGCCGGCCTGTACCAGTTCAGCCAAGGCGCCCACACTGTCTTCAATCGGCACCTCTTTGTGCCAGCGGTGCAGGTAGTACAGGTCGATCACCTCGGTCTGCAAACGGCGCAGGCTGTCTTCGCAGTTACGGCGGATCGCCTCAGGCCGGCCGTCGATCACGCGGCGCATGCCGTCGGCAAACTGCACCCCGGCCATGCCGCCCTTGCTGGCCAGTGTGATCTGCTGGCGGTAGGGCTTGAGCACCCGGCCGACCAGTGTTTCATTGTTGCCAAAACCATACAGGGCTGCCGTGTCAAACAGGGTCACGCCTGCGTCGATCGCAGCCAGCAAAACGCGCTCGCCCTGCTCGGCCGAAATCGGTGCACCATAGGCGTGGCTCAAGTTCATGCAGCCCAAGCCTATGGCGCTGACGCTGAAAGGACCGATCTGTCGTTGCTGCATGGCCAATTGATGGTGTTGCGAAGTAGTCCTTGATTGTGACTCAGCGCCGTGGCCGCTGTTGCACCCACTTCGGTAGCGGCAAGGCCCGGTGCAGCACGTCTTCGCGCAGCCACAGGGTGCTGCGGCGCGCCCGCTGCGCCACGGTATCCAAGGGTAGCTGCTGGTAATCGTCGTTGAACACCTCGTAGCTGTAGTCGCCGCGGTAGCCCAGCCGGTCCAGCCGCAGCACCAGATCAGCCAGCTCATCGCTGTGCACGCCCTCCCCCGGAAACACGCGGAAGGTACGGGCTGTAGCCATGCGCTCTTCAAAACTCGGCGTCTCCTGCCACATGAAGTCCGACAGCTGCACCAAGAAGATACGCGCCGGGTCCAGCGTGTCGATGCTGTCCAGCGACGTCTTGGCAGCGAAGACATGGAAGGAATCGAGGCCCAGCCCGAGGTTGGGGCAATCGGCGCGGCACACCAGGTCCCAGGAGGTGGTGAATTCATTGACGGTGCGCCCCCAGGACAAGGCCTCATAGGCCACCTTGATGCCCAGGGGTACGGCCAGCATGGCCAGTTTGCGCAGGTCGCCGGCGATGGCATCCGGGTCCTGTGTGGCGTGGCGGGAGGTGGACGAGCAGGCCAGCAAGACCTCGCTGCCCAGGGCTGCGCACATCTCCAGCATCGATTTGGCAATGTCCACCTTGTAGCCGTGCAGGTGGCCCGACAGGCCCTCGAAGTCACGCAGCACCTGGAAGCCCGTGGGCCGCAGGCCGCTGGCGCGCACCGCTGCCACTGCCGCCGGCACGCCGCCGGGGTGGCCCACAATGTCGCGCGCACTCAGCATCACCTGGCTGAAGCCGGCGTCCGCCATGGCGGCCAGCTTGGCCTCCAGCGGGCCGGCCAGGGTGATGGTGTCCATCCCGAATCCGTCAAGCATGCCCATGGCTGGCCTTTCAGAGGGATTGATGAACCAACTCAAACGACACCGATCCGAGTGCACTGCGCGTCAGGGCACCCCGGTCTTCCGGGTGCAGTTGGCTGGATTCGACAAATTCGACCCCGCGTGCCTTGAGCAGACCGACCGCCGCCGCCACATCGGGCACACCCAGGCCGATGCGCTGCAGCGCCTCAGGCGCGCCGTCGTCGTCCATCCCGGGGTCTGGCTCCACCAGTTGCCACAGGAAACCGCCGCAGGGGCTGCGCATCAGGTGGCCTTTGGGCAGGATGCCAAAGCGCTGCTGGTCGGGTATGGCACTGAAATCAAACATCTGCTCCAGGTAAGCCATCCAGTCGGCGCTGCGGCCCGCGCCGATGTACTGCACCAGGCCAAAGTAACGCATGCCGGCCAGCGCCGGCGGCGCCGGGTCCACGGTCGGTATCGGGACAAAGTCAATGTCGTAGATGGAGAAATCCTGCCAGCGGTCAACAAAGTAAAAGCGGCTGGCACCCGGGCCGCGAATGGCCGGAATGTGCAGCTCCATCGCCTGCGCATGGCTGGGGGCGTCCCAGGCGCCGAGTTCGATGCAGCGCGCGTGGGCCTTGCCGGCATCACGCACACGCAGTGCCACCGCCGCGATCACCGGTTGGCCGCCCACGGTGGCGCTGACGCGGGCGTCATCGGGGTGGGCATTGAGAATCAGGTTCATACCGCCCTGGCGGTAGAGCGTGACCTCACGCGAGCGGTGGCGGGCCACCGGCCGAAAGCCCATGTTTTCCAGCACCTGCCCCAGCGCCTGCGGCCGGCTGCAGGCGTACTCGATGAACTCGATGCCGTCAATGCCCAGCCGGTTGGGCATTTCAGGCACGGCCTCCCGGCCGTGCGCAGACAAATCCAGGGGCGTGGCGGTCATGGCGAATCTCCTCAGTAACGCAATTGAGCCACCGACCGCAGGGTCTCGGCGGTGGTGCCGGGCAAACCAAAAAACTCCAGGTAGGCCGGGATTTGCTCGAACAGCATGTCGGAGCCCACTTGCACCCGGCAGCCGCGTGCTTGGGCCGCCCGCAAAAACGCGGTCATTTCGGTCTTCATGACCACTTCGCCCACGAAGATGCCGGGCGCCATGCGCGACACGTCCATCGGCATGGCATCACCTTCATTCATGCCCAGCGGCGAGGCGTTGACCACCAGATCGAAGCCTTGGGGATCGTTGGAACCCGTCTGGACCTGCAGGTTCGGGTAATGGCGCATGAGCCGGTCGGCCAAGCCCTGTGCGGCCGCCGCCTGAACGTCGAACAGCGCCAGCCTGGCCACGCCGGCCGCAGCCAGTGAGGCGGCAATCGCCGAGCCCACGCCACCACTGCCCACCACCAAAACCGAAGCGCCCTGCAAGATCAAACCCTTGCGCAACACGCCACGCACAAAGCCCTCACCATCAAACATGTCACCCTGCAACTGACCGGCCGGACCCAGGCGCACCGCGTTGCAGGCGCCGGCGATGGCGGCCATGGGCAGCAGCTCGTCCACCAGGGTGGTGGTGGGCACCTTGTGCGGCATGGTGATCAAGGCGCCGCGGATGTTGCTGAGCTTGAAGATGGCGCGCAAAAAGGCCGGGTAGTCGGGGGCCTGGCAGCCCATGGGCACCACCACGGCGTTGACACCGGCTTTTTCAAACCAGGGGTTGTAGATCATCGGCGCCTTGAAGGCGTGGGTGGGAAAGCCGATGTGCGCGATCAGCTCGGTGCTGCCGTTGATCATGTTTTGGCGTTGCGCACGGCTGCCACCGCGGCACGCAGGGCCAGCAGGTAGCTGTCGGCGCCAAAACCACAGATCTGCCCCTTGACGATTTCGGCAAACACCGACACGTGGCGAAACGGCTCGCGCGCATGGATGTTGGACATGTGCAGTTCCACAATCGGGCAGGTCAGGATCGCCAGCGCATCGCGAATGCCATAGCTGTAGTGCGTCCAGGCCCCGGCGTTGATCAGTACCGCATCCACGCCGTCGGCATAAGCCTGGTGAATGCGCTCGCACATGGCGCCTTCATGGTTGGTCTGGAAAGCCTCGATCTCGGTACCCAGTTGCTGACCCAGGGAGACCAGGCTGGCATTGATTTCGTCCAGCGTGATGGTGCCGTACTGGGCCGGGTCACGCTTGCCGAACATGTTGTGGTTGATGCCGTGCAGCATGAGGATTTTCATGAAGATTCCTTGCAGGGTGCGTTTGAACAGGTGGGCGTTGGGGTACTGGCCGGCGCTGTGGCCGCCAGTACCCACCGGGCGCGATGCGTCGCTTATTTGCGCAACTTGGCCAGCTCAGCCTGTACCTCGGCCACGATCGGGCCCAGGGCTGCGCTGTGCTTGTCGATCACCGGCTTCATCTTCTCACGCAGCTTGGTCACTTCGGCGGGCGAAAACTGGGTAATCGTCATGCCGTTCTTGCGCAGCAGTTCCAGGTTGGCGGCCAGCGCAGCGCGCGAGGCTTCACGCTGGCTCTTGACAGCTTCGTCGGCCGAGTCGTCAATGATTTTCTTTTCTGCCGCGCTGAAGGTGTCCCAGACCTTCTTGCTGAAGATCACCGACTGCGGGTTGTACTGGTGGTTGGTCAGCGCGACAAACTTTTGGACTTCCCAGAACTTGTTGGCGGCAATCACCGAGATCGGGTTTTCCTGGCCGTCAATCGCTTTTTGTTCCAAAGCGGCGTACACCTCGGGGAAAGGCATCGGCGTGGGGTTGGCGCCCAGTGCCTTGACCCAGTCGACGTTGATGGCGTTGGGAATCACGCGCAGTTTCATGCCCTCGATGTCGTCCACCTTGGTCATCGCGCGCTTGCTGTTGGTGATGTTGCGAAAGCCAAGCTCCCAGTACGACAGGCCGACAATGCCCTTGTCCTGCAGCATGGCGTGCATTTTCTGGCCGATCGGGCCATCGGCAATCGCGTCTGACTCTTTTTCGTTGGCGAACAGGAACGGAAAGTCAAAAATCTCCAGTGCCTTGACTTCGCTGGCCAGAATGCCGGAGTTCATCACTGCCATCTCGACGGTACCACCCTTGACCGACGACACGGTGGCCTGGTCGCTGCCCAGGGAGCCGTTGAGGAACAGTTGCACTTTCATCTTGCCGCCCGACTTGGCCGCCACCGCCTCGGCAAACTTCTTCATGCCAGCCACGGCGGGGTGCCCCTCAGGGCCGTTGAGGCCGAATTTGATGGTGCGCTCCTTGATGTCCTGCGCTGAGGCCAGGCCCATGGCAGCAAGGGCCACCGAAGCCAAAACAGATTTGATGAACAGACGTTTCATGGGTTGTCTCCTGGACAGTTGGTTGAATTCGGATGTACGCCACGTATTGAAGGCCGGCGCATGGCGTACCCAGTCATGCACCAGCCTGAAAAAAATTCAATAGAACCAGCGCGCCGGCACCATCACCAGCTGCGGAAAGGCCACCATCAGGAACATGATCAGGAACTGGGCCATCATGAACGGCACGACGCCGCGGGTCACCTCGTCCATGCTGAGCTTGCCGGCGCCCGCCACGGCATTGAGCACGGTGCCGACCGGGGGCGTGATCAGGCCGATCGCGTTGTTGATGATGAACATCACGCCAAAATAGACCGGATCGATGCCGGCGGCCTTGACCACCGGCATCAGCACCGGCGTCAGCAGCAGGATGGTGGGCGTCATGTCCAGGGCCGTGCCCACCACCATGGTCAAGATCATGATGGCCAGCATCAGCAGCCGCGGGCTGTCCAGCAGGGGCTGCAACAGTTCCACAATCTGGCCCGGCAGGTTGGCCACCGTGATCAGCCAGGCCGACACCATGGCGGCAGCCACCAGAAACATCACCACCGAGCTGGTCTTCGCTGCTGACACAAACACCGGCACCAGCTTCTTGACGCTGAGCTCGCGGTAAATCACCGTGGACACAAACAGCGAATAGACCGCCGCGACCACCGCCGCCTCGGTCGGTGTGAAGATGCCAAACTTCAGGCCGAACACAATGATGAAGGGCAGCACCAGGGCCCAGCTTGCCCGCCGCAGCGCATCCACCACCTCGGCCAGGGTTTTCTGCGGGGGCGGTGTCAGGGTCTCCTTACGCACCAGCCACCACCAGGTCACCACCAGCGCGAGTGCCAACCACACACCCGGGAAAATGCCGGCCATGAACAGCTTGGAGATCGACACATTGGCGGCCACCCCGAAAATCACAAAGCCGATGCTGGGCGGGATGATGGGCGCAATGATGCCGCCCGCCGCAATCAGCCCGGCCGAGTGGCCCTTGTTGTGGCCGGCGGCGACCATCATCGGCAGCAGCAGGGCCGTCAGCGCCGCCGCGTCTGCCACCGCTGAACCCGACAGGGAAGCCATGATCACAGCCGCAACAACAGTGACGTAACCCAGACCACCCTTGACGTGCCCGACCAAGGCCATGGCAAAGGTCACGATGCGTTTGGACAGGCCTCCGGCATTCATGATCTCGCCAGCCAGCATAAAGAAGGGCACCGCCAGCAAAGGAAAGCTGTTGGCGCCCTCGATCAGATTTTGCGCGAGGATCTGGGCGTCAAAATTGCCCATGTGCACCATCAATGCCACACCGCACAACAGCAGGGAAAAAGCGATGGGGATGCCCAAGGCCATGGCAGCCATCAGAGAACCCAGGAACACAATCACAGTCATGGCAGGCCTCGGCTTCAGCGTTGGGTGGGGTTTGCGTCAGCAGCGGCGTGGGGCGACTCTTCCGACTCCTGGGTCAGCATCAGGTGTTGGTCGTCAGTCTTGCCGCTGAGCAGGCGAAACAGGTCTTGCAACAGGATGGGCGCGCCCAGCACCGCGAACACCATGCCGCAGGCATAAAACCAGCCCATCGACGCCTCCATGACCGGGCTCTGCGAGTCGACATTGACCTTGAACTGCTCGTACGAGCCCTTGAACAGCAGCCACAGGCAGTACAGCATGAGCAGCAGCGACACGCCCATGCAGACCCGCTTGCCCAGTGGCCCCAGCTTGCCGACCAGCATGTCGGTGCCCAAGTGGGCCCTGTCGCGCAGCGCCGCCACCGCGCCCAGAAAAGTGAGCCAGACAAACAGCCACCGCGACAGTTCCTCCGAAACGGTAAAGCCGGAATTGAAGCCGTACCGCAACACAACATTGCCAAACACCAGCACCACCATGACCGCCAGCGCGGCCGCGATCAGGTAAGAGATGGCTTTGCAGTAACGGTCGATCAGCGAATTGATCATGGCTTGGTCTCTATTTGGATGACGCTGCAGATAATGTACGAACTAGTTAGTTTTAAAGGTATCAGTGTTTACCCTAGTATTCCGTCAGCCTGAAGCGCGGTCGGGCACCGCCCCGCTCAGGCCCGGACGAAGCGCACGATCATGTCGATGATGTTGCTGCGCCGGGTCGCGATGGCCTCGGCGCTTGGGGCGGCATTCTTGAAGATCAGGCCGAAGGTGTGCTGGTTGGAGACATTGAAGAACGTCAGGGCAGAAATGGAGGCATGGATGTCAGTCGGGTCCAGGCCGGGCCGGAACACGCCCTGGGCCACGCCGCGCTCGTACAGCAGGCGAATCGCCTGGATCGCGGGCACATTGAGCTCCCGGATGGTGCTGCTCTTGGCCAGGTAGGCGCCGCGCTCCATGTTCTCTGTCATCACCAGGCGGATGTAGTCGGGGTTGCCCAGATGGTGGTCGAAGGTGAAAGCGACCAGCTTGCGCAGCGCGGCTTCAGGTGCCAAGTCTTCCAGGTGCTGCTCAGCCTCAATCTGGCGCATGCGCCGGTACGACTCTTCCAGCACCGCCAGGTACAGGCCCTCCTTGCTGCCAAAGTAGTAGTAAATCATGCGCTTGCTGGTGCGCGTGGCGGCGGCAATTTCGTCGATGCGGGCGCCGCTGAGGCCCTTGTTGGCAAATTCGGCCGTCGCCACCTCCAGGATGCCGGCCATGGTGCGTGCGGGATCGTTGGTGCGGGACGTGGCCTTGCTGCCACCGGCAGCTTCAGGGTTTTCAAAATGTACTAACTGGTTCATTCCATGAGTATAGGCCGGTGGCCAGCCGAATCCTCGGCATACAGGACACCCGCCGGCGCCATCGCGTCGACATCGGCGCCGCTGTCGCCCAAGTCACCGTGGTGTCGCATTCGGAGAAACGACACGGCAGGTTCGGCAGGCGCACCTTGCCCACCACCGGGTGCGCCTGCTCAAGCACCATATTGCGCGCCTGAACCTGGGGGTCAGCCAGTACGTCGCCGATCCCCTGCAGTTGGGCCGACGGCACATCCATCGCGTCCAGCGCGTCCAGACACTCGGCCACTTGGCGCTGCGCCACCCAGGCACACGCCAGGGGCAAAATCTCCAGTCGGTGGGCGTTGCGGCCGGCGGCACTGTGAAGCCGGAGGTCCGACGCCAGCTCAGCAAAATGCTTCCAGGCATCGTCCAGCTAGGCCGCAATCAGCAGATGGCCATCGGTGGCAGTGAATACCCCATACAACGTGCTCTGCGGCAGGTCCTGCCCGGTCTGCACCGGGATCGCCTTGCCGCCCGACAACCTGTAACTTTGGACTGCGTACTCGTGCATGGAGACCAGACAGTCGTACAGGCCAGATCAATGGGGAGCTGTCGGGTTTCCTGGGCCTGGCGGCGATCCTCTCGACCTGTGACTTGATCGCCATCCTGCTCCGCCACATCGGCGCGACCCTGGGTACGACCCAGCCAATCGCTGGTTGCCCGGGGTGTGCGCCGAACGGTTTACGCATCGTGTCGCAGCCCGGTCGTTACATGGCAGCGCAGGGCGACCGAGCTAGGGTTTTCCCTGTGACCCTTGCTGGGCGGTCGCTTCATTTTTCTCTGTCCGGAGGCGTTGCGCTTGGATTCGGCCAGCCAGGGCCGGTTACCATTGCAAGGCTATGCCGTGGCATGGCTCTGGACCGTTTTTGTTGGAGAAATCATGCAAGCACTTCTCAAGTTAACCCGGGCCATCGACTGGCTCAACGGCCTGATCGGCCGCTATGTGATCTGGCTCATTCTGGCCTCAACCGTGATCAGTGGCGTCAACGCCGTCGTGCGCAAGGCCTTCAACATGAGCTCAAACGCCTACCTTGAAGTGCAGTGGTACCTGTTCGCCGCTTCCTTCCTGCTGGCCGCTGGCTACACCTTGCTCAACGGCGAGCACGTCAAGATTGATGTCATCTCCAGCCGCCTGAGCAAACGCACCCAGATCTGGATTGATGTGGTCGGCTTTGCGCTGTTTTTGACGCCTTTTTGCCTGACCATTCTCTGGTTTGGCATCCCTTATTTTCTCAAGGCGTTTTACTCGGGCGAAATGTCGTCCAATGCTGGTGGGCTGTTGCGCTGGCCGGTCTACCTGATGATGCCGCTGGGTTTCGGCCTGCTGATGTTGCAGGGGCTGTCAGAGCTGATCAAGCGCGTGGCCTATCTGATGGGGCTGATTGACGACCCGACCATCAAAAAGGTCGACAAAACCGCCGAGGAAGAACTGGCGGAAGCAATCCAAAAACTGGCCGAAGAAAAAGCCGCCAAAGCCCACGCCGCCTGATTCGGGAGAGCACCATGGAATTTCTCATAAACAACATCGCACCAATCATGTTTGCAGGGCTGATCGTGTTCCTGCTCATGGGCTTTCCGGTCGCCTTCAGCCTGGGCGCTTGCGGGCTGTTTTTTGGCTTCATCGGCATCGAACTGGGCATCCTGCCCGAGTCGCTGCTGCAGGCGCTGCCGCTGCGCATTTTCGGCATCATGCAAAACGACACGCTGCTGGCCATTCCCTTCTTCACCTTGATGGGCTTGATCCTGGAGCGCAGCGGCATGGCCGAAGATCTGCTCGACACCATCGGCCAACTGTTTGGCCCGTTGCGTGGCGGCTTGGCCTTTGCCGTGATTTTTGTCGGCGCCCTGCTGGCGGCCACCACCGGGGTGGTGGCGGCGTCCGTGATCTCCATGGGCCTGATCTCATTGCCCATCATGCTGCGCTACGGCTATGACCGCCGGGTGGCTTCCGGCGTGATCGCAGCCTCCGGCACGCTGGCGCAGATCATCCCGCCGTCCCTGGTGCTGATCATCCTGGCCGACCAGCTGGGCCGCAGCGTGGGCGAGATGTACAAGGGCGCTTTCGTCCCCGGCTTCATCCTGTCAGGCCTTTACGTGGCCTACATCGTGTTGCTGACCTTCATCCGACCCAACTGGGTGCCGGCGCTGCCGCCCGAGGCCCGCACCATCCGCGAAGACAATGGCGAAAGCGGGCTGCGCTCGCTGCTGTTTCTGACCATCCTGTCGACCGCCGTCGCCGTCTTCTTTGGCGAGCATTACGCTGAGATCCTCGGCTGGGCCAAAGGCGAGGTTGTGGCCACCGTAGCCAAAGACGAAACGATCGTGGTCTCGATGTGCGCGGGCGTGCTGTTGGCCTTTGTGCTGGCGGTGGTGAACAAGGTCACCCGGCTGGGTTTGCTGTCGCGCATGGCCGAGCGCGTGACCTTTGTGCTGATCCCGCCCCTGCTGCTGATCTTCCTGGTGCTGGGCACCATTTTTCTGGGCATTGCCACGCCCACCGAGGGTGGTGCCATGGGTGCCTTGGGCGCCTTCATCATGGCCATGGCCAGGGGCCGTCTGAGCATGTCGCTGCTCAAGCAGGCCTTGAACACCACCACCAAGCTATCGAGCTTTGTCGTCTTCATCCTGATTGGATCGACGGTGTTCAGCCTGGTATTCCAGGGCGTGGACGGCGGGAAATGGGTCGAGCACCTGCTGAGCGGGGTCCCAGGCGGGCAACTGGGCTTTTTGATTGTGGTCAACACCCTGATCTTCCTGCTGGCTTTCTTTCTGGACTTCTTTGAACTGGCATTCATCGTCGTGCCGCTGCTCGGGCCGGTGGCAGAAAAGATGGGTATCGACCTGATCTGGTTCGGTGTGCTGTTGGCCGTGAACATGCAAACCTCGTTCATGCACCCGCCATTTGGCTTTGCGCTGTTTTACCTGCGCAGCGTGGCGCCGGGCAAGGAGTACACCGACAAGGTCACTAAAAAGCTGATAGCGCCCGTGACCACCATGCAAATCTACTGGGGAGCGGTGCCGTTTGTGATCATTCAGATCATCATGGTTGGCCTGATCATTGCCTTCCCCGGCATCGTCTCCAGCGGTCTTGACAAGACCGAGAAAGTGGACCTCGACAAGGTGGTGCTGGAGGTGCAGGCCGAGCCTGCTGCACCAGCGGCCTCGGCCCCTGAAGGTGGCGCCTCAGCCGCCGAGGGTGAGCAGCAAGCCGCCGACGACGACCCGATGAAAGCCATGGAAGAATCCATGGCCAAGGAAAAGAAATAAGACGGGGCCGGCCCCTGCAGTCCGGGGCTTGGTCTAGTCTGCTACCCGGCCAAACCGGAAGGCCGACAGCGTGGTCTCCATCACCCGGTCTGAAAACACTTTCCGGCCGGGGTCCTGACCAGCCGCACCGGCCGCCACCATCAGTGGCAGCAGGTGCTCTTCCGCGCGCGGCGGGTGGCACAGCCGCGCTGAGGGCGCCTGGTCCCAGTCGGTCAGGCTTTGCTGACGCTGGGCCGGCGCCGCTTGCACCGCCCCGGTCAGCCAGGCGTCGAAGTCGTCCGAAATCGGCCCCGACCGCGGGTCACCATATCCGCGCATGTTGTGGTAGCTCATGCCGCTGCCGATGATCAGCACGCCCTCGTCGCGCAGGGCCTGCAGCGCCCGGCCGGCGGCCAGATGCAGCGCGGGGTTAAGCGTGCTGCTGAGCGACAGCTGCACCACCGGAATGTCAGCGCCCGGGAACATCAGCAGCATCGGGATGAACATGCCGTGGTCAAAACCATGGCTGGCATCCTGCTGTGCCGGCAAGCCGGCAGCTTCCAACAGTCCGGCCACCCGCGCCGCCAACGCAGGCTCGCCCGGCGCCGGGTATTGCAGGGCGTAAGTGTGCGGCGGAAAGCCGTGGTAATCAAAAATCAAGTCAGGCTGGGCACCGCTGGTAACACTGAACGCGCTCTCCAGCCAGTGTGCCGACACCATCACAATGGCACGCGGCCGCGCTGGCAAGGTGGCCGCCAGGCCCTTGAGAAAGTCAGCCATACGGTCCCAGGCGTGGGGCGGGTTCCAGTCCATGAAAAAACAGGGGCCGCCGCCGTGCGGGATGAACCAGGTTGGCATAACGCTGGCAGCAGCATCAGGGGCTGAGTCTTTGAGCGTCATAGGGGTATCCTTGATGGTTGGTTTGGCTGACTCGGTACACCACATATGGTGGTGCGCCCGTCCATTTCATCAGCATCGTTACGCTGATCGGACTGGTGCAGGAATTGTTACCTCGCTCCCAGTCAGCCCGACAGCAAGCGTCTGGTCTCAGCAGTGCAGTGCCGCGCCGTTTGCAGAAGCATGGGGACAAAGTCATGGCCCGTGCGCAACGCACTGGCCAACACGGCCAAGTCTTCGATGTATTCGTGCACCATCTGGTTCCTGAGTCGCCGCATTTCCATCCACAGTTCCGCAGATTCCAACAGGCCCAGTTTTTCTGCCTTGTCAAGGTTGTCAATCGCGGGACCCACTGGCTCAGCCAGAGCCGACAGCAAGGCAGGCAGGAGCTTGTCACCCACGGTATCCTGTAACCTGCCAAAGCGCGAGACAAAAGCATCCAGTCGTTCAGCCAAGACAGGATCGGATTGAATTTTTTCAGCGGTCTGAACCGTGAACAGATCACCGAAAAGGCGGCTGTCCGTGTACAGCAAGTGCCGACACTCCTTGTCGGTGACGCGCGCCAAAAATTCGAGGCGGGCGGTTTGTGCCAGGGTGATTTTCATAGGCGAACGCCTTCTTGAAGTGCCAGAGTATGGATGGGCAAGACCATCAGGTTCGGCGCCTTGATCAGCACATCCACTTTTCGACCATGCATCGCCCGCGATACTCGCGCGGCCAATCGGGCCGACAGCTGCGCAGGCTCGCCCACCACCTGATCGCACTCCAGCAGCAAGTCCACATCGCCACCCCGCGCATCATCCCGGGCACGAGAACCAAACAGCCAAACCCGGGCCGCACTGCCCGCAAGCTGGGCAGCACTCTCACGAATCACCTCAATTTCAGCCGGTGTCAGTCGCATATCACGCCAAGTTTTTGCAGTTTATCGCGCCCATACCTGATCGTCGATGCTCTGCGCACCGCACCCGACAAGCCCGGTGGAAAAAACGCTCCAAAGCCTTGTCAGGCGTCAATAGTTTGCCATTTTTTTGATAGCAAATCGCATCAAGCCCCAGCCAACTGCCGCTCCAGCCCCTGCAGCACCTCGTAGCAGGCCAGCACCTGCGCCACGCTGCTGTTGGGCTCGCGGCCTTCACGGATGGCGGCAAAAAATTCGCGGTCCTGCAACTCGATGCCGTTCATGCTCACCGCCACCTGGCTGACATCGATTTTTTCTTCTTTGCCGGTGTACAGGTCGTCGTAGCGCGCCAGGTAGGTGGCACTGTCGCCGATGTAGCGAAAAAAGGTGCCCAACGGCCCGTCGTTGTTGAAGCTCAGGCTCAGCGTGCAGATGGCGCCATTGGCGGCCTGCAGCTGGATGCTCATGTCCATGGCAATGCCCAGCGCCGGGTGAATGGGCCCCTGCACCGCGTTGGCCTTGACGATGGGGCTGCCGCATTGGTAAGCGAACAGGTCCACCGTGTGGGCAGCGTGGTGCCACAGCAGGTGGTCGGTCCAGCTGCGGGCCTGGCCCAGCGCGTTCATGTTGCTGCGGCGAAAGAAATAGGTCTGCACATCCATTTGCTGGATGTTGAACTGGCCGGCCCGGATCTTCTGGTTCACATACTGGTGGCTGGGGTTGAAGCGGCGGGTGTGGCCGCACATGGCCACCAGACCGGTCTTGTGCTGCCAGGCCACCACGTCCTGTGCATCAGCCAGTGAGTCGGCCAAGGGGATTTCCACCTGCACGTGCTTGCCGGCCTGCAGGCAGGCCACGGTCTGGGACGCATGCATCTGCGTCGGGGTGCACAAAATCACCGCATCTAGTCCGGGCAATGCCAGACTGTCCGCCAGGTCGGTGGTGACATGGCCGATGCCGTACTTGCCGGCCACCTCACGGGTTTTGTCCAGCTCACGGCCGATCAGCGACACCACCTCCACGCCGGCGATGTTGCGAATGCCGTCCAGATGCTTGATACCAAAGGCGCCAGCGCCGGCCAGCGCCACTTTGAGGGTCTTGCTCATTCAGGTGTTCTCCAGAATCAAGTGGCCGACCGCGGTGTTCGACGCCGGCACATGGTAAAAACGGTGCTTAAGCCTTACTGGGCTTGGGTTTTCAGCTATATCTTTCATAGCACCGCGGGCAATCAGCCACATCACCAGCTCGATGCCCTCGGAGCCCGCCTCGCGCACATAGTCGATGTGCGGGATGCCGGCCGCAGCCGCCGGGTCGGTGATCAGCTTGTCCAGAAAGGCGTTGTCGAATTCGCGGTTGATCAAACCGGCGCGCGGGCCTTGCAGCTGGTGGCTCATGCCGCCGGTCCCCCAGATCTGCACCTTCAGGTCCTGATCGAAACTCTCCACCGCGCGGCGGATGGCTTTGCCGAGGTTGAAACAGCGCTGGCCGCTGGGCGCCGGGTACTGCACCACATTCACGGCAAACGGGATCACCGGGCAGGGCCAGGCCTGCGGTTGGCCACACATCAGGCTCAACGGCACGGTCAGGCCGTGGTCTACGTCCATCTTGTTGACGATGGTCAGGTCAAAGTCCTGCTGGATCACCGACTGCGCGATGTGTGCCGCCAGCTCGGGGTGACCCTGCACCACCGGCACCGGGCGCGGGCCCCAGCCCTCGTCCGCCGGCTGGTACTGCGCGGCGGTACCGATGGCAAAGGTGGGGATCATGTCCAGGCTGAAGGCGGTGGCATGGTCGTTGAAAACCAGGATGATCACATCGGGGGGGTTGTCTTTCATCCACTGCTTGGAGAATTCATAGCCCTGGAACAGCGGCTGCCAGTAGGGCTCGGCGGTCTTGCCCAGGTCGAGCGCGGCGCCAATGGCCGGCACGTGCGACGTGAAAACGGATGCGGTGATGCGTGCCATGGTGTTCAGTGTCCTGCTCTGCTGGCCGCACCTTGCGGCTGGCGGTGGGCTTGGGCGTCGCCGTCCTCGCCAATAAAGCGGTTGCCCTCAATGCGACGGCCGCCGCTGACCATCATGGCGCGGTACTCGTCTTCGGTCATGCCGGTCATGCTGCCGGCCATTTGCTGGAAGCTCTTGCCGTCGGTGGCGCCGATCTTGGCCAAAAAGTAGATGTTGCCACCCAGCGCAATGCAGCGGTTCAGGTCGCGCGACAACACCCCCAGCTTCTGCTCTTCGGTCATCGGCCACTGGTCCAGGTAGGCCCGCTCATCCGCCTTGAAGCGCTCGCGGTTGGCCGCCTGCATCAGCGACATGCAGAACTGGTTCAGGTGGTAGCCCTTGCGGCTTTGGTCGGTATCAAAAATGGTGGTGCCAGGAACGTCAAGGTAAGGTTTATCGAGTGCCATTCAGTTCTCCTCTGGCCAGTAGAGGCGCATGGGGTTGATGACGAGCAGTTTTTGTTGCAGCTCAGGTGTGACCGCGATGTGCGGAATGAAGTCGACCAGCAGCCCGTCGTCGGGCATATGGTCCTTCAGGTTGGGGTGCGGCCAGTCGGTGCCCCACAACACCCGGTCCGGGAAAGTCTCGACAATGCGGCGGGCAAAGGGCACCACGTCGCGGTAGGCCTCGGCTTCGCCGCGCAGGGCTTTGGGGCCCGTCAGGCTCAGGCGTTCGGGGCAGCTCACCTTGCTCCACACGTTGTGGTGCTCGCGCATGAACTTCACGAAAGGCTCAAACTCCGGGCCGTCCAGCGGTTTACTCACATCGGGCCGGCCCATGTGGTCCACCACCACGGTGGTGGGCAGGGTGGTGAAAAAGTCCCACAGCTCGGGCAGGTCCACCGCCTCAAAATAGATCACCACATGCCAGCCCAGCGGCTTGATGCGGTGGGCAATCTCCAGCAGCTCGTCCTTGGGAGTGAAGTCCACCAGCCGCTTGACAAAGTTGAATCGCACGCCGCGCACACCGGCCGCGTGCAGGGTCTGCAGCTCGGCATCGCTGATGCTGCGCTTGACGGTGGCCACGCCGCGCGCCCGGCCGCCTGAGGCGATGCAGGCATCGACCATGGCGCGGTTGTCAGCGCCGTGGCAGGTGGCTTGCACAATCACATTGCGGGCAAAGCCCAGGTGGTCGCGCAGCGCAAACAACTGGGCCTTGGACGCGTCGCAAGGCGTGTACTTGCGCTCGGGCGCGTAGGGAAACTCGGCGCCCGGGCCGAACACATGGCAATGGGCATCGACCGCCCCGGCCGGCAGCACAAAGCGGGGTTGGGCCGGGCCGGCGTACCAGTCCAGCCAGCCTGGGGTCTTGGTGAAATCACCCGTGGTGGGTTGGCTCATGGCGGTGTCCGGTTTCAGTCGATGTAGCGCAGGCCGGCGGCCGCCAGCGGTTCGCGCATCTTGTACATGTCCAGCCCCAGCACCCCGGCGGCCAGCTTGGCGCGCTTCTCGCCCTCGTTGGCTTCACGCTTCTGCGCGGCCTCCAGCGTCCTGGCAACCAGCGCGGCCGGCACACAGACCACGCCGTCGTCATCGGCCACGATCACATCGCCCGGGGTGACGAGCATGCCGGCGCACACCACCGGAATATTGACCGAGCCCAGCGTGGCCTTGATGGTGCCCTTGCTGGAAATGGCCCGGCTCCAGACCGGAAAACCCATGCGGGTAAGTTCCTTCACGTCGCGCACGCCGGCGTCAATCACCAGCGCCCGGGCGCCGCGAGCCTGGAAGCTGGTGGCCAGCAGGTCGCCAAAATAGCCGTCCGTGCACTCAGCCGTGATGGCCGCCACCACGATGTCGCCAGGCTGGATCTGCTCGGCCACCACGTGCATCATCCAGTTGTCACCGGGGTGCAGCAACACCGTCACCGCCGTGCCCGACACCTGGGCGCCGGCATAGACCGGGCGCATGTAGGGCTTGAGCAGCCCGACGCGGCCCATGGCCTCGTGCACGGTGGCCGAGCCCAGGGCCGCCAGCGCGTCGGCGGTGGCGTGGTCAGCGCGCTGGATGTTGCGGTACACAACGCCTAATTCGTACATGGTGGGTTTCTCCTGTTCAATGGCCGCGCGCTTTCAGGGCCGCATCCAGACGCGGGAACACCCGGCGGGCGTTGCCTGCGTAAATTTTGTGACGATCGTCGCCAACGACGATGGTCGAGGCCTCAATGTAACGTTTGGTGTCGTCAAAGTAGTGGCCGGTTTCGGGGTCGATGCCACGCACCGCGCCGATCATCTCGCTGGCAAACAGGATGTTGTCCACCGGAATCACGCGGGTGAGGAGGTCAATGCCGGGCTGGTGGTAGACGCAGGTGTCAAAGAAGATGTTGTTCAGCAGGTGGTCCTTGAGCAGGGGCTTTTTCAGTTCCTGCGCCAGGCCACGGAAGCGGCCCCAGTGGTAGGGCACGGCGCCGCCGCCATGCGGGATGATGAACTTGAGCGTGGGGAAGTCCTTGAACAGGTCGCTGGTCAGGCACTGCATGAAGGCCGTGGTGTCGGCGTTGAGGTAATGCGCGCCGGTGGTGTGGAAGCAGCTGTTGCAGCTGGTCGACACATGGATCATGGCCGGGATGTTGTGCTCCACCATTTTTTCGTAAATCGGGTACCAGTGCCGGTCGCTCAAAGGGGGAGACGTCCAGTGGCCGCCCGAAGGGTCGGGGTTGAGGTTGATGCCGACGTTGCCGTAGTCGCGCACGCAGCGCTCCAGCTCGGGGATGCAGGTGGCGGGGTCCACGCCCGGGCTTTGCGGCAGCATGGCGGCCGGGATGAAATGGTCGGGAAACAGCTGGCTCACGCGGTAACACAGCTCGTTGCAGATCGCGGCCCAGGTGCTGGACACCTCGAAGTCGCCGATGTGGTGCGCCATGAAGCTCGCGCGCGGGCTGAAGATGGTGAGGTCACTCCCGCGCTCGCGCATCAGGCGCAGCTGGTTGGTCTCGATGCTCTCGCGCAGCTCGTCGTCGCTGATCACCAGCTCGGCCGCGCAGGGCCGGTTGGCCGGATCGTTGATCGCGGCAATCTGCCGGTTGCGCCAGGTTTCCAGCGCCTTGGGCGCGGTGGTGTAATGGCCGTGGCAGTCGATGATCAGGGGCTTGTGGCTCATGGTTGCGGCTTCTAGATGGGGTTGCGGGAAATCAGGCGGCAGGACCGGCCCAGACGGCACTGGGGATCATGACCTCGCCGCGCATGATCAGGCGGGCTGTGCGCAGCAGGGCGGCGCGGGTCACGTTTTGCGGGTTGGCCGGGTCCAGCCCCAGTGCCACACTGAATTCACCCGTGGGGTGCTCCACCGACACCCGGGGCTCGTCACCGGCTTCCATCACCGCCACGCCCTCGCACACCGAGCCTTGCAGCACACAGGCCGTACCGACCGTGACGGCCGCCAGCACGCCAATGGCGTCGTGGCACACATGGGGGATAAAGCTGCGGGTGCAGAGGCTGCCGCCACTGCGCGGCGGGGCAATCAGCGTCATTTTGGGATAGTTCTTGGCGCTCACATCGCCCAGGCCCATCAGGTGCCCGGTCTGGATGCGCAGGGCCTCGATGCGCTGCTTGAGCGCGGTGTCGGCATTGAGCTCGGCCACGGTCTCATAGCCGGTGCAGCCCACATCCGTGGCCTTGAACATCACCAGCGGCATGCCGTTGTCGATGCAGGTGACCGGCAGGGTGAAGGATGCAAAGCCCTCGCCCGTGACCGTCACCACGTCGCGTACCCGGCCAGTGGGCAACAGGCCGGCGCAAACCGAGCCGGCGGTGTCCAGAAAGTTGATGGTGATCGGCGCCGAGCTGCCGGGCACGCCGTCGATGCGCGCGTCGCCGTCGTAGCACACCCGTCGGCCCTGCGGCGTCATCGGCGTCTGCACCGTCACATCGCACTGCATGTCGGTGTTGAGCGTGAGCACCCGCACCGTGGTGGTGTCATCCTGGGCCGCAATCAAACCGCGCTCCAGCGCAAACGGCACCACCGCGGCCAGCATGTTGCCGCAGTTGGGGCTGGTGTCCACCGTGTCCTTGTCCGGCTGCAGCTGGGCAAACAAAAAATCCAGCGCCACGCCCGGCGTGCGGCTGGGGCTGACGATGCCGACCTTGCTGGTCAGTGGGTGGGCGCCACCCAGCCCGTCGATCTGGCGGCGGTCCGGCGAGCCCATCACGGCCAACAGCACGCGGTCTCGGGTGGGGGTCTCGGCCGGCAGGTCAGAGGCCAGAAAAAACGGGCCGCGCGAGCTGCCGCCGCGCATGAACAGGCAAGGGATGGCGGTTTGCATTGGCTGGATTGTCCCTTGGGCCAGGCCTGCGCACCAGCCCAGGCAGACACTAGCAGCTATATCAAAACGGCATAATCAAGAACTGGTTATGAGTAATCTTCACCGATGGACTTGAAACAACTGGCCTATTTTGTGCGGGTGGCCGAACTCGGCAGCTTCACGCGCGCAGCGGTGGCACTGGGGGTCGCGCAACCGGCGCTGAGCCGGCAGGTGCGGCTGCTGGAAGTGGAGTTGCGCCAGAGCCTGCTGCTGCGCAACGGCCGGGGCGCCGTGCCCACCGAGGCCGGCAAACTGCTGCTGGCACACGGACGCGGCATCCTGCACCAGGTGCAACGCGCCCAGGAAGAGCTGGGCCGGGTCCGCGGTGCCTTGGCAGGCCGGGTCGCCCTGGGCCTGCCCACCAGCCTGGCGCGGGTGCTGACCGTGCCGCTGACGCGAGCCTTCCGCCAGGCCATGCCCGAGGCCAGCCTCTCCATCAGCGAGGGCCTGTCGGTGGCCCTGCTGGAGTCTTTGCTGAACGGCCGATTGGACATTGCCGTGCTGTACAACGCGCAGGCCGGCGCCGACCTCGACATCACACCGCTAATGGCCGAAGAACTGGTGCTGGTGCAGGCCCGCCCGCCCGGCCTGGCCGAAGACCCGCCGCCCGGCGCGATCGCGCTGCGCGCGCTGGCCGAGCTGCCGCTGGTGATCCCGAGCCGGCCCAACGCGATCCGCATGCATGTGGAGTCGGAACTGGCCGGCATCGGCTGCCGGCCCCGCATCGCGCTGGAAATCGATGGTGTCTCGGCCATTCTGGACCTGGTGGCCGACGGCGCCGGCAGTGCGGTGCTGTCCCGCAACGCGGTGGCCAGTTCGGTGCGGCCCTCGGCGTTTTCGCTGCGGCCGATCAGTGAGCCGCCGCTGCGCATTCAGGTGGCGCTGGCCACCAGTGCCCTGCGGCCCGCCACCTTGTCGCAGCAGGCCACGGTGACGCTGCTGCGGCAGACCGCCACCCTGGTCACTCGACGCGGGTCCCCGCCGTCGGCTTGAAGCCGAAATCCGCTGCCCGGCCCTTGCGCCCGCGCACGGCCCGCGCATTGTTGAGGCTGCGGATTTCCAGCGTCTCCTCACGCAGCTTGCCGCCGCGCCCGATGCCGTCAATGCGGATGCTGCGGGTGTAGGCGGCCGCGCCGGCCAGGCTGTCCTTGGGCTCCAGGTCGATCAGCATCAGGCCGCGCCCACCATTGGCCATTTGCTTGAGCTCGGTGATCTCAAAGGTCAGCACCCGCCCACCAACCGAGGCGCAGGCCACGTGGCTGGCCGGCGGCGTGGGCAGCGTACCGGCTTCGGACGCCACCACCGACGGTCGGCACAGCGTCTCGCCCGCATTGCAGGTGACAAAGGCTTTGCCAGCCTTCAGGCGCGACACCATGTGCTCCACCAAGGCGA
Organism: Pseudomonadota bacterium; assembly: GCA_041182225.1. Classification (GTDB taxonomy): domain Bacteria; phylum Pseudomonadota; class Gammaproteobacteria; order Burkholderiales; family Burkholderiaceae_C; genus Rhodoferax. The sequence goes on along the minus strand of JBEGOC010000190.1, from coordinate 2,428 downwards.
TAAAGCCGTAACCGCCCGAGCTGCTCAGCAGCAGGCTGGCGCTGGCCGGGCCGGCGTAGTAATACAGCAGCTCGGTCCCCGCCTCCAACTCGATCAGGCTGGTGATGGGCTGGCCGTCACCGCGCGCGCCGGGCAGCACCGCCACGGGCACCGAGTAGACGCGGCCGTTGCTGCCAAAGCCCAGCAGTGTGTCCACCGTGCGGCACTCAAAGGTGCCATACAGGCCGTCACCCGCCTTGAACGCAAAGCTGCCGGCCTCGTGGCCGTGACCGGTGCGGGCACGCACCCAGCCCTTCTGGCTGACCACCACCGTGACGGGCTCGTCCAGCACCTTGACCTCGAGTACGGCTTTTTTCTCGGTCTGGATCAGGGTGCGGCGCGGGTCGGCAAAGGTTTTGGCATCGGCCTCGATCTCCTTGACCATCAGGCGGCGCAAGGCCGCCGGGCTGGCCAAAATGTCTTCCAGGCGCTGACGCTCCTCGCGCAGCCCCGCCAACTCCTGCTCGATCTTGATCGCTTCCAAGCGGGCCAGCTGGCGCAGGCGGATGTCCAGAATGTCTTCGGCCTGCCGCTCCGACAGACCGAAGCGCGCCATCAGCGCGGCCTTGGGCTCGTCCGACTCACGGATGATGGCGATCACCTCGTCGATGTTGAGCAGCACCAGCTGCCGTCCCTCCAGGATGTGGATGCGGTCCAGCACCTTGTCGAGCCGGTGGCGCGAACGCCGCTCGAGGGTGGTCTGGCGGAATTCGATCCACTCCAGCAGCATTTGCCGCAATGATTTTTGCGTTGGCCGGCCATCTAGCCCGACCATCGTCAGGTTGACAGGCGAGGACGTTTCCAGGCTGGTGTGCGCCAGCAGTGTGGTGATCAGCTCCTGCTGGCCGATGCGGCTGGTCTTGGGCTCGCAGACCAGGCGCACGGCGGCGTCCTTGCTGGATTCATCGCGCACCCCGTCCAGCACCGCCAGCACGCTGGCCTTGAGCTGGTTCTGGTCTTGTGATAAGGCTTTTTTGCCGGCCTTGACCTTGGGATTGGTCAGTTCCTCGATCTCTTCGAGCACCCGCTGGGTACTGACCCCGGGCGGCAGCTCGGTGATGACCAGCTGCCACTGGCCGCGCGCCAGCTCTTCAATCTTCCAGCGCGCCCGACACTTTAGCGAGCCGCGGCCGCTGCGGTAGGCCTCGGCAATGTCGGCAGCCGGGCTGATGATCTGGGCGCCACCGGGAAAGTCGGGCCCGGGGATCAGGGCCAACAGCTCGTCGTCAGTGAGTTTGGGCGATTTGATCAACGCCACGCAGGCGTCAGCCACCTCGCGCAGGTTGTGGCTGGGGATTTCGGTGGCCAGGCCGACAGCAATTCCGCTGGCGCCATTGAGCAGGGCAAACGGCAGCCGGGCCGGCAGCTGGCGCGGCTCGACGGTGGAGCCGTCGTAATTGGGCACGAAATCGACCGTGCCCTCGTCGATCTCGTCGAGCAGCAGGCTGGTGATCCTTGCCAGCCGGGACTCGGTGTAGCGCATGGCGGCGGCGCCGTCGCCATCGCGGCTGCCGAAGTTGCCCTGGCCGTCGATCAGCGGGTAGCGCTGGCTGAAATCCTGCGCCATACGCACCAGCGCATCGTAGGCCGCCTGATCGCCGTGCGGGTGAAAGCGGCCCAGCACATCGCCCACGACCCGGGCACTCTTGACCGGCTTGGCGCCGGTATTGCCATTGGCGCCACCAAAGCCCAGACCCATGCGCGACATGGCGTACAGGATGCGGCGCTGCACCGGCTTCTGGCCGTCGCAGACATCGGGCAGGGCGCGGCCCTTGACCACGCTGAGGGCGTACTCTAGGTAGGCGCGCTGCGCATAGCTGGCCAGGCCGGGTGCCTCGGGGTTCTCGGGCGGCGGCGAGGCCGGGATGGCCGGGGTCAGAAGGTCGGTCATAGGGCTCAAGGGGTTTTGGACAGGGCCGGGGGCAGCGGCAACTGCAACTGCAGCGGCCCCCCCATCGAAGGCATCATGTTTCCGCGGTTCAGGGCGCCGCCCCGAATCTCGGGCGGCGGCGGTGCCGTCAGCCGTGGCGGCTCCTCGCGCGGCGGCTGGGTCAGCACGATGGGCGCCGCCGGCGCGGCGGGTTTGAGCAACCGGTAAAGTTGCATCACCGTCTTGACGTAATTCTGCGTCTCGCGGTAATTGGGGATGGCGTTGCCAGCGCGTTGCACCGCGGCCTCCCCCGCGTTGTAGGCTGCCAGGGCCAGCTCGAGCTGGCCCGGAAACAGGTTGAAATGGTAGCGCAGGTAGCGGCTGCCGGTGTTGAGGGTGATGCGCGGGTCAGCCAAGTTCTGTTCGTTGCTGGCGGACCGATCGGCGGCCACCCCAATGCGGGCAGCGGTGGCCGGCATCACCTGCTTCCGGCCGACCGCGCCTGTGGGCGTTACGGCC
>JBEGOC010000189.1:0-51619 GCA_041182225.1 Pseudomonadota bacterium | reverse complement strand
GGGAAAAAAGGCTCGATCTGCTCAAACGTGTTCTCGTGGTTGAAGTACTGGATCTTGGGCGCAAAGGCCGGCGGGTCACTCATCACATCGTTTTCCAGAAAGATGGAGAGGTCAACAAAGCGACGGGGCATGGGCAGGCTCCTGTAGGGTAGGTTGTCGGATTGGGTGTGGGTCGGATCGGCTTGGTTTGGCGCTGTCTTCAGCACCTTCGCTGGAATTCGCCGCAATACTCGAAACAGCGGAGCGGCCTTGTGGCGAGGTGAACGTGGTAAGCGGGCAGGACGCGGAGGTCGGCGCGGCTCTGGTCGGACATTCCCAGGTTGCCAACACCCATCGGTGAGGTCGCGTCACGTTGCTGGCACTGATTGGCACATAGGGTTTGAACGTTGGTCCTGTCCGGCCTCCTGCGTCGTTCAGCGACGCCAGTTCGCGCTCGATGACTGCACGGCGTTCGGCATCGGGCGTCCACGGTTGGGAAGGCGGGGCGCAGGGCTGGCGGAACCGAACAGGTTCAATTCGCATTATCCACCTCGTGCAGCGGGAAGCGCTCTGGCAACAGCGCTCCTGCAGCGTGGAGTTGGGTGACTCGCCAGTTGTCTCAAGGCGGAGGCCATCGTTACCCAATAACCGGCCAGGGTAACTTCGACTTGACGCGCGATGTCCCCTGCAGGGCGAGGGTGGTCCTTCGGTGCGAATGGCCGCTGAACCGAATCGGTGTCTCCGGAATCATGCGCGCTGCACGACCGACAACCGCGCAGTTCGGGTCAGACTCCCTTCCAGTCTGAGCCATGGCAAGTGCGCAATGCCGTCGGCTGGCTGGGATAAGCCGATTCAACCCGGGAGACACAAACCGGGCGCGTTAGGCGAACTGATTCGACACCCGGCGACCCAGCGATTCCAGGCTGTTCCCAGCGTCAGCTGCAACCAGCATCGGCAAGGTAATGAGGGAGTGCAGCGTGGGTAACAATTGGCGAAGCTCACCATCCACCAACTCGCGCAGCGAAGCGGTCGAAATCTTGGCCAGTCGCAACGCCAGTTCATCGTGTTCGCCGCGCCGCGATAGCTGGTAGAGGTGGCGGTAGCAGGTCTCTCCCGGCAGTGGCAGCACTTGGACCCTGTGCTTGAAGTCTGGCGTACGCATCAGCCACATGGGCGTGCCAATGCCCCAGCCAACGCCCGCGGCGACCGCCGCGACCAGTTTGCTGGACGCGTCGACCGTGATGCGGCGCAACGACGCGATACCAAGGCGATGGCACTGTGCTTCGATCTGTGTGGCAGCGGCCGATACTCCGCCGTAGCGAATCATCGGGTGGATACGCGCCAGCGCCGCCAAGTCGGGTTGGCCCTGAGCCCAGGCAGCCTCGGCTGGTAGCAGAAGCACGAAGGGCTCGCGCAGCAACTCATGGCGGTTGATCTGACCGTGATCGAGAAATGGGTCATTTGTCATGACGATGTCGGCGTGCCGCCCCAACAGCGCCTCGCCGAGACGAGGTGTGACATCCGACCATATCGACACGTTTTGTGCCTCGTTGAGCATGCAGTGGATCAAGGCGGCGCCGAGCACCGTGGTGAACGAATCGACCATGCCGATGCGCAGCTGGGCTATCTTCGTCAGGCTGTGCCCCCGCACCATCGACGTCATGGCTTTCATGTCTTCGACCAACTGGCTCGCCTTGCCTCGAAGCAGGTCGCCGGCCGGGGTCAACGTGATTTGCCGTCCGGTCCGGTTGATCAGCACGACGCCAAGTTCGTCTTCCAATTGGCGCACGCCTTGAGAGATTGCCGACTGGGTCTTGTTCAGTCGCCGAGCAGCTGCGGTGAAACTGCCGCTGTCCGCGACCGCCAGGAAGGTCTCGATATTGTGCATGTTCATGGTGTTTGCGTCGATTGGGTTGCATGCTTCCTGACCGGGCAGCGCTGGACGTTTGCAACTGCTACCATTTCTAATGCCGAATAATCGTGCCATGCCCCGACCTTTGGCGCGCGGACACAGGATTTACCCTGTAAAGTCTCTGAGTCAGCCAATTTTGTGCTAAATTTACCACGAGGTAAGAAAATTGAATCAAACCACACGACCCAGACCCGCTGCACGTGCCGTCGCATGGCATCGCTCGAACTGGTTCGAATCGGTTCAATTTGTTGTCCTCTCGGGCTTGCTGCTGGCGGTGACCATTCACGGTGCCCAGAGCATGGACTATCAGTGGAAGTGGGACAAGGTACCGCGCTACATCTATCGGGTGATCGACGGCGAGATCATCTGGGGTCCGCTCATGAAGGGGGCTTTCGTCACCATTGACATTGCCTGGAAGGCCGGCATTCTGGCCATGCTGATCGGCTTGGTCACCGCGCTGTTGCGGCTGTCGGGGTCCATTGTTGGCAATGCGCTGGCATGGATCTACATCGAGGTGATCCGAAACACACCGATCCTGGTGCAGGTGCTGATCTTCTATTTCATCATTGCTGCCGTGCTGGGTATTCCGCGGGAGTGGGCTGGCATTCTGTGTCTAGCTTTCTACGAGGGCGCTTTTGCCGCCGAGATCATCCGTGGTGGCATCGTGGCGGTGCGCAAGGGCCAGCGGGAGGCCAGCCAAAGCCTGGGTTTATCCACGTTCGACATGTACCGCGACATCATCCTGCCGCAGGCCATTCCGTTGATGCTGCCGCCCCTGGGTGGCATCATCGTCAACCTGGTCAAGCATTCCGCGATCGTGAGCGTGATCGCGGTGTTCGATCTGACGACGCAGGCGCGCACGGTGGTGTCGGACACCTTCATGGCGTTCGAAATCTGGCTGACAACGGCCGCGATGTACTTGGTGATGACCGTTACGCTTTCGATCATCGTCGCCTGGCTCGAGCGGCGCTACAGGGTTGCCTAACCCGTTCCTCCCGAAGCGCTCACCATGGACCTCCAGCCAATGGCCCCGCCTGCAAGCCGACTCAAACCGAAAGTCCGAAGGCCGCGCTGGACCTGGATCGATACGACACTGGTACTGGTGTTTGCCCTGCTACTGGCTTTGCTGTTGTGGCGTGCCGGCGGTGTGTTCAGCTACAAGTGGAATTGGTCCACGGTCTGGCCGTTCGTTTACCGCTTTGACGAAGCGACCAAGTCCTGGGTGCCCAACTTGCTGGCTGAAGGCCTGGCGATGACACTCAGGCTAGCGCTATGGGGCATCGTGTTGGCGACGATCATCGGCATCGTGATGGGTTTTGCGCGGGTAAGCAAGCGACTCGTCTTTCGCCTGATTGGCACTGCGTATGTGATGGTGATACGTAACGTGCCGCCCGTGGTCTTCGTTTTTGTGTTCGTGTTCTTCATCGCAAGTCAGATCATGCCTGCGCTGGCATTGGGCGACCGGCTCCGGGCACTGTCGCCGACGGCCCAATGGTGGCTCTCGATCCTGTTCGGAACGCCCAAGCTGTACGACAATTTTTTCCTGGGTCTGATCTGCCTGTCGGTGTTTTCGGGCGCTTATGTGACCGAGATCGTACGCGCCGGATTGCAGTCGGTTCCCAAGGCGCAGATCGAGGCTGGCAACAGCCTGGGCATGACACCCGGTGATGTGACACGGTTCGTCGTGTTGCCGCAGGCTTTGCGCAACGTGCTGCCGCCGATGGCCGGGCAGCTGATCCAGCTGATCAAGGACTCTTCCCTGATATCCCTGGTGTCGATCCAGGAGCTGACGTTCATGGCGCAGGATGTACAGATTTCCACCCAGCGCGTGTTTGAGGTTTTTCTCTTCGTCGGGGGCATCTACTTCGTGATCTGTTTCACACTGTCCCAGGTGTTCTCAGCGCTTGAGCGGCGATTTGCCCTTGCGCACAAATAGCAGGCTTTGACTCATGGACTCCGACATCATTCAGCTCAAGGGCGTCAACAAGTGGTTTGGCGACCTGCACGTGCTCCGCGACGTGGACCTCAATGTCCGACGGGGTGAGCGAATGGTGATTTGCGGGCCCTCGGGATCCGGGAAGTCGACCCTGATCCGCTGTATCAACCGGCTGGAAGAGCACGATGAGGGGAGCATCGTGGTCGATGGCATCAAGCTGGACCATGACACGGCCCACGTGGCGGCCATCCGTCGCGAGGTTGGCATGGTGTTCCAGCACTTCAACCTGTTTCCGCACCTGACCGTACTTGAGAACTGTGCGTTGCCCCAGATCAGGGCGCGCGGCACCGGTCGCGCCCAGGCTGAAGCCAAGGCGATGGAGTACCTTACCAGGGTGCGCATCCCCGAACAAGCTGCCAAGTTTCCGGCGCAACTCTCGGGTGGACAGCAGCAGCGTGTCGCGATTGCGCGGTCCCTGTGCATGGAGCCCAAGGTCATGTTGTTCGACGAGCCGACGTCGGCGCTTGACCCGGAAATGATCAAGGAAGTGCTGGATGTGATCGTCGATCTGGCCCAGTCAGGCAAGACCATGATCGTGGTCACTCATGAAATGGGCTTTGCCCGCAAGGTGGCCGATACGGTGGTGTTCATGGATGCCGGTCGGATCGTCGAGAAGGCGCCGCCCCAGCAGCTGTTCGAGAACCCGCAGTCCGAGCGCACCAAGCTGTTCCTGAGCCAGATCCTGTCCCATTGATCCGGCTTCGCAGTCGTTTGAATTTTCCAGGAGGTCACCGCAATGCCCAAGCATCCCTTTCCCGATGGCGCCGTTGACTGGTCAGGTGACAACCCCGGTATCTACCTCAAGGAGACCGCAGACGGTCCGTTCAAGTCATTGATGGTGTGGTTCCGGATTGCGTGGTCATCTTTTGGCAAAGGTCACGTGGTGCTGTTGTTCGAGGATCCTGCCAGTGCCGCCGGCTGGCCGTCAGTGGCGAACTTCTGCGTATGTGACAACGAGCCCTTGGCGCGCTACCTGGTCGAAAACTTCGGCAAGCGCTTTGGGGTGTTCAGGGAGGCCAAGGCGTTCGAGTCGCTTCAGTATCTGCCGATGACCACGCATGCCGCCGGTGGTGACAACCTTAGGTCAAGTTCGATCTCGGTCACAGCGCCGGGCCTGCAGCTCGAACTGTTGTGGGACCAGTTGGGCCGGCCGTTCGCGGCCGATGTGTTGCCGGACATGACTGCGACGGGTCAGCATGAGATGTACAGCGTATTCGTGGAAAGTGCCGATGCGTCAATCATGGTCAACGGCCGACGCTTGCCGGGCCGGCCGTTTCCCAGGCCGTTCATGGGCCGAACTGCCAGCTCCGCGTTCCTTGCGTTTTCGGAGACCTGGATCAAGTGATCAACGAAGGCCTGTCCGCGACTGAGGCGGCCGCACGGATTCGTGCCCGCACACTCAGTTGTGAAGCGCTGATGCGATCCTGTTTGGCACGGATCGAGCAGCGCGAGGCCGAGGTCGGCGCGTGGCAGTTTCTGGATGCCGACCGGGCCCTTGAGCTTGCTCGCGCCGCCGACAAGCAAGTGCCGCAAGGACCTTTGCACGGTATTCCGATCGGTGTCAAGGACATCATGGACACGGTCGACATGCCTACAGGCTTGGGTTCGCCGATCTATGCCAAGCGCCAGCCGGACTGGGATGCCGCCTGTGTGGCAGCCTTGCGCGCCGCCGGCGCCATCGTATTGGGCAAGACCGTTAGCACTGAGTTCGCCTATTTCCAGCCGGGCAAGACACGCAACCCGAGAAGCCTCCAGCATACGCCAGGCGGTTCGTCCAGTGGCTCTGCTGCCGCAGTCGCCGACGGCATGGTCCCGTTGGCACTCGGTTCGCAGACTGCGGCATCAGTCACCCGACCGGCCGCCTTCTGCGGGGTATTCGGCTACAAGGGCAGCCATGGCGAGTTCAGCCTGTCGGGGATTCGCCCGTTTGCTGAGTCGCTCGATTCGCTGGGGATTCTCGCGCGATCGATCGACGACATCCTGATGACGCGTTCAGCGCTGCTCGGGCAGCCCTCGGTCGATGTGACGATCGATGCGCAAGCGCCACGTCTGGGCATCTGTCGCACTGCGCAATGGTCGGTGGCGGAGCCTGCCATGCGAGCGGCTGTGCTGGCCTTCGTGCAGGCCTGCCGAGAGGCGGGGGCGTCGGTGATCGAGATGGATCTGCCGGATTCTTTTGCCGAGTTGATCGACGTGCAGAAGACGATCATGGCCTATGAAGCGGCGCATAACTACGTCTTTGAGACGAACTGCCGTGCCGAGCAGGTCAGTGCGCCCTTCCTGGCGCTGACCGAAGCCGGCAGATCCGTGAGCCGGGAGAGCTACGCTCGCGCCAAGGCTGCGGTTAGAACGGCACAAGCTGAGTTGCGGGCCTTGACACAGGATGTGGATGCCTGGGTCTCTCCAGCGGCCATCGGTGAGGCACCATTGGTGGCCAACGGTACCGGCGACCCTGTGATGAGCCGCATGTGGACGGCGCTTCAAGGGCCGAGTCTTTGCCTCCCGGTTGGGTTGGGCCCATCCGGCCTGCCGCTGGGGGCTCAATTGCTGGCAAATGCCGGCGAAGACCATCAGCTGCTCCAGGTGGCTGGCTGGGTCGGGAAACTGCTGGAGAATCGATGACAAGCGTGAATGCCGTGGACCACCAGATTTTCGATGCAGGCAATGTGGTCCTGCAGTCGGGGTTGACTTACCGCGGCGCCAAGCTCGCCTACAAGACCTATGGCACGCTGAATGCTGACAAGAGCAATGCGATTGTCTATTGCACGTCATTCGCCGCCCACCATTCCGACATCGAATTCATGGTCGCTCCAGGTGCGGCGATGGATCCGACCCAATACTTCATCATCATTCCGAACATGTTCGGCAACGGACTGTCGTCTTCGCCGTCGAACACCCCGGCGCCGTTCGACAAGAGCCGCTACCCGCACTTCACGGCGTACGACAACGTTGTCGTGCAGCACAAACTGTTGACCGAGGTGTTTGGCATTAGCAGCCTGCAACTGGTTTATGGCTGGTCCATGGGCGGCATCCAGGCCTACCAGTGGGCCGCCCAGTACCCGCAGATGGTTCGTCGCATTGGTGTCTCCTGTGGGGCCGCGCGCTGCTCGCCGCACAACTTTGTCTTTCTTGAGGGCGTCAAGGCGGCGCTGACAGCAGACGTGAACTACCAGGACGGCTGGTTCGTCGCCAAGCCGGAGCGCGGGCTTCGGGCCATGGGCCGCGTGTATGCCGGCTGGGCGCTGTCGCAGGCCTTCTATCGGGAGTCCATGTGGCGAGCCGCCGGGTTCTCCTCGCTGGAGGACTTTCTTATTTTGTCTTGGGAGGGCAGCTTCTTGAGGCGTGACGCCAACAATCTGCTGGCCCATATGTGGACCTGGCAGCATGCAGACGTCAGCGACAACCCGCTCTACGATGGCGATTTCGCCAAGGCCCTGGGTGCGATCACGGCGCGCAGCCTGATCATGCCCAGCGAGACCGACCTGTACTTTACGGTCGAAGACAACCGGCGTGAAGTGGCGCTGATGCGCAACGCCGAACTGCGACCCATTCCGACCCAGTGGGGCCACCGTGGAGGCAACCCGATCGGCAACCCAGTTGACGCGCGGTTCCTGAACGAGAACCTGATCCGACTACTTGCAACCTGAGGAGTACATCATGGCTGACAACCTCCGTGCCGTGAACATGATCTACAGCGGCTACAACAAACCCAAGGACCGACCGGTCGATGACGAGCTCTCGCGCGTTGGGCCGGGCACGCCGGCGGGAGAGTACCTGCGCCGATTCTGGCATCCGGTGATGATGACCTCTCGCCTCACGGACAAGCCGATGGCGGTCCGCATCTTTGGCGAAGACCTTGTGCTGTACCGCGATCTTTCCGGGAGCATTGGGCTCGTGCACAAACATTGCCCCCATCGCGGCATGTCGCTGGAATATGGCATCGTGGTGGAGCAGGGTATCCGTTGCGCATACCACGGCTGGTGCTTCAACCACGAGGGGCGCGTCCTGGACACGCCCGGCGAGGTGCCCGGTAGCCCGCTGAAGGACCGGCTGTTCCATGGCGCCTACCCGGTGGTCGAGTTCAAGGGGTTGATATTCGCCTACTTCGGCCCGCCCGAACGTCGGCCGCCGTTCCCCAAGCTCGACATGATGGACCACCCGGGAAATGAGATGGTGCCGTGGCAGATCCATTCGCCCTGCAACTGGCTGCAGGTCAGCGAAAACTCGATGGACCCGTACCACACGCCTTTCCTGCACACCCGCATGTCCGGTGTGCAGTTCGAGGATATCTGGGGCGAATTGCCCGTCGTCGACTACCACGAGCGGGAGTTCGGCTTTTTTTACACCAACGCGCGACGCAGCGGTGACAACATCTGGATCCGGATGCACGACCACCTGCTCCCCAATTTCTCGCAGAACGGCGGCCTGTATGAAAGGGGTGAAGCAGTGCGCTACTTTGGTCGCACCAGCCTGACACGCTGGGTGGTGCCGATTGACGACACCAATACCTACGTGATCGCGTGGCGCAACCTGAACCATATGGACGACCCGGAAGGCCGCTCCAATCGGGACCAAATCGGTTGGGAGTCGGTGGATTTCTATGGCCAGAACGCCGATCGGCCCTTCAGCCAGCGCCAGTCGAACCCGGGCGACTGGGACGCCTGGGTGAGCCAGGGTCCGATCAACAGCCACCAGCGGGAGACCCTCGGCGGAACCGACCAGGGTGTGCGTCTGTTGCGTAACGCATTGCGCAAGGGGGTTCGCAACCTGCAGCAGGGTATCGAACCGATGGCGCCGCAGGCAGGGGACAAGCCCTTTGTGTCGACTTTTGGCGGCGACACCATCCTGCGTGTGCCCAAGGGCGAGGGTGACGATCGGGCCCTGATTCTGGAGGTGTCGCGCAAGATTGCAGATGCCTATGTGCGTTTCCAAAATTTGCCCGATGCCGAGCGTCGTGCAGCCATCGAGCGCGAATTGGCGCCGCTGAACGTCGGCTGAGACCAGGCATGAGCAAGGTCCAAGCTCTGGTGCGCCGGCCACTGCCGCCACCCTCCCGCGATGGCGAGTTTGCGCGGCTGGTCCGACCGGATGGCATGGTGCATCGCACCGTATTCACGGATCCCGCGATCTTCGAACGCGAAATGACCCAGGTCTTCGGCGGCACCTGGGTGTTTCTGTTGCATGTCTCGGAGATTCCCAAACCCAACGACTTCAAGTGCGTCACGATCGGCCGCAGACCGGTCATTGTCACCCGCGGGGCGGACGGTGAAATACGGGCGCTGATGAACCGGTGCACGCATCGTGGCACGACGGTCTGCCTGGAGGCGCAAGGCAATGCCAAGCGATTCCAGTGCGCTTATCACGGCTGGTCGTTCTCCAACACCGGCGAACTGCTGACGGTCACTTTTGCTGAAGGGTATGGGCCTGGTTTCGACAAGGCGGCTCACAACCTAGGCCGCTTCCCGCGAGTCGAGTCCTACGGTGGCTATTTGTTCGGTTCGCTGAACGCCGAGGTGGAGCCGCTCAATGACTGGCTGGGCCCTGCCAAGACCCTGATCGACTGGTCGCTGACCGCGTTCACGACGCCAGGCGCTCGGGTGGTGCGCTCGAGCAGCATGGTATTCAATGCCAACTGGAAGCTTCAGAACGACAACAACGGTGACATGTACCATGTGCCGTTCACGCACCGATCGATTGCGCAGATGACAGCTGATCGGCATGGCTCGGGCAAGGCCCTGGATCACTTCCGCGGTGACAACAACCCGATGGTCGTCAAGTATCTGGGCCATGGTCACAAGCTGATCGATCAGCGACCCTCGATCCCCTCGCCATGGGAGCGAGCGCGGCCGGTTCCCGGGCGTGAGGAGTATGCCGGCAACTTGGTTGACAACCTGGGTCTGGAGCAGGCTCAGTCGTATCTGAATATGACCGGTCGCGCTGGAATCAACCTGATCCTGTACCCGAACATGATCATCTCTGGCGCCGGCTCCTTCAATGTGTACGAACCGATCGCCGTAGACAAGACGGTCGTGCATTCCTACGGTGTTGTTCTGGACGACGCCCCGATGGCCGTTAACGCCCTCAAGAGCCGATTCCTCGAGGACTTTGCAGGTTTTGGCTACAGGGATGACAACGAGATCTTCGAACGCATCCAGCACTCCTTGACGACCATCCCCGAAATGGAATGGGTGGACTTCAGCAAGGGGCTCGGCACCGACCGGGAGTCGGTCGGTGACGATGGCAGCATCACCGGCGCTGTGTCCGATGAGACCGGCATTCGTGGGGCCTACCAGCATTGGGTTGAGCTGATGGAGCGCACGGTGCATCCGTGTGTGCTGACATGAACGATGTGGATCTGCGGCAGGCGCCATCGCAGGAGTCCGGTACGTATGTGAACGATGCTCGCTATGCCCGATTGCTGGCGCTGTGGCGGCAAGCAACCGGTCCGCAGCCAGGAGCGGCCCGAGCTGATGGTGCAGTCGAGGCATTGCTGTATCGCGAAGCCAGACTGCTGGACGAGCGGCATCATGACGCCTGGCTGGAGCAGTTCACCCCAGAGTGCATGGTTTGGGTGCCCGCCCAGGTCGTGCCGGCAGACCCGCGTCTGGCCACTGGAATTTACCTGGACGACCGCCGACGCATGGTCGACCGGGTTGCGATGATTCGCACTGGACATCTGCATGCCCAGACCCCGGCGTCCCGTACGCGGCGTATGCTGAGCAACGTTGAGCAGTGGGTCGACGCAGAGGCCGACAGTCTGGTCGCCCGCGCGAATCTGGTGATCTGGGAACATCGCAAAGGTCAGACCCGCGCTTGGCCCGGCTACCAGGTCTATGAGATTGAGCGGGCGATTGACGAGCCGTTGCGCATCGCCAACAAAATCATATGCTTGCTGGAGCGCGACGCGCCGCAGGGCAACTATGCCTTCATCTTGTGACGATCCGATTGTGACGATCCGATGACGCCCAGGCAGGCGGCCGTTCTGGGTGCTTTGACCGCCGATGCGGCGTCGCTGGGTCTGCACTGGCTTTACGACGCAGGGCGGCTGCGCGCGCTGCAACTCGATGGGCCGTTGGCGTTTCGATCGCCAGACCCCGCCAGCTATGCCGGCGTCGCGGGCTACTTCGCCCATGCCGGAAAGCAGGCAGGGGACTTGTCACCCTATGGTGAAGGCTGCCGCCAGATGCTGTCGCATCTGGCGCGCTGGAGTGGCGTGTTCCAGCGGCAGGCCTATCAGCAGGATTGGCTGGCGTGCTTTGGCCCGGGAGGCACCTGGGTGGGTTACGCGGACCGCCCGACGCGCCGAACGGTCGTTCGCCTGTTGTCCTGCCCGACTCCTGAGCAGTATCCCGCGGTATCCGGTGTGGACGACGACCAGCTCCCGGCGCTGGAATGTGTTCCGGCCCTGGTGGCCTGCCATCATGGCGACCTGGATAGCTTGCTGCCGATCGTGCAGCAGGCGGTGGCCGTGACGCACGACGATCCGGTGGCTCGCGATGCCGCTCATGTCTGTGCGCTGGCGCTGCATCAGGTCGTGACGGGGGGCGAGCTGTCCCGAGCGCTTGCGCATGCTGCAGCGGCAGCCGGCCCGGTGTTGAAAGCGTTGCTCGTTGAAGCACTCGCCATGCCGACGCTGGACCCGCAGGCTGCCAGTGCGCGCTTTGGCATGCCCTGCCACCTGCCGCAGGGCCTCCCGGTGTTGTTTCACATTGCCATGCGCGCGGGCAGTTTCCAGGAGGCCGTTGAAGCCAATATCCTGGCCGGCGGCGATAGTTGCGGTCGCAGCCTGCTGCTCGGCGCCTTGTGTGCTGCCGATGCGGCTGTGCGGGACGCTACCACCGCCATTCCAACGACCTGGACGCTGCAAATACCGACGATGCCTGCGATCAGCGCTGATCTGTCGCGATGCGGCTGCTGATTGCCGCGCCAGACCCGCAATGATCGTGATTTCCACCGGTGCGTTCGCCGGTAGTCACGCTGCACCGATCGGCGCGAGACTTCTGATGGAGTCGGAGCCGAGCTGCCAGGCATCCTTGACCACGGGCCTGTGCGCTGACCTACAACTGGTCGAGCCGGTACTGTCGGGCGGCCAACCTGATTGCCAATATCCGCGCGGCCTTGCCGCATGTCAGAGCTGCTACGGAGCAGTTCAAAGCGAAAGACCCATGGACGGCGCTGATGCGCTACATCAGCCACAAAATTGCACCAAGAATTGGACCGTTCAGGCCTTCGCCAGAGCCTCGGCAAACTGCTTTCGCAATGCCCCGCTGTGGATGACGGACCAGTCCTGCGGGTAGGTTTCACCCGCCACGACCTTGAGCACCACGAACACAGGCCCTTGCTCTTTCAGCACGCCACCGATGCGCTGTTCGAAATCGGCGAGATCGTCGAATTCATAGACTTTTTCGATGCCGGCCGCGCGGGCGAACCCCGCAAAACTGACCTTGTTGGCTCCCGGGATCGGGTGAAAGCCGTTGGCTTCGTAGGTGTTGTTCTGGCATACGAAATGCACGAGATTGCGGGGCGCGGCTTCGGCAATGGTCACCAGCGTGCCCAGGTTCATCAGCAGGCTGCCATCGCCGTCAATCACGATGACGCGTTTGTCCGGGCGACCGAGCGCCATGCCCAGGCCGTGCGACGAGGCCTGGCCCATGGCGCCGGTCCCCAGGTAAGTCAACGCTTCAGGTTTGATGGTTCGCCATTCGAACGCCGCCTGGTAGACGGGAATGACGATCTGGTCCGAGTGGTGGCGGGCCAGGACTTTGAGGCACTCATCGCGACGCATCATGGTGATCTACTCCGGGCTTCGGGTGACAAGAAAGATGAATGGGCGTTTGCTGGTACGCGCCTTCTGAAAGGCTTCCGGGATCGCTGCCTCGTCGCCACGCAGTGTCAGGCGGCCGTGCGCGATACCCATGGCGTCCAGCACCGGTTCGATGATGCGCACCCCATACTTGTCTGATTGCGGCGGCATACGATCGGGCTCCATCCCCTGCAGGCCGACGATAGCGCACAGGCCGAATTCGTACTCCATCGCCACGCCGCGGATGCAGTTGATTGAATCCAATAGTCCGGTTTGCTGCATCAGTAGCATGGCCGGCACGCCGGCGTAGCCCAGACCGGAGCAGATCGAAACCCCCTCGTCTTCCTTGCAGATCCGGATCAGGCGTAACTCGGGGTCGCGCGAGATCGGCCAAAGTAGGTGCTCACTGGTCACGATATCGGGCAAGGCCACGATGGTGGAGATGCCGCTTCGCTTGATGGCGGCAATGATCTCGGCGCCGCGTACGGTCTGCCCTGAAACAACGGTGGACATGGCTTCAGCCTTTCGTTGGTGGAAATGGGTTGGGCACTGGCACCAGGCCCATCCAGACACTCTTGACCTGCAGGAATTCGCGGATGGCGTCGATGCCATTCTCGCGCCCGTAGCCGCTGTGTTTGTAGCCGCCCACCGGAGACAGGGGGCTGACGCTGCGGTAGGTGTTGACGTAGATGGTGCCAGCGGCGATGCGCTCGGCCAAGCGGATGCTGCGCGCCATGTCGGTCGTCCATATGCCCGCCGCGAGGCCGAATGCACTGTCATTGGCCATCTGCACGGCTTCGTCTTCGGTATGAAAGCGGCACACAGCCAGTACCGGGCCAAACACCTCTTCCCGGTACAACTGCATGTCGGGCCGCACGTTGGTGAAGATCGTGGGTTCAACATACCAGCCTGCCCCGCACATGGCCGGATGGACCGCTTGCCCTCCCAGTACACAGGTGGCGCCTTCGGCCTTAGCTCTTTCAATGAAACTCAGCACCTTCTCGTGCTGAGGCTGGTTGGCGACTGGGCCGAGTTGTGTGTTGGCATCGAAGGGATCCCCCATGCGCACACCACGCATGCTGGCCACCAGACGCTCCACGAAGCGATCGTGGATGCTGTCGTGGACCAGCAGACGGGAGCCTGCGATGCAGGACTGGCCAAGCGCCAGAAAAATGCCGGACATCACGCCGTGCACCGCATTGTCGAAGTCGGCATCGTCAAACACGAGTTGCGGCGACTTGCCGCCCAGCTCCAGCGTGACGCGCTTGAGGTCGGCGGCAGCCGCTGCGGCAATGCGTTTGCCGCTGGCGTCGGACCCGGTGAACGTGATCTTGGCGACCTGCGGGTGTTCAACCAGGGCCGCGCCGACCTCCGCACCCAGCCCGGTCACCACGTTGACGACGCCAGGGGGCAGCCCCGCCGCTTCGAGCATGGCGGCGAACTCTAGTGTGGATGCCGAAGCATGCTCGGATGGCTTGAGTACCACGGTGTTTCCGGCAGCGAGTGCAGGAGCCAGCTTCCATATCGCGAGCATGATCGGGGAGTTCCAGGGTGTGATCGCCACGACCACGCCCAATGGCTCATGGCGCGTGTAATTGAACACCCCCGGCACGTCGTTCGGTATGACGGCGCCTTCGATCTTGTCTGCCAGACCTGCGTAGTAATGAAAGTACTTCGGCAGGGTGCGCAACTGGGGCCGCACGTCGACCAGCCGTTTGCCATTGTCCCGGGCTTCGATGACCGCCAGTTCCTCGATATGGTCCTCGAGGTAGGTTGCGATGCGTCGCAACAGCCCTCCCCGGTCGCTGGGTGTCATTTTTTGCCACGCTGGCTGCTCGAATGCAGCGCGGGCCGCGGCGACAGCGCGCTCGGCGTCAATGGCAGTACCTCGAGGAATCCGGGCCCAGACCTCTCCGTTGGCAGGGTTGAACGTGTCGAGCCATTCACCTTTTGCCGCAGCGTCCCAAACGCCGCCAATGAGCTGACGGTAGGTGCGCAACAAGGGCGTGGCCAGACCCGAGACTTGTGCTGGCAATCGCTTGCCATCGGGATCGGGCGTATCGGTAAAAGGCGTTTGAGGCATGGATCAGCTTCAGGTGCGTGTGGAGTGCGAGCGTAGGATGTGACACGAAGTCGGCGTCCCTCAAGGGCTTTTGATGCCGCGCCAAAAGTTTCCCGTGAAGAATATTATGTGACTGATCTAGACATTTAGCAAGTGTCGCGTGGCGCTGTTGTCTTGGTACGACTGGTAGTGTGTCGATGGGATATTTTGATACCACTGCCAGGTCAGTTCTTGCTTTCCACGATGAAGGCTCGCTGTAGGAGCACTGGCAACATGCACTGTGGCTGCCGCCTCCAGCGAGGTGGAGATCGTGCGTAACACGCTGTAGAGCAGCGACACGGCAAACGCAATCGTGAACGGCATCAGTGTGACCACCACGCCGGTCGAATTGCCGATGATCGTATACGGTTTGTCCCGAACGCCAAGCGCCAACATCGGGATGTTGGCGGAGGTCATTCGACGATGGCAGAAGCCAGGTGAGCGAGGCAATCGCCAGGGACAACGGGTGTTTGGACGCGACGGCACACGACAACGCCATCACCGTCGAATCTCACCTCCCGCGCAGGGCGCTCTGGCTCTTCAGGAAAGTGAATCCACCCTGCACGGTCACCTCGCGCGACCGCGTCACCCAGTGAAAAGGCCGGTTCGAACAGGCCTCGCACGGGCGCATAGACGTAGTGAGAAGGTCCATCCACGCGCATCAAGCGGGTAGGTTCCAGCGTCATCGGCGGTACGACGTCAATCACGCCAAGATGAGCCAGCAGGCGCCGCACGCCGATGTCGGCAATGGACTGCGTCGTTGGCCGGGTGGTTGCCGCTCCGCCCAACTCGGTCGCGAAATGCAGATGTCCCTGCGCCATGGCCGCCGCCGACAAGGTTCGAGTTGACCCTGGCTTCTCGACCATCAGAGAAATCGGGGCGCCGAAGGCTTTCAACGCAGCCAGCTGACGGGCACGCATGGACGGATCCTGCGGAACAGGCGCAAACGCACACGGTAGATACTCCAGCGATGATCCGCCCGAGTGCAGATCGACGCTGACACTGGTCATCGGCAGCAACACCGTGTTCACGAAGTGGGCGATCTGGGCTGTCGGCCCGCCCTCGGGGTCACCAGGAAAGGATCGGTTCAGATTGCCTTCGTCCAGCGGTGATGTCCGCCTGCCTGCCACAGCTGCCGGCGCGTTCAGCTGGGGCAGGATGATCACCTTCCCGTGTACCTGGTGGGGTTCCAGGGACCGAATCAGCTTGAGCAGCGCAATCTGCCCTTCGTACTCATCCCCGTGATTCCCGGCCGTTAGCAGGACGCTCGGCCCCTGACCGCCACACACGACGGCGACTGGCAACGCCAGCCAGCCATAGGCGCTCTCATGGCTGGAGAACGGCAAGCGCACATGGCCAGTGCGCTTGCCCAGCGCCTGCAAGTCGATATCGACCGATAACGCCGTCGTCTTGCCACTCACTGATCAGGACGAAGGAATCAGGGTGGCCCAGTCACGCGTCTTGAACCAGTAGGTGTGGCGCTCCTTGAGCCAGCCTTGGTTCTTGGCGATCCACTCATTGAAGAACTTCATGGTTGCCGCATTGCCCTTTTTCAGGCCCATGCCTTCCACCCCGCCTTCGAAGATCTCATTGTTGGGCTTGAAAAGTTTGTCCGCGTTCTCAATGACCTTGAAGGTGGGCAGCGGTTCGCTGCCAATCATGGCGTGGGCATTCCCGTTGATCACTTCCTGATAGCCAACGCCTTGATCATCGAACTGACGTAACGTGGCCTTGGGGAAGGTCTTTTCGATGTACTGGCAAGGCGTTGAGCCCCGACGGCACGCAAAGGTGACCTTGGTGTCGTTGTAACCCTCAGGCCATTTCAGGTTGGAGGCAAGTTGCTTGTTGGCAGCGACGCCAAGACCCGAATTCGAGTAGGCATCAGTGAAGTCGATTTGCTCCTTACGGGTAGACGTTACCGTCATGCCACCGATGATCACGTCGAACTTGCCTGCGATCAGGGACGGAATGATGCCATCCCATGCAGTGGGTATCAGGTCGAGTTCGACCCCCATGTCCTTGGCCAGCTTGGTCGAAACATCGATCTCGAAACCAATCCACTTGCCTTGCTTGTCCCGCATGGCCCACGGTACGAAGGTCGCAAAGCCGACTTGCAGCTTGCCCCGCTTCTTGATCGTGTCGACCATGTTGTCCTGTGCGAGCACAGGCTGCGAGAACGAAACCGCAGCGGCCGCAACAGCCAACATCCCAACCCACTTACCCAGCATCTTCATGGTGATCTCCTGACAAGAAATGACCGGTCTCCCGGCAAAGGACAAAAAAGCAGCAATGAGCGTGCCAACATCTTCCCGGCGGCGATGCACCAAACCTGGTGCAAGCGCGCCCTACTCTCACTCAGCACTTCCATAACAGGCACCGAATCGGACATTCGCCCAAACCCAAGACGTGCACTCTAATCTTCTCTCAGACGGACCAAGACCGACATTCGGAAATACCCTTGCATGGCTTGGCATCCAGGCTTTCCTCATGCGTCGCGCGCCTCGGCACTGCGCAGGCGCGTCCAGATCTCCCTGTGAGCCCCCCAGTAGCCAGGGCGGACGGCAATCCTGCCTGCCAGCGACTGGTTGAGCGCGGGCAGGGCATGAAACGGTACGGACGGGGCGAGATGGTGCTCTCCGTGGAAGTTCATGTTCCAAGCCAGGAACTGCCAGGGCCAGGCAACCTGGGTGGTTCGGGTGTTGCGGGTCGGGTCAGATTCGTTCGGACAACCGACATGCTCCGTCATGCGTATGAAACGCATCACGGGTTGGGCCAGCAGCAAAGGCAGCAACCAGTAAGTGACCAAGGCCCACATTCCGAATCCAATTGCCGATGCCACAACAGCGTAGAAAAGAACCAGAACGCGCGCCTCCCAGACCAGGCGGCGATGCCAGGACACGGGGGTGAACCCCTGCTCCTCGGTGGTAAGGCTCCCTTCGGCTCGTCGCAGCAGTCCCAGGCCATTGCTCCACCAATAGGGAATGCCCGTCAGGTACCAAAGGTAAGCCCACCAGCTCACGGGCATGGGTATCAATTCGGTGTCTTTGCCGATCAGGTTGGTGTGCTTGTGGTGGGCTGTGTGTTCGTATTTGAAATGAAACTGCGGCACCATGATGAGCGCTCCGCAGATCCAGGCTACCACCATATTGGCACGTCTAGACCGGAAGGCAGTTCCATGTGCGCACTCATGTTGGGCGGCAAACAGATGGGTCCACACGATTCCCATCAGGAACATCGCCGGCCACACCAGCCAGTGGTCTTGGGTCGCCCAAACAAGCACGCCAGTAGCCACCAACACCGCAAACTGGCCTAGAAGCCGTCGCGTGGCCTTGCCATTGGATCTCGCCATCAGGCGTCGTAGTGCCGACCGGGGCACCAGCGATGGGTCTAGTTCCTCGGACAGCATGATCCCAGCGCCGCAGTCAGCCTCTGACGATCTCGGCGAATGCCTGCAGTGTCCGGTCGTTCTCCTGCGGCAAGCCAATCGTCATGCGAATGAAAGTTTCGTAGCCTGGATCGCGCCAATCCCGGACGAAGATGCCCTGGGCCATCAGCCGAGCGATCACCGGCTGAGCATTCGAGCGAAAGTCGAACGACACGAAATTACCGCGCGACGGCAGCGTTCGATAGCCCATTCCTTCAATCAGTCTGGCCACCCGCTCCCGCTCGATCAGCGTCCTCGCGATACATGCCTGCGCGTAGGCCTCGTCTGACAAGGCAGCCTCCGCCGCCGCCACGGCCAGACAGCTCAGGTTGAAATTGAGCTTGACCCGCACGAGCCCATCAGCCACGTCTGCGGACCCGGCCAAACCGTAGCCGATGCGCATGCCAGCGATGGCATAAGCTTTGGACAGCGTACGGGTCGACAACCAGGGGCCCCGGCGTTGGCGCAACTCCGGCAATGCGCCCAATCCGCCTTGGGCTGCGTCGAATTCATAGTAGGCCTCATCGACGACAAGTAGGACATCCTCCGGGACGCCACGGACGAGGCAACGGATCTCGTCCTGCGACAAGGGTGCGCCACTGGGATTGTTTGGCGTACAGGCGAATACCACCTTGGTGCTGCCGTCGATGGCACGCAGAAGTCCTTCCACGTCATTGCGACCATCTTCCAGATTGCGCACCAATCGTGACTCAGCCCCCATGGCTGTGGCGCCCAAGCGATAGCGCGGAAAGGACGGGGTCGGCATGACGGCACTGTCGCCCGGACCCAGGGCCATCAGGGCGACCAGCCCGAGGATCTCGTCGGAGCCGTTACCGATCACGACATTGGCGGCAATGACACCGGTACGGTCCGCAATCATTGAGGCCAGCAGGCCGGGACGGGGATCACCATACCGGTTGACCGATGCCGCAGCATCATTGATCGCCTCAATGACGCGTGGTGAAGGCGGGTACGGACACTCGTTCAGATGCAGCAGAACAGGGCTATCGATCGACCGATCGCGCGTCAGCGATACCGCCGTCTGGACACCTCCGAAAGCCGTCAACTTGCGCACGCCAGGTGTTAGAAATCTAGGTGAAGGCATGGATTGGTTCAATCAGCGGCACGCAAGCGACGTTGCGCAGTTTCTTGTCGTGACACGAGTTTTCCCGAAGGGCATACATTGCCACTCTATCAGACTTCGCCTTCAGGCCGGCCAGGGTCGATCCGCCGCGCTGGATCAGTTGCGGGCAGAACCTCGTGCCAGACGGGCCGCATCTTCCAAGGCGGAACCGGCGGAGCGGCGTCAGTCTGCGGCAGGAATTCCGACTCCTGGACAAAACGCATCGTCGGCACGTAACGGGGACAGTTGCCAAAAACATGCCGGATGTCGATTTTTACCAGCAACTCTGCCCCCGGAAACTGATGCATCAGCGGGTCGCTGGCCAACACCTTGGCAGTGCCGTTGACCCGAAGCCTTTGTGGTCGCTCGAAGTCGATGAACAGCAGCCCAACCTTCGGATTAGCACACAGGTTGCCCAAACTCAGGAACATGCCATTTCCGTTATAGCTCGGCATGACCAGTGTGCGGGAGTTAATGACCCGGACGAACCCCGCTTGGCCGCCTTTGTAGGAGCACTCTGGATGCCCATGGGTATCCGCCGTGGCCACGAACACCATGCGTTGTTGACTTATGAATTCGCAATCGGAGTCGGAGAGTGCATTGCGCACGTGAATTTCCGCAACGCGATCCGCCAACCGCAGCGAGTCGAACTGCTCTTGCAGGGCTCGACTGTCGGCGTTGTATTGCAGGGGCTCGGACATGCTTCTCCCGGTTGAGGCGGACCGCCATGCACGCTATCAAACACCGCTGTTCGCCCAGAACGGCAGGAATCTTACATGCACTTGATGCAAGTCTGTTTGATAAGTATACTTTAACGGCTGTACCCTGTCTTGGGTCTATCGGGGGTTCATTTACAAGGAAATCCATCCATGATTGATCAGGCTCACGACGTAGCCCCCGTCGAACGACGGACTGCTGCCATCAAGGAGGCATTCCGGGCGCGCGGCCTGGAGCCGGATGAGTTCATCGACGCACAAAAAGTCCTGATCAAGGACCATTGGGATCCCAGTAATGGTGCCAAGGTCGTTGCCAAGACCTGGACCGATGCGGCTTTCCGGCAGAGGCTGTTGACCAACGGCAGGGCAGCCGTCATGGAGCTTGGAATTCCAATGCCGGCCCACCACCAGCACCTGGTCGCCCTGGAGAATTCTGCGCATGTTCACAACGTCATCTGCTGCACGCTGTGCTCCTGCACAGCTTTCACGGTGATTGGCTTGCCGCCTGATTGGTACAAGGACCTGGAGTACCGGGCACGCGTCGTGCGACAGGCACGAACCGTGCTCAAGGAGATGGGCCTTGAACTGCCGGCCACGACTGAAATCCGGGTTTGGGACACAACGACCGACACGCGCTACATCGTGATTCCTGAGCGCCCGGCGGGCACGGATGGGTGGACCGAAGAGCAACTGGTCGCGCTCGTCACCCGGGACTCGATGATTGGTGTCTCCCGGCTCTGAGCCCTCCGGCCAACCGACTCACGCAGGAAGGATGCTCGATATGGACGGTATGCACGACCTCGGCGGCAAGCAGGGGTTTGGCCCTGTGCGCTACATCCCCAACGCGCCTGTGTTCCATGCGGCTTGGGAGCAGCGCGTCAATGCGCTCTACTCGCTGGCTGTCCGGCATGGTATCTACAACATGGATGAGTATCGCCATGCAATCGAACGCATGGAGCCCCGCCACTATCTGTCGGCCGGCTATTACGAACGAACGTTGACCAGCCTGGCCACGCTATGTGTTGAGAAAGGCTTCATTCCGATCGAGGAACTCGAGCGCGCAGCGCAGGGGCGTTTTCCACTGTCGCTCCCGGGCGCCGCCGGTCGCGGCAATGTTGCGGCGAGGCACCCGTTTGCGATCGGAGACCGAGTTCGCGCCAGTGCGGCTCTGGTGGCTGGTCATGTCCGTATGCCTGCCTACGTGCGGGGCAAAATCGGCGTGGTCGTCGGTCAGTCCCCGGCGTATCCTCTGCCGGATGCTCACGCCCATGGGGTGGCCGCTGAGCCCGAGGTCACCTATGATGTCCGATTCAATGTCATGGACTTGTGGCCGGACGCTGCAGACCCCGGTTTCGTCCACGTTGGACTGTTCCACAGCTACCTCGAGCCGGCTGTAGACGGCGGCTCGACCAAGGCGGAACCCAAAGGCACGCGCCTTGGCAGACTTTGACTTCGTCATTGCAGGGGCGGGTTCGGCTGGGTGTGTACTGGCCAATCGGCTGAGCGCCAACGGGAGGCATAAGGTTCTGCTGCTTGAGGCCGGTCCGCGGGATAGTTCTGCATGGATTCATATCCCGATCGGCTACGCCAGGACCAATCGGCACCCGGAGCTGAACTGGCGCTTTGAGACGGAGCCACAACCTTATATGGATGGACGCCGCTTGTACTGGCCACGCGGCAAAGTACTGGGAGGGTCGAGTTCGATCAACGGCATGATCGCGATCCGGGGCCAGGCCCAAGACTACGACGACTGGTCTGCCATGGGTGCCAGCGGATGGAGCGCCAGGGAAGTCCTGCCCTACTTCATTCGCTCAGAGCGCCATGAAGGGGGAGCGAACGAGTGGCATGGCAGCAACGGGCCGATGACGATCAGCACCATCCGCGGCCAACAAGAGCTCGTTGACGCTTTCATGCAGGCCGGGACCGATTGCGGAATACCTCGCAATGACGACCTCAACGGTGCGAGCGCCGAAGGAGTCGGCCCTCTGCAGCTGACAGTCCGCGATGGTCGCCGCTGCTCCGCAGCGGTTGCCTATCTGAAGCCAGCACGAGCCCGACCTAACCTGACGGTGATCACTGAAGCTCATGTGAGCGGGATCTGCTTCGACGGCTTGCGCGCAACCGGTCTGCGCTACCGAGTAAAGGGTGAAGAGCGGAGCGCACAAGGACAGTGCGAAGTGATCCTTTGTGCTGGTGCATTGCAGACACCCCAGCTGCTGCAGTTATCTGGCATAGGTCCTATCGGGCTGCTCGGTCAGCATGGCATTCCCGTGCGGGTCTCTTCCCCGGAGGTCGGTGAAAACCTGCAGGATCACCTGTGCCTGCGATTCATGTATCGCTGCACACGCCCGGTTACCGGAAACGACCGCTTGAACAAGCCATGGGCGCGTTTTCTGAGCGGCTTGGACTATGCGTTGCATCGTCGCGGCCCGCTCGCGAGCGGAGCCTTCCTGGCGGGGCTGGTGGCCAATGCGTCGCCTGAATCGACACGCGCCGACACCCAGATCACCCTCTCGATGGTAAGCTCCGCGGCTCGAGGAGACCGTGTCCACCCGTTCTCCGGGTTCACGCTGTTGTACTACCCGCTGCGACCGACCAGCCGAGGCCAAGTGCGAATTCGATCATCCGATCCGATGATGCCTCCTGCCATGCAACCCAATTACCTGAGCACTGCCTACGATCGTCAGATGATGGTCGCAGGCGCGCGGCTGACGCGGAAGCTGGCAAATGCCAAAGCGCTCGCTCGCTATGTGGCAGAGGAATTGCAGCCGGGTGCCAAGGCTGACGACGACGCTGAGTTGCTTGCGGCGGCCCGCGAGCACGGCAGTTCCGGGTATCACCCGGTCGGCACCTGCCGCATGGGCAGCGATCCAGGCGCCGTGGTCGACCCTCGACTGCGCGTCAATGGGGTAACTCATCTTCGCGTGGTCGACGCCTCCGTGATGCCGACCCTGGTCTCGGGGAACACAAATCTTCCTACGATCATGATCGCCGAAAAGGCGGCTGACATGATTCTTGAGGATAGTGGTCACTGAAGCCTTCGGCCTGCCCGTAATGATCAAAGATCGTGGCCGAAGTGAACGGATTAGTGTCGCGGACCAAATCCTCTGTATATTCCTGCTGAGACAACTAATTTATTTACAGTTAAAATTCTCGTTATCCTCATTCAGCTTTGACATGACAGCCAGTTGACTTGCCATCCAATGAAGTACTCGATCTTTTCACTGGCCCGCAATGCGCTGACCCGACATGAAAACTGGCAAAAAGCATGGCGGAGCCCCACCCCCAAGCCCAGTTATGACGCGATCGTGATTGGTGGCGGCGGTCACGGCTTGGCAACGGCCTATTACCTAGCCAAGAAGCACGGCATGACCAATGTCGCCGTGCTCGAAAAAGGCTGGCTTGGCGGCGGCAACACCGGGCGCAACACAACCATCGTTCGTTCCAATTACCACCTTGATGCCAACGCGCACTTTTACGAATTCGCGCTCAAGTTGTGGGAAGGACTGTCGCAAGATCTGAATTTCAATGTCATGTACAGCGCCCGCGGGGTACTCAACCTGACGCACTCGCCCGCCGAGGTTGACGCAGCGATGCGGCGAGGAAACGCCATGCGACTCAACGGGATTGATGCCGAATGGATGTCGCGTGATGACATCGCGCGGTGGATACCCAACTTGGATTGCTCTCCCCAGGCGCGCTTTCCGGTTCATGGAGGCCTGCTGCAACCTCGCGGTGGAACGGTGCGCCATGACGCGGTTGCTTGGGGCTACGCGCGGGCTGCCGACGCATATGGTGTCGACATTATTCAGCAGTGCGAAGTCACCGGTTTAAAGGTCGAACGCGGTGCGGTGGTTGGTGTCGAGACCACCCAGGGGTATATTGCCTCCCCGCGAGTCGGTCTGGCCGTGGCTGGCCACTCGACCCAACTGGCTGCAATGGCGGGAGTGCGACTGCCGATCGAATCACATGCCCTGCAGGCCATGGTCTCAGAGCCGATCAAGCCAGTGCTCGACACGGTGGTGACGTCCGGCGCGGTTCACTTCTACATCAGCCAGTCGGACAAAGGGGAGCTGGTGATGGGTGGCGACCTGGACTTCTGCAACTCCTTCGCGCAACGGGGCAATCTGCCCATCGTCGAACATGTGGTAGCGGCTTGCCTCACGCTGTTTCCGGAGTTCGGACGACTCAAGCTGATGCGAACCTGGGGCGGCATCATGGACATGACGCTTGACGGAAGCCCCATCATCGGCAACCTGCCAATCAAAGGTCTGACCATGACCGGCGGATGGTGCTACGGTGGTTTCAAGGCAACGCCTGCTTCGGGCTGGTTGCATGCCTACACGATGGCCACGGGAAGCCCTCATGCGCTCAATGCAGCCTTTTCGCTGGAGCGCTTCGCGCAAGGCGCGTTACTCGACGAGAAGGGTGCCGGGCCTACCGCCTGGGCACACTGACGGCAAGAATTCACCATGATGCTGATCCCCTGTCCCCATTGCGGTTTGCGCAACCAAAACGAGTTCACCTATGGTGGCGACGCCTCGGTCAAACGTCCTCGACCAGACGCGCCGGAAGCTGATTGGTTCGCATTTGTCTACCTGAGGGACAACCCCAGTGGATGGCATGAAGAACTTTGGTTGCACAGCGCAGGCTGCCGCTCCTGGTTCAAGCTTCGCAGGGACACGCGCACCCACGACATCGCAAACAGCGCGTCATTGCAGCCGGCGTCATTGCCGCAATCTGACCCATGAGCCAATTTCATCGTTTGGCCCAGGGTGGACTGGTCGACCGCGCGGAAGTCCTCCACTTCACTTACGACGGTATCGCGTTCCAGGGCCACCCAGGAGATACCCTGGCGTCCGCCTTGCTGGCCAACGGCGTGCACCTGGTCGGCCGTAGCTTCAAATACCACCGCCCCCGAGGCATCTTGAGCGCGGGCTCAGAAGAGCCAAACGCCCTGGTGCAGTTGTATGCCGGCTCCCGTACGGAGCCGAACGCACGTGCGACCCAGATCGCCTTGCACGATGGGTTGATAGCCAGCAGCCAGAACTGCTGGCCATCGGTCCGGTTTGACATCGGAGCAATCAACAACACGCTGTCGTCTCTGCTCCCGGCAGGCTTCTACTACAAGACCTTCATGTGGCCGCCCGGGCCTGCTTGGTGGCTGCGCTACGAACATTTGATTCGGCGTGCAGCAGGTATGGGGAAGTCCGCATCTGAACCCGACCCGGATCACTACGAGCATTGCTTCGCACATTGCGACGTTCTGGTGGTGGGTGCTGGTGTTAGCGGACTGGCCGCTGCGCGAGCAGCTGCGGCGAGCGGCGCACGGACCATTGTTTGCGACGAAGACTGCCGCATGGGTGGCCGGATGGTCGCAAGCGAGCAGTTGATCGATGGCATACCGGCCCGCGGCTGGATCGTCCGTGCACTGGCCGAATTGCAGGCTCTTCCGAACGTGACCTTGCTGACACGGACCACCGCGTTTGGCATCTACGACGGCAACCTGATCGGGCTTGCCGAGCGCGCTGGCGACCTCGATGGCGAGCCCTCACCCCATTTGCCGCGTCAACGGCTGTGGAAGGTCCGCGCCAAAGCGCTGGTGTTGGCCAGCGGCGCCCATGAGCGACCGATCGCCTACGCGAACAATGACCTCCCGGGAACCATGCTCGCGGGTGCCGTGCAAACCTATGTCGAGCGATTTGCGGTGCGGCCGGGCGCTCATGCGGTCGTTTTCACCAACAATGATTCCGCCTACGCCTGTGCGCTCGCCCTCCATCAGACGGGCTGCAGCGTAGAGGTGGTTGATGTGCGGTCAGAGTCAGATCTGACGGGCGGGCTGGTCGTGCGCGCCAAGGAGGGCGGCGTGAAGGTGAGCGCCCGCAGCGTGGTGACGAATGCCCTTGGCCGCACCCATGTGCAGGCCGTCGACATTGCGCCGCTTCAGGGCGCCAGCGGAGCCTCGCGCCGCGTCGCCTGTGACCTGATCGCGATATCCGGAGGCTGGAACCCGGCGGTTCACTTATTTTCCCAAGCCAGGGGCAAGCTGCGTTTCGACCCAAGACTGGCGTCATTCGTACCCGATTCGACATCCGCGCCTGTGTTCGTGGCTGGCGCTGCTAAGGGAGTCTTCTCGTTGAATGCGGCCTTGACGGATGGACACGCCCAGGGTCTTGCTGCCTCACACCGTGCGGGGATCGAGACCACCACGGTCATCTCGGCCCCTGTCGCAGACCCGATTCTGATCGGGTCTATCGTGCCCTTGTGGGATGTGCCATCGCCGAACCCGCGGGCCAAGCGCTTTGTCGACTTTCAGAACGACGTTACCGCGAACGACGTCGCACTGGCGGCGCGCGAGGGCTATCATTCGGTCGAACATACCAAGCGTTACACCACGCTCGGCATGGGAACAGACCAAGGCAAAACGAGCAATGTCGTCGGGCTGGCGCTGTTGGCGCGGCAACTCGAGCGTTCAATACCGGAAGTCGGCACGACCACGTTTCGGGCACCCTACACCCCTGTGACCCTCGGAGTGTTTCCGGGCCACGCCGTGGGGCTGAATATCGAGCCGGTACGCCGCACCGCCATGCACGACTGGCATGTCCAGAACGGCGCCCGCATGGTCAATGGCGGCCTGTGGCGACGTCCGCATTCCTATCCACGACCCGGTGAATCGGAGTTTGACGCCGCCAATCGTGAAGCCTTGAACGTGCGCACCCATGTGGGAGTCGTGGACGTGTCCACCCTGGGCAAGATCGAGTTGCAAGGCCGTGATGTCCCGGAGTTTCTCAATCGCATCTACTGCAATCGCTGGGACACCCTGCAGGTGGGCCGCTGCCGCTACGGTCTGATGCTGCGCGAGGACGGCATCGTGCTGGACGATGGGACGACGTCGCGCTTGGCCGAAGGCCACTTTCTGATGACGACGACGACCGTCAATGCGGTGAAGGTCATGCAGAACATCGAGCTGCTCTTGCAGAACGATTGGCCAGAACTCGATGTCTATGCGACTTCGGTCACCGAACAGTGGGCCGCGGCAGCCGTGTCAGGTCCCAACGCGCGCGCCCTGTTGGCTGGCTTGGTCGACATCGACATCAGCAACGCAGCGTTTCCGTTTCTTGCCGTGGCCGACTGCCAGTTGCAGACTGCCGCCGGCAAGGTGCCTGCGCGCCTGTTCAGGATGAGCTACTCGGGGGAAAGTGCCTATGAAGTGCATGTGCCAGCGACCTCCGGTCTGGCCATGTGGGAGGCCATCATCGAAGCCGGTGCGCCGCTGGGAATCATGCCCTATGGCACGGAGGCGATGAGCACGCTGCGGATTGAGAAGGGCCATGTGGTGGTCGGCGCGGAAGCTGATGGCCGTACGACCGCCGATGATCTTGGCATGGGCAAGCTTGTCACGGCGGCGAAGTGGTGCATCGGCAAGCCGCTGCTGAACCGGCCCGACCTGATTCGACCGGATCGGTGGCAGCTGGTTGGCCTGACCGCACTAGACGGCAAGGAAATGCCGCGCGCCGCAAAGCTGGTAGAGGACCCTCAAGCGACGACGCCCACCACGATGCTGGGACACGTGACGGCATGGTGCTGGAGTCCGAACCTGAACGCGTGGCTGGCCCTGGCCTTGCTCGAGGGCGGACGTGGACGCCATGGGCAGACCCTGTGGGCGGTCTCGCCGTTGGCCGGCGCCGCGGTCAAGGTTCGCGTGGGTCCACCGTGCTTCATTGATCCTGACGGGGAGCGACTGCGTGTCTGAGCCATCATCGATCGGATCCATGCGCCCAGGGCGCTATGGCATCGCCGGACCACCTCAGGTATTCCTGCGACGCATCCACAGCGGCCTTGTATGGAACCTGCAGGGTGTTCCAGACAATCCGGCGTTGATCCGGCAGCTGCAAGACCTGTGGGGCATTGACCATTTGCCGCAGCCGCATCGCGCGAGAAATTACGGCGCCTTCCAACTGCTTTGGATCGGTCCGAAATCCTGGTTGGTGTTCGACAGAGACGCCGCACGTCCGTCTGAACAGGCTGCAGCGCTGGGCATTGCCGATTTCCGTGATCGAATCCAGGCGGCAGGCGGCGCGCTGTTTGATGTGTCCGCCGGGCGCGTGGGCTGGCGGGTGAGTGGCCCCAGGGCTCAGGACTTGCTCGCCAGCGCATGTGCGCTGGATTTGCATCCATCCGTTTTCAGACCTGACAGCTGTGCCCAGAGCCTGTTTGGACACGTGTCAGCGCTGTATCACCGGCTGTCCGAGGATGATTTTGCCATTCACGTGGCGCGCAGCTTTGCCGTGGATGTGTGGGAAGCGCTGTGCGCCAGTGCCGCCCAGTACGGCTACGAGGTCGTCGAGTCCGGGGCGTGACCTGGCCCCCGGGCGACAGACGCGGGGTTGAACCCTTGGTCAGATCACGAGTCGTGCCATTTCGTCATCGTAGATGATGGTCGAAATCATTTTAATCGGCAGCTTGAGCAGTTTCTCCGGCCCATGGGGGACACTTCCCCGAAAGGTCAGCGCATCGCCCGCGCTCAGGGTGTAGCTCTTCTTTCCATGACGGTAACTCAGCTTACCCTGGAGTATGTAGATGAATTCAATACCAGGGTGCTGAAAGCTCGGGAAGATCTCGCTTTCGTCGTTCAAGGTCACCAAGAACGGCTCAAACACCCGGCGTGGGCCGCGCTCAATGGACAAGAGCTGATACGTGTGCCCGCGCTTGGTACCGCGACGCACCACCTCTGGCCCTTGACCAGCCTTGACATGCTGTGCGCCGCCCTCATCGCTGGAGTACCCCGCAAATATGCTGGCCAGCGTCGTGCCCAGGGCATCGGCAAGCCCTGCCAGCGAGTCGAGGCTGGCGGAAGTCTGGCCATTTTCGATCTTGCTGAGCATGCCGCTGCTGATACTGGCCTTGCGCGCGATTTCGGAAATCGTCAGACTCTGCTGCAAGCGCAATTTTCGAACAGTTTGCCCGATGTGGCGTTCAAGGTCCCTTGGAACCGCTTCTGAAGGTGTTTCTTTGGTGGCCATGGTCGTGTGCTGCCCTACATGTCAAGCACAGATCTTAACCGCCAGACGCTCTGTGGCAGAACGACTCAGGGGGCCAGGAAAAAGGGGGCTACATCCCCATCGCCAACTATGGCATCGGCTGGCTGTTCCAGACCATCAGCCAGCGCTACCTGCAGGTCGCCCCACGGCTCATTGCCGATCATTGCCGCGGCCAGGGATCCAATCCGTACCAGCCAGCGGCACGCCGGCCATGGCCGCCGCCTCGACAGTCAAGGCGACCAGGTCTTCGCGCTCCAGGTGATGCACGTTCTGTTTGCCACAGGCCCGCGCGATAGTGGTCAGCTCCATGTTCATGGTCTTGAGGTAGTTGCGCACGCGCCGCGCGCCCACTTCCGGCTCCAGCCGCTGCTCAAGCACGACATCCTGGGTGGTGACGCCCACCGGGCACTTACCGGTGTGGCAATGGTGGCAATGTCCTGGTGCCGTGCCAAGCTTGACATAGTCGTCCACGGCAGAGTGATTCCTGCCCTTTTGGCTGTAGGTGTCTCCGTTGCATCCTAGTGCCATCAGCATACCCTGCCCGATCGATACCGCATCGGCTCCCATGGCCAGCGCTTTGGCGACGTCCGCCCCAGTACGTATCCCACCTGATACCACCAACTGTACGACGCCACGCAGGTTCAGCTCTTCCAGCGCCTCGACGGCCTGTCGCACGGCAGCCAGCGTCGGTACACCGACGTTCTCGATGAACACAGTCTGCGTCGCAGCGGTACCCCCCTGCATACCATCGACCACCACCACGTCCGCCCCGGCGATAGCGGCGAGTTTCACGTCGTTGAAGGTGCGCGTGGCGCCGACTTTCACATAGATCGGCTTCTCCCAGTCCGTGATTTCACGCAGTTCCTGGATCTTGATCACCAAATCATCCGGGCCGGTCCAGTCAGGGTGGCGGCAGGCCGAGCGCTGGTCAACGCCTTGCGGCAGATGGCGCATGCGCGCGACACGGGGATTGATCTTTTGCCCGAGCAGCATGCCTCCACCACCGGGTTTCGCCCCTTGGCCGATCACGATCTCGATGGCGTCGGCGCGCCGCAGATCATCTGGATTGAAACCGTAGCGCGAGGGCAGGCACTGGTACACCAACTGCTTCGACGACTGGCGTTCCTCCTGGGTCATTCCGCCATCACCGGTTGTGGTGGAGGTTCCCATCTGGGTGGCTGCCATGCCCAGCGCCTGCTTGACATTGGCCGACAGCGATCCAAAGCTCATTCCGGCGATGGTGATCGGTATCGCCAGCTCGATCGGTTTCTTGGCGAAGCGACTTCCGAGGATTGTCTTGGTATCGCAGCGCTCGCGGTACCCTTCCAACGGGTATCGGGACAGCGAGGCAGCCAGGAACAACAGGTCGTCGAAGTGCGGCAGCTTGCGCTTGGCACCCAGACCTCGGATTTCATACAGGCCGTGGGCAGCGGCATTTTGGATGTACTCAATGGTGTTGCGGCCGAAGCCCCAGCTTTCTTCGCCATGAGGCGTCTGCACGAAACGTACGGGGTGATCCATCAATACTCCTGATTGGCGTCTGCGTTCCAGTGGTACAGGCTGCGCATGGAAGCCACGCGACGGAACTCCTTCGGATCGTGAGGCAAGCCGGCCTGACGAAGCAACTCGCCCACCGAAGCCACGTCGGCCTCTGTCATGGGTTCTTCATGAGCATCAGCACCCAGAGACTTGACGGTACCGCGTACATAGATCACGGCCTCGTACAGCGAGTCACCCAGCGCGTCGCCAGCGTTGCCACACACCACCAAGCGTCCCTCCTGGGCCATGAAAGCGGAGAAGTCGCCCACGTTACCGGCCACGACAATGTCGATTCCCTTCATCGAGATCCCACATCGCAAGGAGGCATCGCCGTCGATGACCAACAACCCACCCTGTCCCGAAGCGCCGGCAGCCACCGATGCAAAACCTTTGACATGGACGCGTCCGGACATCATGTTCTCGGCCACCGCCGGGCCGGCGTTTCCGTGGACGGTCACGCGCGCCAGTTGGTTCATGCCAGCGGCGTAATACCCGGCATGCCCATGGATATCGATGTCGATCGGTGCGTTGACGCCGACAGCAATGCTGTGTGCGCCGTCCGGGTTGTGTACGGAGACCGAATGCGTGCCCGCTGGCAACGCTCCATGCAGGTACTGATTGAGGGCACGCAGAGGCTGCCGCTCCAAATCGAAACTCACGTTTGCCATATGTAGATCTGCTCCGGCTTGGGCTCGAAGATATTGGCGTTCTTGACGCCCGGTAGCTTGGCCAGCGAACGAAACTCTGAGGAAATCGCCACGTAGTCATCCGTCTCGGCAACGATGGCCGGCTTGCAGGAGAAGGCGTCTCGGACCAGTGCGAGCTCGTCACGCGTTCCCATCAGGAAGGTGTAGAAGCCGTCCAACTCATCGAATCCTTTTTCCAGCGCTGTCTCGAGGCCATCGCCTTCGCGCATCCGCCATTCGAGAAAGCGACAGGCCGCTTCGGTGTCGTTGTCGGTCTCGAACTTGATGCCCAGCGGCTCCAGCTTGCGTCGCACGCTGTAAGGATTGGACAGGGATCCGTTGTGAACCAGACAGAAGTCTTCGCCCGCCGTGAATGGATGAGCACGGGCTGGCGTGACCGCCGTCTCCGTTGCCATTCGGGTGTGGCCAACCAGATGGGAGCCGGTCAATGCAGGGAAGTCGTACCGTGCGGCCACCTCGGATGGTGAACCCGTGTCTTTGTACAGATCGATAGACTGTCCAACCGATAACAGATGGAACCCGGGGTAGCGGGTGCGAAGCCACGAGCGAACGGCTTCGGGCGCTCCGTCCGTTTCCAGCACGGCATGGTTGGCCCGCCCGTGGACCGACGAACTTGCACCAAGATCTCGTGCGGCGTCAGCTGCAAACTGCTCCCAGGGTGCACTGGCTGTGCCGCTGTAGACGCTGAACTTGCGCCGCCCATTTGGCACCGCTGACGTGAACACCGCCATTCCGGCTGATTCAGGCCCGCGCTCCGTCATGCCGATCAAGATCGGCATCATCAATTGCCCCAACTGCTCGCGCAGTTCGGGCTTTTTCACCAACAATCCGACGATTCCACACATTCTGGTGCATCCAATCAGAAGAATTCAAGATAGCGATTGGTTTCCCAAGCAGACACGTGGCGAGAGTACTCGACCCATTCCATGCGCTTGAGCCGGATGAACTCATTGGACAGGTTATCACCGATCGCACTGCGCAGCACCGGATCTGCAGCGAAGGCATCAATCGCCTCGTTCAGGTTCTGAGGCAGGATCGGGATGCCTTGCGAAAGCACCTGCTCCGGTGACAGTTCATACAAATTGGTGTTGTTGGCCGGCCCCGGATCCAGCTTGCGACGGATGCCATCCAGCCCTGCAGCGATGATGCCCGCCGTGGCCAGATACGGGTTGCAGGAGCCGTCAGGCAGACGCAACTCCAGACGACCGTAGGGGATGCGCACCATCGCCGTGCGGTTGTTGTCGCCGTAGGTCACGTAAGCCGGCGCCCAGGTCGCACCCGACAGCGAGCGGCCGACGACCAGGCGCTTGTACGAATTGACCGACGGTGCCGCCAGCGCGGTCAGGCCGCGCGCGTGCGCCAGGATGCCGCCCAGGAAATGATAGCCCGTCTTGGACAGGCCCATGCCCTGTTTGTCCTTGTCATCCAGGAACAGATTCTTCGTCTTCGCATCGCCAATCGACACGTGGAAGTGGGATCCCGTCCCGGCGCGGTTGGAGAACGGCTTGGGCATGAAGGTGCAAACCATACCCATTCCGTGCGCAATCTCGGTCGCCGCCATCTTGAACAATGTGTAGTTGTCGGCCGACGTCATGCAGTCCCGATAGGCAAAGTTGACTTCGAACTGTCCATTGGCGTCTTCATGATCGATCTGATAGACGTCCAGACCCGCCAATTGCAAGGCCTTGACCAGCTTTCCGAGGTACTCGCTGCGCCTGGCAAGGCCCTTGTAGTCGTAGCAAGGCTTGTCTAGCGTGTCTGTGGCGTCAGACGGCGCGAGCGAGCCGTCGCTGCGGCGCTCAAGTAGCATGAACTCTGGCTCGATGCCGGTGTACATCGTCATTCCCATTTGGCGCAGCTTGTCCACCTGCGCGCTCAGCGCAACTCTCGGGCAATACTCGTAGGGCTTGCCCAGCACATGACCGTTGCAGGCAATGCGTGCGTAGCCGGGCATCCATGACACCAGCGTCAACGTCGACAGGTCGCCAACCGCCGTATATTCCGGACCCTGAGGCCCCATGCCCAAGCCCCAGATGGCAAAACCGGCGAAGCCAGCCCCGGTGGTGAGCAGTTCCTCGAAATGCCCAACCGGCACGCATTTGGACTTGGCAGAGCCATGGATGTCGACGAACTGTGCCAGCACAAACTGGATATCGTGCTTCTTGAGAAACTTACGGGCGTCGGATACGTTCATGAGGGCCTCGTGCAAAGAATAGAACCACCGGAACTCCCAAATACAGCATGTTTCATGTGGGGAATCGTTATTGCCTGTACGATATGATGCACCAAATTTCCCTCGAGTGCAACCAATTTGAGTTCGGAGCAAGCTGATGCGCGATGAGCTAACGCATTCCTGGTCGCCCCGACGATGAGGAGTACAACATGAGCGACAAGCCGGCCCGTATTCTGGCGATCGCCAGAGCGTACCCCCAATTGGGCATTGACGGCCTTCGAGCCGGGCAGATTGCGGCTGAGGTGACCAGCCTGCACGATGCGTGCGAAGCCGCGTCGCGACGTTTCACTGCATCGGGACTCGCCCAATTCGAGGCCCTTTTCACGGTGCCTGCGCTGGAGACCGAACGCCATGACCAAGCCTGACGGTCTCCGGATGCTGGAGTTGGCAGATGCCATACGTGGTGGAAAGCTGACATCCAGCTTGGCTGCGGCGCATTGCCTGCAGCGCATTGAAAATTACAATGATGAGCTTCGAGCATTCATCGCAGTGCACGCCTCATCGGCAATGCAAAGGGCCGGTGAACTGGATGCGGGTGTGATGGCCGGAACAGCCGCGGGTCGTCTTCACGGCGTACCTCTGGCTGTCAAAGACCTGTTCCAGATATCGGGTCGTGCCCCTAGCGCTGGCTCAATGGTGTACGACGATGTGGCCAACCAGGACGCCGACGTCATTCAACGACTGCATTGCGCCGGGGCAATACTGCTTGGAACCCTCAACATGGACGAGTTCGCTGCTGGTGGCACCGGATTCAACGCCCACTTTGGACGTTGTCGTAATCCCTGGGACCCGCAGCGCATTACCGGTGGGTCATCATCAGGCAGCGCTGCCGCGATTGCTGCCGGGTTGGTCCCCGCCACATTGGGCTCGGATACTGGCGGCTCGGCGCGTGTGCCGGCGGCCTACTGTGGCGTGACGGCTATCAAGCCGAGTTACGGTCGCGTCAGCCTGAAAGGGGTGTTTCCCCGCGCTCCGCCCTTTGACAGCCCTGCGCCTATGGCGCGCAGCGTCGAAGAGTGTCAGGCACTGCTCGCGGTCATCGAGGGTGATTCGGCAGGCGTTCCAGCCCTGCCGACGCTGGACCATGCCCGCGATCAAGCTCGCGCTTTGCGCGTCGGGGTCTCCATCCGCCAGTTTGCTGACGGGATGCATCCCGACGTCGAGACGTGTCTTGGAGAGGCAACCCGTGTGATTGCCAGCATCGCGCCCGGACACATCCCTGTATGCCTGCCCGATGTCGACCTGATGACCGGCCTGCATCAAGCTGTTGTCAAATCG
The DNA here is from genome assembly GCA_041182225.1 of Pseudomonadota bacterium. Lineage (GTDB taxonomy): Bacteria > Pseudomonadota > Gammaproteobacteria > Burkholderiales > Burkholderiaceae_C > Rhodoferax. Next base: position 16,767 of record JBEGOC010000189.1, on the reverse strand, counting down.
GAAGGGGCCAGAATTCATCGCGAGGTTCTGCGTACGCGGGCGGCCGGCATCTCGCTGGCAGCGCGCGGAGCGATAGAAGCAGGCCTGTTCCTTGATCCTGCGGCGGTCGGACACGCCCTGGCCGTTCGAGCTGGCGTTCTGACGCACTTCCTGAGCACCGCCTTCGCTGAAGCCGATGTTCTGCTGTTGCCAGTGACGATGTCTGTCGCGCCGCGTGCCGAGGACGTCTCGCAGGCCTCGGCCAGCGACATCGTTGCTTTCTTTGCCCAAAGCGGCCGCGCCTGCCGGTTCGTCAATTACCTGGGGCTACCCGCCCTGTCGCTTCCCTGCGGCTTTGTTAACGGGCTTCCGGTGGGGCTTCAACTTGTGGGGCGGCCTAACCGCGAAGACCAGTTGTTTGCGCTTGGTCGCGCGTACCAGCATCTGACCGATTTCCACTTGCGAACGCCGCCGCAATTCCCGTGATGGCTGCCCGTTCTGCGCGCCAATCCGGCTGGCCGAAACTACAAATCCAGAACGATTCTGGCAGACTTCGCGCGGGAAACACAGATCATGATCTGCTCCCGCTGCTCCAGGTCGGACAGCACGAAGTCCCGATGATCCGGCTCACCAGACACATAGCGAGTCGCACAGGTGCCGCATACGCCGCCCTCACATGAGCTTTCGACCTGCACACCTTCGCTCAGAAGTACCGACAGAATCGATCGGTCGGGTGGAACGGGGAACACGGCACCGGTCGATGCAATCTCCACCTCGAAGCCCCCCTGATCGGCCGGTGCTGCAACGGCAGGCGCATTAAAGTGCTCGAAGTGGATCTGACCAGGGGGCCAATGTGCACAGGCAGCTTTAACTGCTGCCATCAACCCCGCAGGACCGCAACAATACACATGGGTATCAGCCAGCACTGTCGCTAGCAGCCTGACCACGTCCAGGCCTTGCGCCGGTATGCCGCCATCATGGTGGAAATGCACGTGGGAGGCCAACGCTTCGGTCGCCAGCACGCTTCGGAACGCGGTGTTCGACGGGTCCCTGGTGCAGTAATGCAATGCGAAGTCGGCATCTATAGACTTGAGGCGGGCTGCCATGGCCAAGAGCGGCGTCACGCCTATACCGCCGGCAATCAGCAGATGGCGCTTGCCCGACTCGGCAAGGGGAAAGTGATTACGTGGCATCGACACCTGCAGCAGGTCCCCGACCCCAACGCGTTGGTGAAATTGGCGGGATCCGCCGCGACCATCGGGTTCCAGAAGCACACCGAGCACATAACGCTGGCGGTCCGAGGGAGGGTTGCACAGGGAGTACTGGCGGACCATGCCATCAGGCAAGGTCACCTCAACATGACTGCCCGCAGTGAAACTCGGCAACTCGAGACCTTCAGGATCCACCAGCTCGAAGGTCTTGATGGTTGAGGTTTCGTTGTAAACGGACTGGACGCGCAATAGCATGGTGAGCTGTTACAGGTTGGAAGCCGGAGATATCCAGGATCTACAGGAAGCCACCGCTTCCGAGGCTGGAGCCGCCACACACGAACAAGTTTTGCCCAGTCACGAAGTCGCTCTCGCCTTGCATGAAGAAGGCCACCGCATTGGCGATGTCCGGTGGTTGCCCAATGCGGCCTCGCGGCGTGCGATCGATCTTACTCTGGCGAACCGAGCTGCCGACCGGGTTGTTCGCGGCGAAGAGGTCGGTATCAACCGGTCCTGGAGAGACGCTGTTCACCGTGATGCCATGCGCAGCCAGCTCCAGGGCCCAGGTTCGGGTGAAGCTCAGAAGTGCGGCTTTGGCAGCCGCATAAGCGGTGCGTCGGGTCATCCCCAGAACCACTTCGCTGGCGATGTTGACGATTCGGCCGAACCGCTGCACCTGCATGCCAGGGGACAGCGTCTGCGCGCACAGCAGCGCGCTTGTCACATTGATCTCGAAAGTCCTGTCGTAGGCATCCAGATCCACTGCGTCTAGCAGTTGTGGCGTGACAAAGCCGACGTTGTTGACCAGTCCATTGAAGGCGTGGCGCGCTACCAACTCGTCGAGCTTGGTCGCCAAAGCTTGCCTGTCGGCCATGTCAACCAGATGCAGGGTACCGGGGAAATCAGCACTGCCGGGGTGTCGCGCCAGGCCGATCACCGTGTGCCCGCGAGCAGCAAGCAGCTTGGCACAAGCGAGTCCGATGCCCTTGCTGGCACCGGTGATGAGGGTAATCCGCTCCATACATTCTCCATGTCTGCGCGTGATCCGGCGCACCTTTGAAGTATAGTCTGTTGCCAAGTGCTTGTAAGTTAACTATGATTCACATGAAGCAACCAGTGAATCATGCAAAATATCCGGTGGTAAGATTTTTGCATCGCGTTTTAGGTTTTCATTGAGGAGATGTTTCCAATGGACAACGCAGGTATCAGGGTTATCAATCCGCCACGCGGGCGGTATGTTGGTCATGACAAACACCAGCGTCCGGACGCTGACCCAACTTTCATGAACGTTGGTCCGGGGAAACCCTGCGGCGAGTACCTGCGCCGCTTCTGGCATCCGGTGTGCATGACCGAGGAACTGAGTAAGGGGGTGCCGGTACGGTTGCGCATCCTGGGTGAAGACCTCGTGGCGTTTCGTGACCTTTCGGGTGACTACGGCTTGTTGCACCTTCACTGCAGCCATCGCAATACGTCACTGGAGTTCGGCTTCATCGCGGAACATGGCATTCGCTGCTGCTACCACGGCTGGCATTACGCGGTTGACGGAACCATCCTCGAAACGCCCGGCGAACCAGCCAATTCCAAGATCAAGGAACGCACCTGTCATGGTGCCTACCCAGTCGTCGAGTGGCACGGCCTGTTGTTCGCATACATGGGCCCTGCCAACGATGTGCCACCCTTCCCCCTTTTCGACACCATCAACAACTTGCCAGGCACAGAATTGGTGCCCTACAAGATCGTCTACCCCTGCAACTGGCTGCAGGTCTGCGAGAACACCATGGACCCTGTGCACACGGTGTTCCTGCACTCGCGGTTGAATCGGTTCCAGTTCGAGGCAGCCTGGCAGGTGATGCCCCTGCTGGAGTTTCATGAGACTCCCGCCCGCGTGTACGCCACATTGACATACCGCTGGAAGAACATGATCTGGGTGCGCACCCAGGAAACCACGTATCCCAACTTTAGTCAGGTTGGCGCATTCTGGGAGGATGCGGAGGACGAGAAGTACTTCAAACGGGCCAGTATCACCAAGTGGACAGTCCCGATTGACGACACCCACTGCATGATCATCGCCTATCGCAGCTTTGGCCCGGCGATCGACCCAAAAGGCAAGGGGCGCCGGGAGCTGGTCGGACTCCAGAAGGTGGATTTCGACGGTCAGACTGAGTTACGCAGCTACGATGAGATGCAGCGAGACCCCAGTGATTACGAGGCGCAGGTGTCCATTGGCCCGATGGCAACCCACAGGGCCGAGAACTTGGGAACCAGCGATCAGGGGGTCGCCATTTTGAGGCGGAACATCAGACGTGGCATCGAGGCGGTTCAGGATGGCAAGCCGCTCCCGAGGCTGGCAAGCCGGGACGGCGAGTTCGCGACCTACGTGCAGGACACGGTGTTTCCCTTTGAGCAACGCGCGCCAGCGGATGACGAGAAGCTGATGAGAGCCCTTGCGCAGGCGGTGATGGACGTCGTGCGAAAAGGTGACGAACTCGCCGGAGCGCAGCGACGCGATTTCATCGAGAGTCAACTCAAGGCGCTGCGGCAGGACCCGCGCTTCGCGGAAGCCTAGGCGGGAACGACTGGTCAGCCATGAATACCCGTTGGGAATACCTGCTCGTTCCCTCGTTCGTGGTCAGCTTCGTTCTGCTGGCCGCGTCTCAGTTGACGTTTCTGCGCGGCAGTTTATCCGCGGACATGGGACTCGGTAACTTGTCCAAGGCGATGGGCTGGGGTAACTACCAGACGCTGTTCACCGACGAGTTTTACCTGAGATCCTTGTGGCTCACTGTCAAGGTGTCCGCCATTGCGACGCTTTGCACGCTGTTGATGAGTTTTCCGGTCGCTTATGTGATCGCGCGCATGAGGTCGCGCTGGGCGATGATCATGCTCGCCGGCGTGGTTGTGTCGTCGTTCATCACGATCGTCATCAAGGTGTATGGATTGATCGTCATCTTCTCTGCCGATGGCGGCTTCAACAAGCTGATGCTCGCGCTTGGCATCCTTGACAAACCCTACACGATCATCGGCAATCCGACCGGTGTGGTGGTTGGGCTGATGCAGTTCACCATGGGGTTTGCCGTGTTGCTGCTCTACAGCGTGGTACGCACGATCCCCACCTCGCTGGAGGAAGCGGCCACTGTGCATGGTGCCAGCCGTCCGAGGGTGTTTTGGCGCGTCATCCTTCCGCTGAGTTTGCCAGGTGTCATCGTTGGTGCATTGATGATGTTCAATATGTGCATGGGAGCCTTCACTTCGGCATCCTTGCTCGGCGGCGGCCGCGTGTTCACGCTGCCAGTGCTGATACAGCGAGCCGTCATCGTGGAGACCAAATACGGAATGGGCGCAACGCTCGCAGCCGTATTGCTGGTGTCGGTCATACTGATCAACCTTATCTCCGTTTTTCTGGTACGCCGCCTGCGCGCGGCGAAATTGGTGATCGCATGAGCCCGAACCCAGTTGATCCGCCTCGAACTAACTCGACGCGCTGGCACCCGCCGGGCATCGGCACCTTGGCCAAGTTCATCTGGGTGGGCTGGGCCTACTTTTTCCTGCTGGCGCCCATGGTGGTCGTCGTCGGCTCGTCATTAGACGGTACCACTGCCTACTCCGGCGTCGTGTTTCCTCCGCAGGAACTGACCCTGAAGTGGTATCAAAACATTCCATCGACACACTACAAGTCGCTCGGGCTGTCGGTGGGACTGGCCCTGTCTGTGGCAGTGGGGGCGTGTCTGCTGGGCATTCCTGCAGCATTGGCCATCGTACGTGGCAAGTTGCCGGGCAAGTCGGTATTTCTGGCATTCTTTCGCGCACCGATGCAGATACCTGCGGTGGTGACCGGCGTTGCCTTTCTGCGGCTCTACTATGTTGCCGGGGATGCAAGCGGCCTCTACCTGAATGCCACGTTCGTGGGCCTGTACCTAGGCCACCTGTTCGTGGCCACGCCGTATGTCATCGGTACGGTGGTGTCGGTCTTGCAGCGCTTCAACCTCCGCTTGGAAGAGGCGGCCTTGAGCATGGGTGCGAGCCGATGGAGTACGTTTCGACGCATCACGCTTCCCACCATCATGCCAGGGGTGCACGCGGGCGCTTTGTACGCCTTCATGGTGTCTTTCTCGGACGTTCCGATCGCCATGTTTCTGACTGCGCCTGGTTTCGTCACCTACCCGGTTGAACTGTTCTTCGGAATCGAAACTGACTTCAATCCCTCGGTGCTTGCATCGGCGTCCCTCGTGATCCTGTTCTCGCTGTTGGCGCTGTTGCTGGTGCAGAAGGTGATTGGGCTCAACTCCGTTGTGCACTCGGGTAGCTCTCGCTAGTTGATTGGAGTCTGACGCGACCGGCGTTTCCGGTTGGATTGCTGAGTAGATATCGAAAGGAAGAGAGATGAACATGTTTCCCAAGGCTATTGCTATGGCGCTCGCGTGTGGTGCGGTTGCCTTGTCCGCGACATGGACGACCGCAGTACATGCGCAGGCAAAGCCGTTCGACGGTGTGACGCTTCGGGTCGCGACTTTCGGAGGACCATGGCGTGATGATCTGGTCAAGATGGTTGCTCCGAAGATCGAGGCGATGGGTGCCAAGGTTGAATTCGTCATCGGCAGTCCGCAGGACAACCTTGCCAAGATCATTGCTGCGCGCGGACGTGAGGTGCCGTTTGACGTTGTCGAGATTCTGGATGCGCAGTTTGACCAAGTGGTTGACGGCGGGTTGCTGGTTCCTATCGACTACAAGGCCGTCCCCAACTCAAGCCAGATCGAGGAATGGCAACGCAATCCCAATGCCGTAGGTAACTGGACGACCCAGGAGGTCATCTGCTATGACAAGGGCAAGTTCGCTGAGCTTGGTCTTCCGGTACCGACGACCTACAAGGATCTGGCTAACCCGAAGCTCGCAGGACGCGTCATGCTCGCCGACATCACGGGCGGTGGCGGACTGGCCAACTTTGCCGGCATATCCTTTGCTTCGGGCGGCGACACCACCAACGTCAAACCGGCACTCGACACGATCGCATCCATCAAGGGCGCGAAGTTCTGGAAGGCCGGGGGTGACGTTGTATCCGGTTTCAAGAGTGGCGACATCTATGTGGCTGTGGCCCATACCGGGTGGTGCCTGCGGTCGATCAAATTTGCCGGCGCCAACGTCGCGGCAGTGCATCCGAAGATCAACGACAAGCAAAAAGGCGTGATCAAGGTGGGCTGGCTGGGTGTCGTCAAAGGCACGAAGAACACCGCGGCCGCGATGGCATTCGTCAATGCCTACCTGGACGAGGAGTTCCAGACCACTTTCGCCAAGAACAGCGGTGTGTGGCCTGTGAACAAACGCTCCATCCAGCGTCTGCGCACTGAAGATCCGGTGTTTGTCGCGCTCAACAACATTGAGCCGGCCGACGTCGCCAACATGCTGCGCATCGACTACAAGGGCGTCAACGTCGGCAACTGGTACGACCAGTGGAATCGGGCGGTCAGCAGGTAGGCCCATCAGTTAACGATAAAGCGACCCTCTAGGAGCACCATGTCCCGCGTCGTCCTCAACAAAGTGACCAAGAAGTACGGAGAGACCTTCGCGGTTCGTTCCGTCGATCTAGACATTCGGGAGGGTGAGTTTCTCACCCTGCTCGGACCGTCGGGTTGCGGCAAGACCACAACCCTGAGGATGATCGCGGGATTCGTGCTGCCAACCAGTGGCACGGTACACCTGGGCGATGAGGATGTCACCCGCTTGCCTCCCAACAAGCGAGGGATCGGCATGGTGTTCCAGGACTACGCCCTGTTCCCGCACATGACCATTGGCGAGAACATCGCCTTTGGTCTTGCCGAACGACGCGTCGACAAAGGCGCCATCAGCAAGCGGGTCAAGGAGTTGCTGGAGATGGTGCAGCTCGCGGCGGTCGAGAACCGTTATCCGCCCGAGCTCTCGGGCGGCCAGCAGCAACGCATCGCGGTCGCCCGGGCGGTGGCCTATTCGCCGCGCGTCTTGTTGATGGATGAGCCACTGGGCGCGCTGGACCTCAAACTGCGCGAGGCGATGCAGGCCGAGATACGGCATATTCAGCAGCGACTGGGAACCACCACGGTCTATGTCACCCATGACCAGACCGAGGCGATGCACATGTCCGACCGTATCGTCGTGATGAAGGATGGTTTGATTGAGCAGATGGGTAGTGCGGAGGAAATCTACGATCGCCCGCAGACTCGCTTTGTTGCCGATTTCATTGGTCAGATCAATCTACTGGATGCTGAGGCCGTCGGCCAGGAGGGCGACTGCGGCCTGGTTGACATCCATGGAACCCGCGTACGCGTCCAGCAGTCTCCCAAGGATGCCCGAGGGAAGGTAAGCCTGGGACTGCGCCCCCAGCACCTGACGATTTCGGAGCCCGGCGGACTTGAATCCGGCCTGAACCGACTGGCTGGAAGGATCCGTAGCCGCATCTTTTCCGGCAATTTGGCACATGTGGATGTAGAGCTTGCTGGCGGGCAAATCCTGACCGTTGAGATCAGTCCACACGCCGCAGTCGGCGAGACCAATAGCGCGGTCGAAGTTCGGTGGTCGCCACAGCACGGCTGCGTACTGACGCGTTAATTGCTTATTCAATGGCCCGTTATGGCAGTACGTACACCCGTCAACCCTGGCCTGGTCGAATGGTCGGGCGACAGCTCGGGCATCTACCTCAAGAGCGATGTCTCGGGTCTGTTCACTGCATTGGCGCTCTTTTTTCGCGTCGGATTGTCGCCGCATGGTCGAGGCACAACGATGCTTATTCTGGGCGAACCCGACTGTGCCGACGGTTGGCCGCATGCTCGAAATCTGTGCATCACCGACAACCAGTCGCTCGCCAGATACCTTGTTGATGCATTCGTGGTGAATATGCCTGCCTTTCGTGGCAGGTCCTCCCTGCCCAATGTGCCCTTCCTCCCTTTGACTGCGGCGCGAACGACGGGTAGCACCGATTCCCGGATCGCCGAAATAGTTGAAAGCGGCACGCTGGTCGCGACGATGGCGTGGGAACAGCTGGGCACTCCGTTTGCGGTCGAACTCAACAAAGACCAGTCAGCAACCGGTACCCATGAGACGGTCAGCATCTTCCTCGAGGCCCGTACTGCGCAAATCGTCCTGCACGGCAAGCCGTTGGATGGCGAAGTAGGCAACCGGCAGCTATTCGGTCGGACGTTTAGCACGGCGTTCCTGGCCTTATCGGAAACCTGGATCAAGCCGACCTGAGCACGATCCATCGTCCTGCAGCAATACCAGTCTGACGCATATGCCCATCGGCACCCCGATCAATCCCGACATTCTGGACTGGACCGGTGACAATCCGGGCATCATGCTTAAGGAACATGATGATGGCCCATGGAGCGCGCTGGCACTCTTCTTCCGGATCTCTTGGTCGCCACATGGGCGCGGAACAGTTCTCGTTCTTTACGAACAGCCCGATGCCGGCATCGAAACCCCAGCGGCCAACAATGTGGTGATCAGCGACAACGAGCCCCTTGCGCGGTACCTGATGCGCGAATTTGTCGGCAAGTTCGGCGTTTTTGGTGAGGTCGCTGCGTTCAACGCGATGCGTTATCTGCCCCTGACCCACAGTGCCACCACGGGAGATCCGGGCGGCCGCCGAGTCACTGAAGCCGTGGCCAGTGGTGCCCTCTGTGTTGATTTGGTCTGGGAGGGTCTTGGCCGACCGACAGCACTGGAGTTACCGCCTGAGTTATCCGGCACAGGCGCCCACACCATGTTCAGTTTGTTGGTGGAGTCACGTCAGGCTGCCATCCTGGTCAACGGCCACAGACTGCCCGGGCAACCTGTGCCGCGGGAACAGGCCGGGATCCAAACCACAACGGCGTTCTTGTACTACGCCGAATCCTGGTTGCGCGCCTCTTGAGGCAGGGCGCGCTGGTGCGTCAGTTCGGTTGTCAGAAAGCAGTCCTGGCTCCGACAGCGGCAAGGCCGGCCCGGGCAACCTCCAAATCCTCGTCGCCAGAACCGGAACTGACCCCGATGCCTCCGACGTGGTGGCCATCGATGACGATTGGCAGGCCACCTGCCAGGTTGGTGTAGTGACCGTCAGTCGCCAGACCGACTCCCAGTTCGTACTCCGCCGGCAAAGCGCCGGAAGGGTGGCGTCGCTCAGCTGAAACCTGAGCCTTGCGCAATGCCGGTCCACCGGCAAGACCTGCCGCGCCATCGGTCCGTCCATAGGCCAGCAACTGGCCTCCGGCGTCCATGATGGCGATGCACTGGGGTACCGCCATCTTCTGCGCCTGCGCCACCGAGGCCGCCAGCATCCGCGCAGCAGCAGCGTAAGACAATTTCATGGTGGGAATCAACAGTTCACTCATCGCTTCGCTCCTCAGTGAAGCAGCGCCTCAGCGCCGCGGAAGGTACTTCTTGTCCACCTTGCAGATGTAGGTGTACTTCGGGTTGACCATCTGGGTGCACCGCGCCTCGGCGATCTGACCCAGCAGCATGTAGGCTTCACTGGCCTTGAAGCCGTAGGAGGCCTCCAGCCAGTAAACCATTTCTTCAAAGGCAATGCGCAAGGCGTCCTCCAGCGGTCGTGCGCAACCCAGTGTGCAGATATGCGTGGCGGTTTCGATGCGTGGCCAGTTCAGCTTCTCCGCCGCCGGGCACACAAACACCTGGCAGCGCAAATGACCACGAATCTCAATGGCGCCCATGCCGTTCACCTCGCCATCTCCCTGTAAGGCATGCACGTCACCAAAGTAGAGGTAGGCGCCTTCATGACATACCCGGAAACTCACCAGGCTGCCGTTGCAGACCTCTTGGACGTCCAGATTGCCCCCATGGGTTCCGTTGTCGATGGTGATCACTCCGCCGGCCACCGGAGCAACGCCGATCACACCCACCATGGGCTTGGCATCGAGCTTGAGTGTCTCACTCCAGTGCACGATGCCATCCTCGACGCGCACAGTGTGGTTCTGGATGCCGAACTCACGCTTGCGCACCCAGTCCGGGAAGATCCCGATTCCGGGCCACAACGCCGTGTAGCCGAGGCCATGCACACCAACATGAATCACGCGCACCACGATCATGTCGCCGGGCTTGGCTCCCTTGACTTTGATCGGTCCGGTGGCAGGGTTCACAAAAGGCAGCGTGACATCGTGTTCACACAGCTTCTCGTCGAGTGAGTGAATGAGGTGGCCGCCGATATTCAACTCGGTCTCGATCTCGAAAATCTCGCCGTGTTCGACTTCGGCGACGAAGCTGTCAACCGCTGCGAAGGCATACTTCAACGCACCTTTGCGAATCACCTGGCCACGGTCTATTGGGGCCACATCAGATAAGTTCATTGCACGCTCCTGAAGGTATCGATCTGCACCACCAGCGCCGCACTAGCGGGCCAGCAGCTCCCGCAACGCCGTATCCAGAAATGTCATGTCGGGTGCATGCAGGCCTGGGGCGCCGGCAATATGCCCCCAATCTGAAGGAATCGGGCACAAGCTGGCGTCGCGCATATGCTGCAATTGCCAGGCGTTGTCCTCCACCGGAAAGTAAAGATCCGTTGCCCCGGGCAGCAGCACACTCTTGGCTTTGATGGCTCGCAAGGCGGCCGGATAATCGCCGCGATGGATGGGGTTGTCGCTGATGTCGGAGCGCTGCCAAGTGTTGAGCATAGCCAACAGGTCATTGGCGTCAAACTGCAGGAAGTTAGCCTCCCAGAAGGCCGTCATATGGTCATCCGGTGACGAATGGCCCAGTTCCTCATACAGACGATGGCGGTAGAACGCCTGAGACGGTCCCCAACCAGCCCATACTCTGGCGAACGCCCTGATCCCACGCTGGGGCGGGTGCCGGTAGAGCCCACCCTGAAACTCCGCATCGGCCAGCAGGGCTGCCTTGACTCCTTCCAGGAATACCCAGTTATGTGGAGCCGTCTTGGCCGAAGCACACCAAGGTGCCAGTCGCTCAACCATCTCCGGGAAGATGGCAGCCCAATGGCTGGCCTGTTGGCCACCCATGGAGAACCCTGTTGCCAGGGCCAGCCGGCGGACGCCCAGATGCTGGGTCAACAAGCGATGCTGGCACTGTACGTTGTCCCAATGGGTAATTGACGGAAACTTGGGTCCGTCGAAAGGCGGCGCTGTATTCGAGGGCGACGATGACAGTCCGTTGCCGAACATGTTCACGACGACAATGCAATAGCGCTCGGGGTCGAGCGCCCGCCCGGGCGCAATCATGCCGTCGTAATCTGCGTGACGTCCGCCGTAGAACGTCGGCAGCAGAATCGCGTTATCCCCCCGGGAGTTCAGTTGTCCGTGAACCTTGTAGACCAGCCGAGCGTTTCTGAGCGTTGCCCCGCCCTGCAGCGCCACGTTGCCTAGCTCGAACACTTCGCCATCCGTCATGTCGGTTCCCCAGACTGGTTGAGCGAAAGCACCGCAACCCAAGGCCAAGGATGCCGGATTTTTCCAGCCTACAATTTTGGCGCTCAGCAGGCGGCACAGTCAAAATTTTCCCTATAGTAACATATCATTCGCCCCATGAGAATTCGGCGTCGCGCTGATTAGCATTCTTGAAAGCTGACCTCGGGCCATTCCCTGGGTCGGCCGCTTACACGGGCTCGAAGCGCTCCGTGCTCAACAGGCCTTGCACCAGCGCAGGCGCGACTGGCGGCGGCTCGCAAGGGTTTTCGAATCCCGACCTTTGTGTGCCAGGTTTCAGGCAATGGCCTTCACCACTCGGCAAAGCTGCCGTCCCGGTGCCGCCAGACCGGGTTGCGCCAGCGGTGGCCCTGGGCGGCACGCTCGCGCACATAGGCCTCATTCACCTCAATCCCCAAGCCTGGGCCGCTGGGGATAGCCACCATGCCGTCCTCGTAGGCAAAGACCTCCCTATTGGCGACATAGTCCAGCAGGTCGCTGCCGGCGTTGTAGTGGATGCCCAGGCTCTGCTCCTGGATAAAGGCGTTGTAGCAGACCGCATCGAGCTGCAGGTTGGCAGCCAGCGCAATCGGGCCCAGTGGGCAGTGCAGCGCCAGCGCCACGTCATAGGCCTCGGCCATGCTGGCAATCTTGCGGGTCTCGGTGATACCGCCCGCGTGCGAGGGGTCGGGTTGGATGATGTCAACGTAACCCTCGGACAGCACCCGCTTGAAGTCCCAGCGCGAATACAGCCGCTCGCCCAGGGCTATGGGCGTGGCACTCAGCCCGGCGAGTTCTTTCAGGGCCTCGTAGTGTTCACTCAGCACCGGCTCCTCGATGAACATCAGGCGGTAGGGCTCAAGTTCCTTGATCAGGACCTTGGCCATGGGTTTGTGCACGCGCCCGTGAAAATCGACGCCAATGCCCACGTGCGGCCCCACGGCCCCGCGCACCGCCGCCACGTTCTCCAGACAGCGTTCGACCTTGTCGAAGGTGTCCACAAACTGCAGCTCTTCGGTGCCATTCATCTTGACCGCGGTGAAGCCGCGCGCTACGGCGGCCTTAGCGGCAGCGGCGGTGTCGGCCGGGCGGTCGCCGCCGATCCAGCTGTACACGCGGATCCGGTCACGCACATGGCCGCCCAGCAGTTCGGCGACCGGCACGCCCAGCGCTTTGCCTTTGATGTCCCACAGCGCCTGATCGATGCCTGCCAGCGCGCTCATGTGCACGCCACCGCCGCGGTAAAAGCCGCCCCGGTACATGACCGTCCAGTGGTCTTCGATGTGGCGCGGGTCTTTGCCGATCAGGTAGTCGGAGAGCTCCTCAACGGCTGCCGCCACGGTTTGGGCCCGCCCCTCCAGCACGGGCTCGCCCCAGCCGTGCACCCCTTCGTCGGTCTCAATTTTCAGGAAGCACCAGCGCGGCGGCACCAGAAAAGTGGTCAGGCGGGTGATTTTCATGGTGCAACCTCGCGCAGGTCTTCCTCGGCGCCGTCGATCAGCACCAGCGCTGCCCGTTCGGCGGCCTCGGGGTCACCTCGCTCGATGGCTTCGCAAACCGCCTCGTGCATGGGCAGCGAGTTGGCAGGCCCGCCAGGCTTCTTGGTGATGATCTCAAAGTTGACCCGCAGCAGGGCGGCCATGGCCTCTTGCATCTGGCGCAGAAACTGGTTGCCGCAGGCCGACAGGATGATGGTGTGAAACGCCAGGTCGGCTTTGACGTAATCGCCTTTGCCGGCCACGGCCCGGACCATGGCCATGTAGGCCGCGCGCAGGTTGCGACGGTCGTCGTCGCTGGCGCGCAGGGCGGCCAGGCGCACAGCCGCGGGCTCGATCACGCGCCGCATTTCCATCAAGTCGCGTGACATTACCGGGTCGGCCACGGTCGCTTCGGCGCGCCAGCCGATGATGTCCGGGTCAAACAAGTTCCAGCGCGTGGGCGCCAGCACCAGGGTGCCGACCCGGCGGGACACCTCCAGCAAGCCCTTGGCCGCCAGCGATTTGATGGCCTCGCGGATCACGATGCGACTGAAGCCAAAGCGCTCGCACAGGTCGGCCTCGGGTGGCAACAGTTGCCCGGGCCGGATGCGCCCGCCGCAGATGTCGCGGCCCAAGGCGTCCAGCACCTGTTCCTGAAAAGTGGCGCGTGGCGCCGATGATGGTGGACTCATCGACCCATTGTAGGAGGTATGACGAATTCGAAGGCCAGCGATCGCTGTGAGCATCAATTTCATCTAAGGGTTTATCTGAGGTGGCCAAACATCATACGTAATATATATTACCTGACATGACTGCGACCTCAAGCCCCGCCCTTTTCGACCTTAGCGGCCGTACCGCGCTGATCACCGGCTCAACCCGGGGCATTGGCTTTGCCCTGGCGCAGGGCATGGCCGAATCCGGTGCCGCCGTCATCGTCAACAGCCGGCAGCAGGCCGCGGTGGACTCGGCGGTGACCCGGCTGCAGGCATTGGGCCTGAACGCCCGTGGCGCGGCCTTTGATGTCGCTGATGAGGGGTCGGTCACCGCCGCCTTCGAGAGCTTTGACCGCCAGGGGCTGGTGATCGACATCCTGGTCAACAACGCCGGCATCCAGCACCGCCAGCCCCTGCTCGAGGTTTCTTTGCAAGACTGGACGCGTGTGCTGGACACCAACCTGACCGCCGCTTTCCTGGTCGGGCGGGCGGCGGCCCGGCGCATGATCGCGCGCGGCCAGGGCGGCAAGATCATCAATATCGGCTCGCTCACCAGCGAGGCGGCCCGCGCCACAGTGGCGCCCTATACCGTGGCCAAGGGCGGCATCAAGCTGCTCTCAAGGGCCATGGCGGCCGAGTGGGCCCGGTTCAACATCCAGGCCAACACCATTGGACCGGGCTACATCGTGACTGACATGAACGAGGCCCTGGTCAACAACCCGGACTTTGACGCCTGGGTCAAGGCCAGCAACCCGGCGCAGCGCTGGGGCCGGCCGGAGGAGCTGGTCGGCACGGCCATCTACCTCGCCTCCAGCGCCTCGAGCTACGTCAACGGCCAGATCATTTATGTCGACGGCGGTTGGCTCTCGGTGCTCTGAGCCGGTCCTGCGGAATCACCTATGTCAACGCGCATCACCGACGTCAAAGTCATTGTCACGGCCCCGGAGGGCATCAATCTGCTGGTGGTCAAGGTCGAGACCAACCAGCCTGGCCTGTACGGCCTGGGCTGCGGCACGTTTGCCTATCGGCATTTGGCCGTCAAATGCCTGATTGAGGAGTATTTGAAGCCCCTGCTGGTCGGGCGCGATGCCCATGCCATCGAAGAGCTTTGGCAGCTGATGCACCAAAACGCCTATTGGCGCAATGGCCCGATCGAGAACAACGCCATTTCCGGCATTGACATGGCGCTGTGGGACATCAAGGGCAAGCTGGCCCGGATGCCCCTGTACCAGCTGTTTGGCGGCAAATGCCGGCAGGGCGTGCCGATCTACCGGCACGCCGATGGCCGGGACCTGCACGAGCTGTGTGACAACATCCAGAAATACCGTGCCCAGGGCATCACCCACATCCGCTGCCAGAGCGGCGGCTACGGCGGGGGCGGCCATGCCAAGGCGCCAGCCCAGGCGCCGCAGGGTGCCCTCGATGGCGTCTACCTGAACCCGCGCCAATACATGCGCGACACGGTCAAGCTGTTCGATGACATCCGCAGCCGTGTGGGCTTTGAGGTCGAGCTCTGCCATGACGTGCACGAACGGCTCAAGCCGAGCGACGCCATCCGGTTTGCGCGCGCCCTCGAACCGTTCGACCTGTTCTTTCTGGAGGACGCCATCCCGCTCGAAGAGGGGGAATGGCTCCGGCAGCTGCGCGACAAAACCACCATCCCGCTGGCGCAAGGTGAGTTGTTCAACCACCCTTTTGAATGGCGCACCCTGATCTCGGAGCGCCTGATCGACTTCATTCGGGTGCACCTGAGCCAGGTGGGCGGCATCACGCCAGCGCGCAAGCTGCAACTGTTTGCCGAGCAATACGGTGTGCGCACCGCCTGGCACGGCCCGGGCGACATGTCGCCCCTGGCGCATGCGGCCAACATCCACATTGACCTGGCGGCCCGCAACTTCGGGGTGCAGGAGTGGTCGGGCACCGAGCCGCCCAACTTTGTCATCCAAGCGCTCAAGGGCCCGCGTGATGCGCTGCTCGCCGTTTTTCCGGGCCTGCCTGAATTCCGTCAGGGCTATGTGTATGCGAACGACAAACCCGGCCTGGGCGTTGAGATTGACGAGGAGGAGGCCGCCAAGTACCCCGCTGACAGCGGTGTGACCCGCTGGACCGAGACCCGACTGCCGGACGGCAGCCTGCAGACCCCTTGAGGCAAATCCGGCCTTTGCCGAGGTCAAGGCCCGCATCGGCCATGCCATGCCGGACAGCCACCCCCAAGCCATGGCCATGAGCAAATTTGCTGAGCTCGCCGCCACCTACACCGGTTGAAAGAGGTCCAGGTCTGGGACTTGCCTTTCATGTTCGCCACGGATCGACACGTAGGCCAACAAAATGTACGAAGTGCAGAAGCACCTGACCATCACCAACCATGTGTACACCCCGGTGGCGCTGCTGGCCTCCAAGAAATGGTGGTCCAGCCTGACGCCTGACCAGCAGAAGACCGTCCAGAAAGTGGCCGAAGACACCCGGGTGCTGCAGCGCGCTGAAGAGCTCAAACAGGCGGGTGAGGTGGTGTCGCAGCTCAAGGCCCGGGGCATGGCCGTGGCTGAAATGCCGGCGGCTGAGCTGGAGAAAATCCGGGCAGCGGTGCAGCCGGTGATCGACAAGAACACCGAGACCATCGGGACTGAATTCGCCCAGTCGTTCTACGGCGAACTCAGCAAGTTCCGCGCGCTCAAGCGTTGAGCATAGCCTCCAAGTGGTATCGGCGCGGCCGTTGGGTCGCGCTGAAAGCGGTCCGCCATCGGTGTGGTCGTGATCGCCTGCGATTTACTGCGCGGCAGCTCTCAGCCAGGCCTTGAACCAGCCCAACGCCGGCCGTTCTTCGCCCCGCTCGGGCTGCACCAGGTAGTAGGCCCGGTCGCCGGGCAGCACCTGGTCGCAGGCCACCACCACTGCGCCGCGGGCCAGTCCGGGCCCGACCCGCCGGCGCGCCACCAGGGCCAGCCCCAGGCCCGGGGCCGCCGCGGCGGCGGTCATGGAAAACAGGTCGTAGCGCGGCCCGCACCGGGCCATG
>JBEGOC010000188.1:0-4716 GCA_041182225.1 Pseudomonadota bacterium | reverse complement strand
AACTTGTCGTCGGCTGCTGCATCCTTGGCGATCTGCACCTTGCCGGTGTTGTCGGTGATCGGGCCTTTCCAGATGACAAAGCTGCCATCGGCGAGGCCTTTCTTGACATCAGCCACTTTGGTCTTGATGTCAGCCGGCACGTCTTCGGCAATCGACACGATGTCAATCGCGCCCTCTTTCACGCCCCACCACACGCCGCCGCCGCCCTTCCAGGAGCCGTCCAGCGCCTCTTTGGTGGCCTTGATGTAGTACGGGCCCCAGTTGATCACGGCCGACGCCAGGTGGGCTTTCGGGCCGTAGGCGGTCATATCCGAATCCCAACCGAAGGCGCGTTTGCCCTTGGCTTCCGCCGCCTTGAGCACGGCGGGCGAGTCGGTGTTCTGGAACAGCACGTCAGCACCGCCGTTCATCAGCGAGGTGGCGGCTTCGGTTTCTTTCGGCGGGTCGAACCAGCCGTTCACCCACACCACCTTGGTCTTGACCTTGGGGTTGACCGACTGGGCACCCAGGGTGAAGCTGTTGATGTTGCGGATCACCTCAGGGATTGGGATCGAGGCCACCACGCCCAGGGTGTTGGACTTGGTCATCTTGCCGGCGATGATGCCGGCCATGTAGGCGCCTTCATAGGTGCGGCTGTCATAGGTGCGCAGGTTATCGGCCTGCTTGTAACCGGTGGCGTGCTCGAACTTGACGTCCTTGAAATCAGGCGCGACCTTGAGCATGGGCTCCATGTAGCCGAAGGTGGTACCGAAGATCAGCTTGTTGCCTTGGGTCGCCATGTCGCGGATCACCCGCTCGGCATCGGCCGATTCAGGCACGTTCTCAACGAAAGAGGTCTTGACCTTGTCGCCAAACTCCTTTTCCACAGCTTTGCGGGCGTTGTCGTGGGCGAAGGTCCAGCCGCCGTCGCCGACCGGGCCGACGTAGGCAAAGGCGATTTTGAGCGGCTCGGGCTTGGGTGCGGCAGCCGAGGCAGCCGGCGCTGCCGCGGGCGCGGGCGCCGGCGCCTCCTTCTTGCCACAACCGACCAGCGCGGCGGAGGCCACGGCGGTGAGTGCGGCGATCTTGAATGTCAGCTTGTGCAGATCAGTCATGTCTGTTCCTTCTTTACAGGGTGGTTGGCGACAGGGTGGGGAAAAACATCAATTATGGACCGGAAAATGTCACGAGCCGGGGTAGAACGGTTTACCGATCGAAGCCGGCATGTTGACCCGGATCCATTGCGGGTTGCGCGAAATCAGCGCCAGCACCACGATGGTGGCCAGGTAGGGCAGCATGGTCAGAAACTGGCTGGGTACCTCGACCCCGATGGCTTGCAGGTGGAACTGCAGCATGGTGACCCCGCCGAACAGGTAGGCGCCGAGCAGCACGCGCGCCGGGCGCCAGGTGGCAAAGGTGGTCAGGGCCAGCGCGATCCAGCCCTTGCCGGCCACCATGCCCTCGACCCAGAGCGGGGTATAGACCACCGAGATGTAGGCGCCAGCCAGGCCGCACAGGGCGCCGCCCGCCACCACGGCCAACAACCGGATGCGGCGCACCGGGTAGCCCAGCGCGTGCGCGGACTCGGGGCTTTCGCCGACGCTGCGCAGCACCAGGCCAGACCGGGTGCGGTACAGAAACCAGATCAGGGCCAGGGTCAGCAGCATCGTCAGGTAGACCAACGGGTGATGGCGGAACAGGGCCGGCCCGACCAGCGGCAGGTCCGCCAGCCAGGGCACGGCAAAGCTGGGACGCTCCGGCATTTTTTGTTGCACGTAGGCGACGCCGACGAAGGCCGAGAACCCGGCGCCAAACAGGCTCACCGCCAGCCCGGTGGCGTACTGGTTGGTGTTGAGCCAGATCACCAGCAGGCCGAAGATCAGCGCCAGCAGCGCACCGGCACCGATGCCGGCTGCAAACCCCAGCACGTTGCTGCCCGAATGCACCACCGTGGCAAAACCGGCAATGGCGGCGCACAACATCATGCCCTCGGCGCCAAGGTTGACGATGCCCACTTTTTCGTTGATCAACAGGCCCAGCGAAGCCAGCGCCAGCACGGTGCCAGCATTGAGCGTAGCGGCAATCAGAAGTGCGTAGGATTCCATGGCCTCAACAGTCTCCAGGTGAGCGGGCCAGCACAGCCGGACGCCAAACCGGCCCGGTCATTTGGCCCACCGCAAACGGTAATTGACCAGCGTGTCGCAGGCCAGCAGCGTGAACAGCAGCAAGCCCTGGAATACGCCGGTGAGTGAACGCGGCAGGCCCAGGCGCGACTGGGCCAACTCGCCGCCGATGTAAAACATGCTCATCAGTACGGCCGACAAAACCATGCCAACCGGGTGCAGCCGGCCCACATAGGCCACGATGATGGCGGCGAAACCGTAGCCGGCCGGCACGTAGGGCGTGAGCTGGCCGATCGGGCCGGCCACCTCCAGGGCACCGGCCAAGCCGGCCATGCCGCCCGACACCAGCAGGGCCACCCACAGCGCGCGCCGCGACGAAAACCCGGCGTAACGTGCCGCCGCCGGCGCCAGGCCGCCCACCTGCTGCGCAAAACCGGCGCGGGTGCGAAACAGAAACACCCAGACCCCGACCACGCCGATCAGCGCCAGAAAAATACCGATGTTCATGCGTGAACCAGTGAGCAGGCGCGGGATCCGGGTGGCGGCGTCAAAAGTGCGGCTCTGCGGAAAGTTGTAGCCCTGAGGGTCTTTCCAGGGACCGGAGACGATGAAGCTCAGCAGCAGCACCGCCACATAGACCAGCATCAGGCTGACCAGGATTTCATTGGCATTGAAGCGGTCGCGCAGCCAGGCGGTCAGCCCGGCCCAGAGCATGCCACCCAGGATGCCAGCCAGAATGATCGGCAGCACGATCCAGCCGCCAGTGCCCTTGTCAGCCAGCAGGGCCACCCCGCTGGCGGCAATCGCGCCCAGCACGTACTGGCCCTCAGCACCGATGTTCCAGACGTTGGAGCGAAAACACACCGCCAGCCCGAGCGCGATCAGCAGCAGCGGCGTGGCCTTGACGGTCAGCTCACCCAGCGCGTAGGGGCTCTTGATCGGGTCCCAAAAGAACACCCGCAGGCCGCTGACCGGGTCTTTGCCCAGCGCCACAAACAGCAGCACGCCAATCACCACCGTCACGGCCAGCGCCAGCAGCGGTGAGCCATAGGTCCAGCCCGGGCTGGGTTGGGGCCGGGCTTCAAGCTTGAGCATGGGCCTCCCCCTGCGCCAGCGCAGCCTGCACATCGCTGTGCCACAGGCCGCTCATCCATTCGCCGATTTGCGTCACCGTGGCCTCGGCCGCCCCGATGGAGGGCGACAGACGGCCGCGCGCCATCACATGCAGGCGGTCGCTGAGCTCGAACAACTCGTCCAGCTCCTCGCTGACCACCAGCACGGCGCAGCCGGCGTCGCGCAGCGCCAGGATTTCACCGCGAATCTGCGCGGCAGCGCCGACATCCACACCCCAGGTCGGTTGTGACACGATGAACAGACGCGGGGCCGCGTCAATTTCACGCCCGACAATGAATTTTTGTAAATTACCGCCCGAGAGCGAACGCGCCACCGCCCGCGGCCCACCGGCCTTGACGTTGAAGCGCGCAATGATGCCGGCCGCCTGCTGCTCCAGCTGCCGCAGGCGAATCCAGCCGCCGGCCCAGCGCGGGTAACGAATGGCCTCCTGCCGCGTCAGCAGCAGGTTGTGCGCCAACCCCAGCGTCGGCACAGCGCCGCGCCCCAGCCGCTCTTCGGGTACAAAGTGCAGGCCCAGCCGACGCCGGGCACCGGGATGCAGGGCGCCGGCATCGGTGCCGGCGATACGGACCGTGCCCGCCGGGGCTCGGGTGTCTTCGCCCGACAGGGCGTACAACAACTCCTTCTGGCCGTTGCCAGAGACGCCGGCAATGCCCACCACCTCGCCGGCGCGCACCTGCAAGGCCACGTCCAGCAGGTCCACGCCAAACTGGTCGGCCCTCGCCAGGCTCAGGCCCTGCACCTGCAACACCGGCGCGCCGGGCTGCTGCGGCCGATGCGTCAGTTGCGGCGGCTCGGCGCCGATCATCAGGCGCGACAGCGAGGCATTGGACTCTTCAGCCGGGTTGCAGACTCCGGTGACACGGCCGCCACGCAGCACGGTGCAGGCGGTACACAGCTCACGGATTTCATGCAGCTTGTGGCTGATGTACAAAATGCTGCAGCCCTCGGCCGCCAGCTTCTTCAGCACCACAAACAGCTTCTCCACCGCCTGCGGCGTCAGCACCGAGGTGGGTTCGTCCAGAATCAACAGCTTGGGGTTGGTCAGCAGGGCGCGGATGATTTCCACCCGCTGCATCTCGCCCACGCCCAGGGTGTGCACCGGCCGGGTCGGGTCGATGTCCAGCCCGTACTCGGCCGCCTTGGCGGTGATGCTGTGCGACACCTCCGCCAGGCTGAGGCTTTTGCTCAAGCCCAGCCAGACGTTCTCGGCCACGGTGATGGTGTCAAACAGGCTGAAATGCTGGAACACCATGCTGATGCCCAGCGCCCTCGCCTCTTGCGGGTTGCGCACCTGCACCGGCTGGCCGTTGAACAAAACCGTACCGGCATCGGGCTTGACCGAGCCGTAAATGATTTTCATCAGCGTGGACTTGCCCGCGCCGTTTTCACCCAGCACGGCGTGGGTCTGGCCGGGCAGCACCGTCAAGGCCACCTCGCTGTTGGCCACCACGCCCGGGTAGCGCTTGGTGATGCCGCT
>JBEGOC010000187.1:0-5267 GCA_041182225.1 Pseudomonadota bacterium | reverse complement strand
CTGAGCGCAGACCAACTGAAAGATGGCCAGTCCCCTCAAGCCTGGCTGCGCCGCGACGGCAAGGCTGCCGCCACCGTGGGCAGGTCCACCATCACCGGGGTACCGGGCACGGTGCAGCCGGTGTCACAGCATTTGCCGGGCTGCCGGTTTTGGGTGATGGCGCGCGCCGGGTCATGCGGGGCCGGGGCGGGGGAGCCGTCGGCGGCGATGCCGCGTTCCAGCAGGCGCTCCACCAGCTCCACCTTGGAGCCAATGGGGTAGTTGCGGTAGATCTCCTGCTTCATGGCCGCAGGCGAGCCGCCGCCGTGCAGGCTGATCACCGAGTACCAGCCGCCCTGGTAGCCGGCAGTCAGGTCTTCGATGAAGCGGGCGGTTTCAATGCGCTGCGCATAGGGCACCTCGGGGTTGGCGCGCAGCACCTCGCTCAGTTTGGCGCTGGTCTCGGGGTTGTGGTCTTCGTCCGGGCCGGGCAGGGTCACGATCAGGCCGCCGCTCACGTAGTGGGCAATGCGGTGCATGTCGTAGATCTTGGTGGCCAGCAGCAGCTTGCCGATGTTGGCAAACACAGCGTCGGGCATGAAGGTCTGGCTGTAATGGTCGGCCTTGCCGTACACGCTGGCGGCCACGCCGCAGGCGTAAAAGCTCTCGGTGATGGTGATCAGCTCCACCATCTGCTCGCGCAGGTGGCTTTCCCGGCCCGGGTCAAAGCCGTTGGCCTCGCACATCAGGGCGCCGGCGCCAATCAGCAGGTCGCCAAAGCCGGCGCGTGCGCCGATGCAGGTGTGGCGGTGGTGGGTGGCGTAGTCGTAGGTGAGCTGGCCCGAGTGCTCCCATTCACCCGCATAAAACACGCGCTCCATCGGCACAAACACCCGGTCAAACAGGCACACCGCGGTGCTTTGGCCGTACTTGCTGCTGAACAGCGCAGCGCCATGCTCGGGCTCGCCGGGGCGGCCGGCCGGGCGGGCAATCAGGGTGAGGCCCGGCGCGTCCACGGGCACGGCGCAGCACACAGCAAAGTCGGCGTCGGCCTGGGTCATGTTGCGGCAGGGCATCACCAGCAGCTCGTGCATATAGGGCGCGCCGGTGACGATGGCCTTGGTGCCAGAGATCAAAATGCCGCGCTGGCCGTTGTGCAGCGCGTTGTGGTCAACGATGTGCAGGTAGCTGTCCACCTCGGGCTGCTGGTGCGGGCGCTTGCTGCGGTCGCCCTTGGCGTCGGTCATGGCCACGCCCAGGCTCAGGTCCTGGTCTTGCACCCGGTGCAGGTAGTTGAGAAAGCGCGCGGTGTGCTCGGTGCTGCCCCGGGCATCGTCGAGCCGCGCCGCCACCTGGCCGATGGCGTTCAGGGCGTCATGGGTCAGGTAGCGCTGAGCGCAGCCGGTTTCCTGGCAGACCAGGCGCACCGCTTCGAGCTTGTTGAGCAGGTCGCCCGCGCTGGTGTTGATGTGGCTCAGGCGGTTGACGGTCTTGCCGCTGCTGTGCTGCACCGCCGTCATCAGCTTGGCGTACTGGGGTTTGTGGGCGTAGTCGTAGGTGAGCGCCAGCGCGTTGATGCCGGGCGCAAAGCCCGGCTCGTCCGCCACCGAATCCACCAAGCGCCCATCCAGATAGACCCGGGGCCGGTAAGCGCGCAGCGACTCGCGGTAGTCATCGCCAGTCATCAGTGTGGCAGCGGGCGCGGGCAGGTTCATGGCGTTTTCCTTGGGGCGGGTTATCACGGATGCCGCCATGCTACCCGGCCTAAAAATCAAATCCGAGTTGCGGGGTACTTGGCGGATGGGTTGGTTTGGCTTTCCTGGGTGTGGTCGGCAGTTTTCGGGAAGCGTGTTTCTCGATCACGGCGGCTTTGCCGGCCTTCACCTCGGCGTCTTGGCGCCTGGCGTGCAGCCGTTGTTTGGCGTCGCGGGTGGCCGAGGCCAGATTAACCACAGGCTGGGGCAGGCTGCTTTGTTCTGGCGCGGGCATCAGCCAGGGCTCAAACAGCCAGTGGTCCGGGACGCTGCGCATGGCCGGCAGCCAGCGCCGCACAAACTTGCCATGCGGGTCGTGGTCCTGGGCTTGTTTGACCGGGTTGTAGACGCGGGTGGTGTTGATGCCCGTGGTGCCGGATTGCATTTGCAGCTGGCTCCAGTGGATGCCGGGCTCGTAATCCAGAAACTGGGTGGCCAGCCACTCGCCCACCGGCCGCCAATGCAACCACAGGGGGTAGGCGGCCACCGACACCAGCATGGCGCGCATGCGGAAATTCAGCCACCCGGTTTCCCGCAGCATGGTGACGGAGGCGTCCACCATCGGCCAGCCGGTGCGCGCCGCTTTCAGGGCTTCAAAATGCCGCGGATTGAAGGCCGGCTCACGCAGCCCGTCGTAGCCGCGGTGCATGTTGTGCCATTCCATCGCCGGCTCACTTTCTAGTTTTTGGATGAAGTGGCAGTGCCAGTACAGGCGGCTGATGAAGGCGCTGAGCCCACCGCGGTGCCGTGTCGCCTGCGCTGGCAACTGGGCCAGCTGCGCCCGGGTCTGTTGCACCACCTCGCGCATGCTGATGCAGCCCCAGGCCAGATAGGCTGACAGGCGCGAGCAGGCATCCGGCGCTGACAGGGGGGATGAGATGCCGCCACGGTAGCCCAGGCTGCGCGCGTTCAAGAAGCTGTGCAGCGTGGCCATCGCCAGCGGGCGGCCACCGCGCTGTCGCAAGGGCGGGTTGTGCTGCAGATGGCTCGGGGCCGTCATGGCCAAGGGCGCGACCGGGCCGCCCGGCCAAAACCGCAGGGCTGTCGGGTTTTGCACCGGCGCGGCCATGTGCTTTTCCCAGGCGGCCTGCCACTGGTTGCGACTTTTCAACCGGCGCACCACGCCAAACTGCGCAAACTCGTGCCACGGCACGCCCTGCGCGCGGCACCACGCGCCTACCCGGAGATCCCGGGCATAGCTGACGCCATGGCCGGTTTCTTCGTGCGAATAGAGCCCGGCGAACGGGGCCTCGGCCCAAATGGCGTTCAGCACCTCCGGCATCGCGCCGGTATGGATTTCGATGCAGCCACCAAGCAGGCGCAACTGCTGGTCCAGCGCTTGTAACGACTCGCGCACAAATTCAAAGTGCTGCAACGCCGCATCGGGCTGTGCCCAAATATCCGGCTCCACCACATAGATGCAGCGTACCGCGCCCTGCTGCGCCGCCGCCGCAAGCGCGGCATGGTCTTGCCAACGCAAGTCACGTTTGAACCAAACCAGCGAATAGCGCATGACAGTGTGTGGCGAAACAGCTCAAACCTAGCGGAGCGTATTGTTACCGCCAAAGGCGTTTGGCGGGTGCGGCTGCTACAACCACCGCCAGACCGTGCGCCACACCGCCGCGGCCGTAGACCGTAAGCGGTGCAAACGCTGCTGATTGCGCGGGGACAGCCGGTTGCCAGTTCTGCCGAAGTGCGCCGCATCGCGCAGCAGATAGGCCTGTGGCAGCCCGCGCTTGCCGGCGGTCATCGGTGTGGCCTGGCGGTAGGTCATTGTTTTGTTCATGGTATGTCTCCTGGTCAAGCTATTATTTGGATCTTGTGGCTCAGGAGGTGAGCCACTGAAATCGGAATAGCGACACATGGACCGGACCGAGCGTTTTTACAAAATTGACAACCTGCTGCATGTGAACGCAGTGGTGCCCATCGTCCGCTTCCTGCGTGAACTGGAGGTGTCGCGAGCCACCTTCAAGCGCGACATCGAATACATGCGCGACCGGCTCAATGCACCCATTGAATGGGACCGCAGTGAAGGCGGCTACCGCTACGCATCCGGCATCACCGGCCAGCAGCAGTCGCTGCCCGGGCTGTGGTTCAACGCCAGCGAGGCCTACGCCCTGTTGATGATGCAGGCGCTGCTGGCTGAGATGCAGCCGGGCCTGCTGGGGCCGCACATTGCGCCACTCAAGGCCCGCCTGCGCGCCGTGATCGAGTCTGGCCACCACCCGGCCGGCGATGTGGAGAGCCGGGTCAAGCTGCTCAATGTGGCTGCCCGGCCGGTGGCGGACAAGCATTTCGAGGTGGTGGCGGCCGCCCTGCTGGGGCGCCAGCGCCTGCAGATTCGCTATTACAGCCGGGTGCGCAATGAGGCCAGCGCGCGCGAGGTGTCACCGCAGCTGCTGATCCACCACCGGGGCAATTGGTACCTGGGCGCTTGGTGCCACCAGCAGGAGGCCATGCGCTCGTTCTCCATGGACGCCATCGAACAGGCTACCGTACTGAACCGCAGCAGCAAGGCGCTGTCCAAGAAAGCGCTGGACGGCTTTGTCGGCCAGGGCTACGGCATTTTTGCGGGCAGCCAGGTGCAATGGGCCAAGCTGCGTTTTACCGAGGAGCGGGCGCGCTGGGTCTCGCGCGAGCTGTGGCACCCGCAGCAGCGGCTGACCCCGCATGACGATGGGCGCCTCATCATGGAACTGCCCTTCACCGACGCGCGGGAGCTGGCCATGGACATCCTGCGCCAGGGGCGCCACGTGGAGGTGCTGGCGCCACCTGAACTCCGGGCCCAGGTGGCGCAGGAACTCAGGGAGACCCTGGGGCAGTATGCGGATTCAGACATTGGCGTTGGCCAAACGTGAATCGTACAGTCGAAGAAATTGTAAATTAACTATGCAAATTAACCATTAGGTGGTAAATTTGCAGGGATGTTTGATCGAAAAGTTGAAAAACTCATCCAGCAAGCACTGTCGCGACAAGCGGCTGTTGCCCTGCTTGGGCCGCGGCAGGTTGGCAAGACCACGCTTGCACAAACGATCGGCGCCCAGCTGAACGCCTTGTACCTTGACCTGGAAGACCCTCAGGACAGGGCCAAGCTCAGCGAGCCCGCCAGCTTCCTTGGCGCATATGAAGACCGGCTGGTGATCCTCGACGAGATCCACCGAGCACCCGATCTGTTCCAGACATTGCGTGGCGAAATCGATCGCGGACGGCGCAAAGGCCACCGAACCGGACGTTTTCTGTTGCTGGGTTCTGCCTCCATCGACCTGATGCAGCAAAGTGGCGAGAGCCTGGCCGGGCGTATCAGCTACATCGACATGGCACCTTTGGCCGTTGACGAATTGCCAGCCCACGCGCAGGACACTTTGTGGCTGCGCGGCGGATTTCCAGACAGTTTCCTGGCACAGGACGACACCGCCAGCATGGCGTGGCGCCGGGATCTGGTGCGGACCTATCTGGAGCGTGACGTGCCGATGTTCGGTTCGCGCGTGCCCGCCGAAACACTGCGTCGATTCTGGACCATGCTCGCCCACAACC
>JBEGOC010000186.1:0-7963 GCA_041182225.1 Pseudomonadota bacterium | reverse complement strand
TTGTGCCGGTAACGGTGGCGGCCGGTCGACTGACGTTGGCGGGCCAGGCCCTGCAAACCGCCGAGCCACTGCCGCAAGACGGCGCGCGCCTGCTGATGCTGCGGCCGGAGCGCCTGCGTGTGCTCGGCACCACCGAAGAGCCGGGGCCGGGCTTCAACCTGCTGCAGGCCACCTTGGTGCATACCGTGTACCAGGGTGACAGTTCGCTGCTGCAGGTGGCCCTGGCCGACGGCACCCGGCTGCAGGTGCGCAGCGCCTCCATCGGCATGGTCGATGCGGCGCAGCTGAGCCCGGGCCGGCCGCTGCGTCTGGCGCTGGCGGTGCACGACACCGTGCTGCTGGCCCCTGACGACGGGGCACCCACATGAATGCACTGCCCAACGCGGCGGCCCTGCAGCGCAGCGCGCGCTGGGAGCGCCTTGGGCTGGCCAGCCTGATCATGCCAGCCTTGCTGCTGATCGTGGTCACCATGCTGCTGCCGGTGTGCTGGCTGTTTTACCTGTCGGTGCTGTCGGATGCCGGCAACTTCAGCCTGGAGCACTACCAGCGCATGTGGGAGCAGCCTTCTTATGGGCGCACCTTTGTCACCACCTTCAAGGTCAGTGTGCTGACCACCGGCATCTGCATCCTGTTGGGCTACCCGCTGGCGTACTTTTTGTCCGAGCTGCCCAAGCGGGCTGCCACCCTGTGCATGGTGGCGGTGCTGCTGCCGCTGTGGACCTCGCTGCTGGTACGCACCTACGCCTGGCTGGTGCTGCTGCAGCGGCGCGGTCTGGTCAACAGCTGGGGCATCGAGCTGGGCCTGTGGGACGAGCCGCTCACGCTGGTGCACAACCTGGCCGGCACGCTGGTGGGCATGGTGCATGTGATGCTGCCGTTTTTGGTGCTGCCGCTGTACTCGGCCATGCGCGCAATCGACCGCAACTACCTGCGCGCCGCCGCCAACCTGGGCGCCGGACCGCTGCGCAGCTTCTGGCTGGTGTTTTTTCCGTTGGCGCTGCCGGGGCTGACCACGGGCGCGCTGATTGTGTTCATCCTGTGTCTGGGCTTTTATGTCACGCCGGCGGTGCTGGGTGGCGGCAAGGTCATCATGGTGTCGAGCCGCATTGCCAATGACATCGAAATCTTTTTCAACTGGGGCGCTGCCAGCGCGCTGGGCGTGGTGTTGCTGTTGTTGACCGCGCTGCTGATCTTTGGCGCCATGCGACTGACCCGGGTTGGGTCGGTGCTGTCGGATCGGGCCGCCTCATGAGCTGGCTGCAGCACCCGGCCACCGAGACCCAGATCACGCACCGCGCCCGGCTGTGGCTGTATGCCACGGCCGTGATGGTGATGGTGTTTCTGGTGATACCCACCCTGCTGGTGATCCCGATGTCGTTCTCGGCCTCGCAGTACCTGGAGTTTCCGCCGCGCGAATGGTCGCTGCGCTGGTACCAGAGCTACTTCAATTCCACCTCTTGGATGGATGCCACGGCCACCTCGCTCAAGGCCGGTCTGCTTACCGCGTTGCTTGCCACCCCGGTGGCCACCATGGCGGCCTATGGCTTGCACGTGTCGCGCCTGCGGCACGCCAACCTGCTTTTGATGCTGCTGCTGACGCCCATGGTGGTGCCGGTGATCCTGATAGGCATTGGGGTGTTTTATGCCTACGTCAAGCTCAAGCTGGTCAACAGCATGCTCGGGCTGGTGCTGGCGCACAGCATGCTGGCCGTGCCGGTGGTGATGCTGGTGGTGGCCTCGGCCCTTAAAACCTTTGACATGGACCAGGAACTGGTGGCCCGCAGCCTGGGTGCCTCTCGCCTAAGGGCCTTCTGGATGGTGACGCTGCCGCAAATCAAGTTCTCGGTGGTCACCGGGGCGGTGCTGGCGTTTCTGACCTCGTTCGATGAAATCATCGTGTCGCTGTTTGTGTCTGGCGGCCCCAACTCCACCCTCACGCGCAACATGTTCAACGCATTGCGCGACCAGGTGGACCCGACCATTGCCGCCATCTCCACCCTGATCGTGCTGGCCACCACCGTGCTGCTGGTCATCACCCAGTACGTGGGCCGCGGCAAATAGAGAATCTCCCACCAACACAGATTTACCACCATGAGCATTCAACGCATAGAAACCGGCCCCCGCCTGTCCGAGGCCGTCATCCACCAAAACACCGTGTACCTGACCGGCCAGGTGGCCGACGACGGCTGCGGCCCCGACATCTACACCCAGACCCAGCAGACCCTGGCCAGCATTGACCGTCTGCTGGCGCTCAGCGGCAGCGACAAAAGCCGCGTGCTCTCGGCCACCATCTGGCTCACCAACATGGACACCTTTGCCGAGATGAACCGCGCCTGGCAAGAGTGGGTGGTGCCCGGCCACACCCCGGCCCGCGCCACCGTGCACAGCGCCCGCCTGGCCGGGCCGGAGTACGGGGTGGAGATCAAGGTGATTGCGGCGCAGGCCTGAGGCTTGGCCTGGACCCGGATCAGCCCGCGCGGCCGTAAAAGCCCAGGCGCTCCTCGGCGCTGAACATCACGCCCGGTGTTTCGTAGTAGCACAGCACGGCAATCATGCGCGCCACGGCACCCTGCACCGTGGTGACCCGGTGCGCGGTGTTTTTGCCCCGGAACACATTGAGGGTGCCGGCCTCCAGGCGGATGCGCCGGGCCTCGGGGTCGCGCCCTTCCAGCAGGCGGGCCACGCCGTCGTAGTTGGGGTCTTGCTCGGTGCGCAGGTCAGTGCGGTACTCAAAATCGCCGCCCTGCTCGGGCGCCTGCAGCAGCAGCGTGGTGGTGAACTCCGAGCGATCAAAATGCCAATTCAGCGCCTCGCCGGCGCGGTAGGCCATCACGTTGGCGCAGGCCAGCGGGTCGGGCATCACATACAGGGCCGGCTTGCCCATGGCGGCCGCCAGAAAGCGGGCCAGGGGCGGGTAGGCATACACCGCCATCACCAGGCTGTCGGGGATCTGGTCGGCGCACACGGTGTGGTTGGTGGTGTCGATCTGGCGCAGCGCCGGGTGGTCGGGCGCCAGGCCGGGGATCTCGGGCTTGAAGTAGATGTTATGCCGGCGCTGGTGCAGGTAGGAGTCGGTGGCCATCACCGGCGCCACCTCGGCCGTTGCCCGGGCGGCCACGCCGGGGCGCAAAAAGCCGGGTAGGCTGAACATGCCGTCCGCCTGCAACGCCGCCTGGGCGGCGGCCACCATCTGCTGCCAGCCGCTGCTGCCCTCGCGGTCCAGGGGGTATCGGTCTAGGTCGATGATGTCGTGCATGTGTGGCTCCGGCTGTGGTGGACCAGAGCTTACACAATCTCAGGGCGGCGCCGCCAGGTCGATGCCCTCATGCTGGGCCACCATCTCCAGTGCGCGCTCAAACAGGGCGCGGGCCGAGCCGGACACCGAGGCCAGGTACGCGTGCAGGTGGGCATCTTCGGTGCTTTTGTTCAGGCACTCCTGGCTGTATTGCTCGAAGCTGGCCAGTTGCGAAATGATCTCGGCCACATGGCGCGGGCATTCGCACAGGACCGAGGTGGAGATGCCGGCCACCCGGGCCAGCGTGTCCTCTGAGTATTTGCGCGCCGGGATCAGCGCGCTCAGCGAGGCTTCGCCCACCGATTTGGCGGCATCCACCAGCAGCACCGAGCTGATCAGGTCGGCCAGCTCGTAGTCAGAGATCGGCTCGCGCCGTACGATCATGCCGGCCCTCCGCATGGCATCGGCCACCGGTTCGCTGCCGTAGTTGTAGATGACGATGGCCTGCGCGATGCGATGGCGTGTGGTGATCTGCTGAATGTCGGCCATCACGATGTCGTGCAGCGTGCTGGTCTTGACCAGCAGCATGTGCGGCGCCGGCTCCAGTACAGCTTGCCGGGCGGCCGTCAGGTCCGTAAAAATGTGACTGACCTTGATGTGGCTGTTGAGAAAACTCAGGGTGAATTTTTTCGATTCGATGCGGCCGGCCAGCCCCATGCCCACCACGGCCATGGACACTGTGTTGGCCTGCAGTTGCTGTTGCGCCTTGAGCATGCCCGCTGCGTGGTGCTTTTGCCGCAGCTGGTTGAGCGCATCGGCGTCCAGGTCGGCAATGGTGCTGATGGCGTGGCCGTCTTTGCAGAGCTGCTTGAGCAGAGTGGCGCGCAGCAGGTCCTCGTCGCTGTACAGGCGGTGCCGGCCGCTGGTCTTGTCGGGCGTGAACGCCTGGTAGCGCGACTCCCAGACCCGCAACGTGGGCACCGGGATGTCGGCCAGCCGGGCGATGGTGCCGATGCGGTGCAGGGGTTGGGTGTTGGGCATGATGATTCTGATTGAATAGATATTGCATTGGATTCTAAGTTTATTTTTCAAAATTAAAAATAAATCGATGCAAAAACCAGCGAAATAGTTACATTAAATCCTTTAAACCTATTCACAATCTTATTGGAGGTGAACCATGGTGAGTAAAAGCGCGGTGCATGCACTCAATGTGCTGGTGTGTTTGGCGGGGCTGCCTGCGGGGGCCACGGCCAGCACGCTGTCGATGGCCCGAACCATGGGGGTGTCCGTGTCCTGCCTGGAGGTGATCATCAAGCAGTTGCGTGATCAGGGCTTGATCCGCTCCTTCCGCGGGCCCGGTGGTGGCTACCAGATCAACCATGACCCCGACGAGCTGACGGTGTGGGATGTGGTGAGCCTGTTCCTGGCACCGTCCGGCCAGCGCGAAGCGGCGGCCCCGCAGCGCACCCTGACGGCCGAGCTGGAGGCGCAGATTGAGCAAACGCGCAACGATTTCCTGAAATCGCACACGATCAGCCAACTCATTGCGCCGCAGGGGGCCGCCGATCCGTCCTCGGGCCGGGTCAGTAGCCCGCCTCGCTTCCAGCCCTTGCCGGTGCCCTGGCGGCCGAATGCGCCCAATTCGGTGTTTGATCTGTCTGCCTTTTACCAACTGGCTGCGGCGTGAGCCCCAGCCGCCTTCGGGAGCCTCTATGAAACGCATGGCCACTGTTTTGTTGTTGTCGTGTCACGCCTGGCTGGCCCAGGCCGCCGACTCTGCGCCCGCGGTCACGGTGGACCCGCTGCTGGCGCAGGGCCGCAGCCACATTGCCAAGAAAGATTGGCCTGCGGCGGCGGGCGTGCTGGAGACCTTTGTCAAAGGCAACCCGAAAAGTGCCGATGGCTTCAACCTTCTGGGCTACAGCTACCGCCACCTGAAAAAATACGACGAGTCGTTCGCGGCCTACCGCCAGGCCCTGACGCTGGACCCCAAACACCGCGGCGCCCATGAGTACATCGGGATCGCCTATGTGCAGACCGGGCAGCTGGACAAGGCGCGGGAACATCTGGCCAGCCTGGACAAGCTCTGTCCCTTCTCGTGCGAAGAGTACCGTGACCTGAAAAAGGCGGTCGAGCAGGCTGCCAAACCCTAAATCAGTCCCAGCTCGCGTGGCTCGGCCCCGGGGAAAACGGTGGCCAGCTGGGCCGGGCTCAGGCCAAACTGGCGCGCCAGCAGGCCGCCCAGCAGGCTGCGGTATTCGTTGAGGACCGGGTAGTCGCGGTTCTGGAACAGGTTGGCGGCAGTCACCGGCAGTTGCTCGCCGGCCACTTGGCCGCCGCGCAGGCCGCCGCCCAGCACCCAGTACACGCTGCCGTGGCCGTGATCGGTGCCGTTGTTGCCGTTTTGCCGGAAGGTGCGGCCAAACTCGCTCACCACCACCACGGTGGTTTCGCGCCAACGGTTGCCCATCTCCTGTGCGTAGGCGGCCAGGCCGCGGCCCAGCTCTTCAAAGCGGTTGGCCAACTGGCCGGTGGCACCGCCCTGCCCCACATGGGTGTCCCAGCCGCCCACGTCCACAAAACCCAGGTTGTAGCGGCCTTTCATCAGTTTGGCGATGCGCCGCGCCTCCAGCTCGAAGCCCTTGGCGCTGATGGCGTTGCGGCTGGCAGCGTCCATCTCGGCGGCCATTTCGCGCACCACCTCGTCGCGTACCGTGAAGCCCTGGCTGACCGAGCCTGACAGTTCGGTGCCCTGGTACATGGCGCTGATGATGCTGCTCTGGCGTGCGTCTACCGCCGGCTTGGCCACGGCGCGCAGCGTGGTGTTGGGCACCTGGATGTCGCCTTGCATCACCAGCGGCAGCCGGTCGGTGAAGGCCATGGCGCCGGCGCCTTTGAGGGTGGCAGCGAGCCGGTTCAGAAAGCCCGAGCGGTAGTTGCGGCTGCCTTCCAGCGCCTGGCCGAGTTCGATGCTGTCCTGCGTTTCGAAATGGCTGCGCGTGAGGTCGTGCGTGCCGGCAAAGGGCACAAAAGCCGCCTGCCCCTGCTGAAACAGCGGGTACACGCTGTCGCGCAGCGCCGGGTGCAGGCCCCAGTCGGCGTTGAGTGGCAGGGCCGAGTTGGCATCCTTGCCGGGGCGGGCTACGGCAATGCTGGGCCGGGCCTCGTAATAAAAGCTGCTGCTCACCGGCACCAGCAGGTTGGCCGCGTCGTAGCCGCCGCGCAAAAACACCACCAGAAAACAGGGCTGGGCCGGGCCGGCAGCCCAGAGTTGGCCGGTGCCCAGGGCCAGCCCGGTACCGGCCAGGGATTGCAGCAGGTGTCGGCGTTGCATGGCAGCTCCTTCGGGCGCGTCAGCGCCGCATCAGTTCGGGGGAAGACAACAAAAAGGTGGCCCACTCCTGAGGCGAGCCGGCTTGGGCCAGGGCTGCACGGGTGCTGCTGCCCAGGTTGTGCTGCAAGGCCTGGTAGTAGAGGGCATTGGCGAGCTGCGGAAAAGCCGGTACCTCTTGTGGCGCCGGCCCCTC
The DNA here is from genome assembly GCA_041182225.1 of Pseudomonadota bacterium. Classification (GTDB taxonomy): domain Bacteria; phylum Pseudomonadota; class Gammaproteobacteria; order Burkholderiales; family Burkholderiaceae_C; genus Rhodoferax. The sequence goes on along the minus strand of JBEGOC010000186.1, from coordinate 1,201 downwards.
GGTGCGGAACAGGCCGGCGTTGCCCGAGCCGATGGCGCGCGCCACTTCAAAGCGCACCGTCATCTGGCCCGGGCTGGCCCAGGCGCCTTCGTCCAGCGGCCAGCCGTCGGGTGTCTGGCGGCCGTACAGCGGCTGGCCCAGCCGGTTGAGCCAGTTCAGCACCGGCCCGGTGTTGAGGATCACCCGCTCGTCATAGGCCAGGCGCAGCGCCGATACCACGTAGCGCATGGGGTCCTTGAACTTGAGTCCGGCACCCTGCGCGAATTCGGGCGAACTCAGCAGGGTGCGCATCGTCACGGCGATGTCGCCGTCTGAGGCGCTGAAGGCCTGCGCCATGCGCTCCACCAGCGCGGGCGGCGGGTTGTCGGCCAGCCAGTACTGCGCCAGCTTGCGGCTGACAAAGCGGGCGGTGGCGGGGTGGCGGGCCAGCCGGTCCAGGGCTTCGTCCAATTCGGCCAGGCCGCGTTGCTGCAAGGGCTGGCCCAGCAGAGTTTTGGGGCTGAAGTCGTGTCGGCCCGGGTGGAACTCAAAGACACCACGGCGTACGTAGTAGGGCTGCAGTTCACGCCGTACCACCGGGGTGTCGGTGCTGGTGAGGTTGATGCCGGCGCCGGTCAAGACCCGGGCCAGTTCCTGCACGTCCTTCTGGCTGTAGGGGCCGTCTACACCCAGGGTGTGCAGCTCCATCAGCTCGCGCGCCAGGTTCTCGTTGATGCGGTTGACCGTGTTTTGCTCGTTGTCCAGGTAGCGCAGCATGGCCGGGTGCAGGGCGGCGGCGCCCAGCAGGTCGCGAAAGCGTCCGAGCGCGTGCGGCCGAATGGCCGTGTCCTCGTAGTCGCCCACCATGGCGCGCAGGTTGGCCTTGTTCTGGAATACGCTGAAGTGGTTCAGCCAGAACCAGGTCATCTGCTCCTGCAGCTGGCGCGGCGAGTACAGCGCGCGCAGCACGTGGCGCGAGGCGGCCTCGCGTGCCAGCCGGTTCAGCTCTTGCTGGTAGGCCTGCTGCGCGGCTTTTTTTTCGTCGTCGTTCTTCAGCGCGTCGGCCTCGCGGCGGCGCTGCTCCAGCGCAATCATCAGGGCGGTGAAGGGCTTCTGGCACAGGGTCAGGGCGGCAATCGGGCTTTGCGCCGCTGCTGGCAGCGTGGCCGGGCCAAGCGCCAGCTGCCGGGCCAGCAGAGCACCGGGGTCCAGGCCGCCGGCC
>JBEGOC010000185.1:0-3053 GCA_041182225.1 Pseudomonadota bacterium | reverse complement strand
ATGCGTGAAGTCATCCTCAACCTGGCCGAGTCCCGGATCCGGGAAGTCGCCAACGCCGGCATCGGACGCAGCGATGTGTTGGCATTCTGGTTTGGTGAGAGCGACGAGATCACGCCTGAGGTGATCCGCCAGGCGGCGATCGATTCCTTGCAGCAGGGCGAAACTTTTTACGCCCACAACCTGGGGCTGCCAGAATTGCGCGAGGCGATTGCGCAGTACATGAGCACACGCCACAGACCGATCGGGGTGGACCGCCTGGCAGTCACCAGCGGCGGCGTGAATGCGCTGATGTTGGCCAACCAGCAACTGGTCGATGCTGGCGATGAGGTGGTTGCCGTCACGCCGGTCTGGCCCAATCTGACGGCGCAGCCGGCCATTCTGGGCGCGCGCGTGCGCTGCGTGCCCTTGACGGCCAACGCCGGCCAGTGGCAGCTCGATATGGCGACCCTGCTGGCCACTGTGACCGCGCAGACCAAGCTGCTGATCATCAATGCGCCCAACAACCCGACCGGTTGGACACTGACGCGCGAGGAACAGCAGCAGATCCTGGCCCACTGCCGCCAGACCGGCACCTGGATCCTGGCCGACGAGGTGTACGAACGCCTGTATTTCGAGCCCAGTGCCAATGGCTGCGCCCCGAGTTTTCTCGATGTGGCAGCGCCCGATGACCGTCTGGTGGTGGCGCACAGCTTTTCCAAAAGCTTTCTGATGACCGGCTGGCGTCTGGGCTGGCTGGTGATGCCGCCGGCCATGACGCCGCACATGGCTAAGCTGATCGAGTTCAACACCTCCTGCGCCAGCGTGTTCACCCAGCGCGCCGGCATGGCTGCGTTGCGCCACACCGAGGCCATTACGCCCGGCGTGGTGGCACACCTGAAACTCTGCCGTGACACGTTGATCCCGCTGCTGCAGGCGCTGCCTGGCGTTCAGGTGGCACCGGCGCGTGGCGGCATGTACGCCTTTTTCAGGCTGACCGGGCATGGTGACTCGCTGCAGACGGCCAAACGGCTGGTGACCGAGGCCGGCCTCGGGCTGGCGCCGGGCGAGGCTTTTGCCCCTGAGGCGCAGGGCTGGCTGCGCTGGTGCTTTGCCTCGCGTGACCCGCAGCGGCTGGTGCTGGGGGTGGACCGGCTGCGCCAGTGGCTGGCTGCCCAGCGCTAAGGCTCAACAGCTTCCGCTATACTCAGCAGGCTGTGCCGTTCGCACCAGCGCACGTCCGGGGCAGTTCCAGCCCCGGTCGCAAGTTCAGTTCAAACAGGAAAATGACATGATCGCATCTAGCATCAAAGCCGCTGTCGTCAAAGACAACGCACGCCAGGCCGGTGACACCGGCAGTCCCGAAGTTCAGGTCGCGCTGCTCACCGCGCGCATCAATGAGCTCACCCCCCACTTCAAAACGCATGCCAAGGACCACCACGGACGTCGCGGCCTGCTGCGCATGGTGAGCCGCCGGCGCAAGCTGCTGGACTACCTCAAGTCCAAAGATGCTGACCGTTATACCGCGCTGATCACCAAGCTGGGACTGCGCAAGTAATCGGCTGATCGAATGATGAACGCCTGAGTTGGCTCCGCTGCTCAGGCGTTTTTTACTTCGGAGAAGGCAAAAACAGAGCGAAGCTGTGTCATTCCATGAAAATTTGAGCCCCATGCTCGTGTTTTCCTGGAATGGCATCGTGTTCTGTCTGGCTGGATCCGGGCTCGGGCGAGGTGGCCTGCACCTCCCATACTGTGACCAGGAGATATCAACATGAGCATGTTCAACAAAGTAAGCAAGACCTTCCAGTGGGGCCAGCACACGGTCACCATGGAAACCGGTGAAATCGCCCGCCAATCCGGTGGCGCCGTGCTGCTGAGCATGGAGGGTACCGTGGTGCTGGCGACGGTGGTGGCGTCCAAGAGCGCCAAGCCGGGGCAGGACTTTTTCCCGCTGACGGTGGATTACCTCGAGAAAACCTACGCCGCCGGCAAGATTCCCGGCAGCTTTTTCAAGCGTGAAGGCCGCCCCAGCGAGTTCGAAACCCTGACCAGCCGCCTGATCGACCGTCCGATCCGCCCGCTGTTCCCGGAAGGCTTTTTCAATGAAGTGCAGGTGGTGGTGCACACCCTGTCACTGAACCCCGAAGTCGACGCCGACATCGCCGCGCTGATCGCCACCAGCGCTGCCCTGTCCATCAGTGGCATTCCGTTCACCGGTCCGATCGGCGCGGCCCGTGTCGGCTACATCAACGGTGAGTATGTGCTCAACCCGGGCCAGACCGCCCGCAAGGGTTCGATCATGGACCTGGTGGTGGCCGGCACCGAAGCCGCTGTGCTGATGGTTGAGTCTGAAGCCCAGCAACTCAGTGAAGAGATCATGCTTGGCGCCGTGGTGTTTGGCCACGAGCAGGGCAATATCGCCATCAATGCCATCCATGATCTCGTGCGCGATGCCGGCAAGCCCGCCTGGGACTGGGCGGCACCTGCCAAGGACGAGCCGCTGATCGCCCGCGTGACCGCACTGGCTGAGGAGCGTCTGCGCACCGCCTACCAGATCCGAAACAAGCAGGCTCGCACCCACGCCTGCCGCGAAGCCTATGCGGTGGTGATGGCCGATCTGAAGGCCGATGGCGTTGCCTTTGACGCCGTCAAGGTCGAAGGCATGCTGTTTGACATTGAAGCCCGCATCGTGCGCAGCCAGATTCTGGCCGGCGAGCCGCGGATCGACGGCCGCGACACGCGTACCGTGCGCCCAATCGAGATCCGTAACAGCGTTCTGCCGCGCACCCACGGTTCTGCCCTATTCACCCGCGGTGAGACGCAGGCGCTGGTGGTCACCACGCTCGGTACCGAGCGCGATGCCCAGCGCATCGACGCCCTGGCTGGCGAGTACGAAGACCGCTTCATGCTGCACTACAACATGCCCCCGTTCGCCACTGGCGAAACCGGCCGGGTCGGCAGCCCCAAGCGGCGTGAGATCGGCCACGGCCGTCTGGCCAAGCGGGCCCTGGTGGCCGCGCTGCCGTCGCGCGAGGAGTTCCCATACACCCTGCGCGTGGTCAGCGAGATCACCGAAA
>JBEGOC010000184.1:0-9551 GCA_041182225.1 Pseudomonadota bacterium | reverse complement strand
GCTCGGATGCGGTTGCGGGTGTAGCGCAGGTCGGCATTGGTCGGGTCTTCGACCCAGCCTACGCCGCGCTGCTGCAGCCAGGCCCGCAACTCGGCCCCCGCTACAGCCAGCAGCGGCCGGTGGTAGCTGAGGCCGGCGCGCTGCCAGTGCGCCGGCATGGCGCTCAGGCCCGGCAGGCCGGCGCCCCGGCTCAGGGCCAGCAACAGGGTCTCGGCCTGGTCGTCGGCATGCTGCGCCAATGCTATGTTTTTAATAGCTACAGTGTCAATGTTGGCAAAGGCCAGCGCCTCAAGCGCTGTATAACGGGCGCGTCGGGCGGCATCTTCCGGGCTTTGCCCTGGCACGGGTCGGGCATCGACCCGGCGCACATGCAGCGGCACAGCGTGCTCTGCGCAGACACGCTGGCAGTGGCGCTCGAAGTCACCGGCCGCGGCCTGCAGACCGTGATGGACATGAAAGGCGTGGACCTGGCCCGGCCACTTGTCGGCACAGGCCAGCAGCAAGGCGGTGGAATCAGCGCCGCCGCTGAACGCGACAGCCAGCGGCAGGCCTGGCGAAAAACCGGCAATCGCCTCGGCCAGGCCGGGGCTCATGCCGAGCGGGCCGGCTGCCTAACGGCTGGCCACCCGGGTGTCGGTGAAGCGGCCATAGCTTTGCAGGCGCTCGTAGCGCCGGTCCAGCAGATCGCGGCCCTTGAGGTCGCCCACCTGGCGGTAGGCGTCGGTCAGGGCGCGTTTGAGAAAGGCCGCCATCTGCTTGTGGTCACGGTGGGCGCCACCCACTGGCTCATTGACGATTTTGTCGACCATGCCCAGCGCCTTGAGCCGGTGCGCCGTGATGCCCAGCGCGTCGGCAGCGTCCTGCGCCTTGTCCGAGGTTTTCCAGAGGATGGAGGCACAGCCTTCCGGGCTGATCACCGAATAAATGGAGTACTGCAGCATCAGCACCTGGTCCCCGACCGAGATGGCCAGCGCGCCGCCCGAGCCGCCTTCGCCGATGATGGTGGTGATGATGGGCACCTCCAGCTGGGCCATCTCGAAGATGTTGCGGCCGATCGCCTCGGACTGGCCGCGCTCCTCGGCGTCGATGCCGGGGTAGGCGCCGGGCGTGTCGACAAAGGTGAACACCGGCAATTTGAATTTTTCGGCGGTCTTCATCAGCCGCAGCGCCTTGCGGTAGCCCTCGGGCTTGCTCATGCCGAAGTTGCGCAGGCCGCGCTCCTTGGTGTCGCGGCCCTTTTGCTGGCCCAGCACCATGCAGGGGCTGCCGTTGAAGCGGGCCAGACCGCCGACGATGCTGAGGTCGTCGGCAAAATGCCGGTCACCGTGCAGTTCGACGAAATGGGTGAAGATTTCGTTGACGTAGTCCAGGGTGTAGGGGCGCTCGGCGTGGCGCGCGATCTTGGTGATCTGCCAGGGGGTGAGCTGGCTGTAGATGTCCTTGGTCAGCTGCAGGCTTTTCTTGGCCAGCTGGTCGATCTCCGTCGAGATGTCAACCGCCGACTCGGTCTGAACGTAGCGCAGCTCCTCGATCTTGTTCTCAAGCTCGGCAATGGCCTGCTCAAAATCCAGAAATATTTTTTTGGCCATTTGCGTTCCTGTGCGGTCTGTCAATGACGGGTTAGTAGTTCACTGGCAGCGGATCCAGCGAGCGCCAAATATACCAAGTTGCCACGCTGCAGTAGGGTGTCCAGGCGGCGGCCACCTCGCGCGCGTCGCTGCGGCTGACGCTGTCGCCCGAAAAATAGCACTTGCTGATGCCGTTGATCAGCCCGACGTCGTCCAGCGGCAGCACATTGGGGCGCATCAGGTGAAAGATGAGGAACATGTCAGCGGTCCAGCGGCCAATGCCACGGATGGCGACCAGCTCGGCAATGATGGCCTCATCGTCCATGGCGTCCCAGTCTTTCACGTGCACCGAGCGGTTACCAAAATGCAGGGCCAGGTCCACCAGGTACTCGACCTTGCGGGCGCTCAGGCCGGCGGCGCGCATGTCGTCCACCTTGAGCTTGAGCACATTGGCAGGCGTCATGCGGCGCGGCAGCTGGGCCAAGCGGTCCCACACCGTCTGCGCCGCCTTGACCGAAATCTGCTGCCCCACGATGCTGCGCGCCAGCGTCACAAACGCATCGCCGCGGGTTTGCAGGCAGGCATTGCCAAACTGCGGGATCAGCCGCTTCATGACCCGGTCCTGCGCCATCAGGTGCTGGCAAGCCGCCTCCCAGTAGGCGGGGGTCTGCAGCTCAGTCGCTTCTTTTTTTGTAGCATCCATGTCAATGAATACGGGGGCTACAGGCAAAAAACGTACAAGAACCGCTCACTGCACGGTCTCCCAGCTGGTGCCGCCCGGTGCATCCTTCAACACCACGCCCTGCGCCAGCAGCTGCTGGCGGATGGCATCGGCAGCGGCAAAGTTGCGGTCTTTCTTGGCCTGGGCGCGTTGCGCGATCAGCGCCTCGATCACCGCCGGCGCCAGCTGCGCACCGGCCTGCAAAAACACGGCGGGCTCGGCCTGCAGCAGACCCAGGCAGCCGCCCAATGCCCGCAGCAGCCCGGCCAATTCGGGCGAGCGGCTGCGGTTGACCTCGGTAGCCAGCTCAAACAGCACCGCCACCGCCTCGGGCGTGCCAAAGTCGTCGTCCATCGCCGCCTTGAAGGCGAGCGCAAAGGGCGCGGACCAGTCGATGGTGACCGGCGCCGGCGCCACCAGCGCCAGCGCGGTGTAGAGGCGTCGCAGGGCGCTGCGCGCGTCTTCCAGGTGGGCGTCGCTGTAATTGAGGGCGCTGCGGTAATGGGCGCGAACGATGAAGAACCGGGTGGTTTCGGCGTCAAAGCGGGCCAGGATGTCGCGGATGGTGAAAAAGTTGCCCAGGCTTTTGGACATTTTTTCATGGTCGCGGGTCACAAAGCCGTTGTGCATCCAGATGTTGGCCAGGGGCTTGCCTGTGGCGCCCTCGCTCTGGGCAATCTCGTTCTCATGGTGTGGAAACGGCAGGTCGGCGCCACCCCCATGAATGTCAACGGTCGCACCCAGCAGTTCGCCGCACATGGCCGAGCATTCGATGTGCCAGCCCGGCCGACCTGGGCCCCAGGCGCTGTCCCAGCGCACGTCCTGCGGTTCATCGGCCTTGGCGGCCTTCCACAGCACGAAATCGAGCGGATCGTCCTTGCCCTCGGCCACCGCCACGCGCTCGCCCGCACGCAGGTCATCGAGCGATTTGCCGCTGAGCCGGCCATACGACGGGAATTTGCGCACCGCAAAATTGACATCCCCGTCACGGCCCTGATAGGCCAGCCCCCGCGCCACCAGTTGCCCGATCAAGGACAGCATCTGGGGCACATAGTCCGTGGCGCGCGGCTCGGCGTCGGGCCGCTCGATGCCCAGGGCATCGGCATCTTCATGCAGCGCGTCGATCATGCGGTCGGTGAGCGCACGGATGGTCTCGCCGTTGGCCACCGCGCGGCGGATGATCTTGTCATCGATGTCGGTGATGTTGCGCACATAGCTCACACGCAGGCCGCTGGCCCGGAGCCAGCGCTGTACCACGTCGAACGCCACCATGGAGCGAGCGTGGCCGAGGTGGCACAGGTCGTACACCGTCATGCCGCAAACGTACATGCGCACGTGGCCGGGCTCCAGGGGCACCAGGGGCACGATGGCGCGCGACAGGGTGCTGTAAATGCGAAGACTCATGGGTAACAGGGCTGGGAGAACAGGGGCATGGCGCAGTCTCTGGCCACAGCCCACGACACCCGTCCCGACGGTCTTGGCGTGGCCGGGCCGAAGCCGCTCGGGGGATGTGGCTGGGCTACAATGAAACCCAGTATATCGCCCCCGGCTGCCGCTGGGGCCGCCATTTTTCGGGGACCCGGCGCAAGCCGCTACACCACTCATGACACTCGTTTCTTCCCGGATTCACGTTTGCGTTGCGCTGCTGCTGCTGACCGCCTGCCTGGGCGGCACCGCGCACGCCGATGAGTACAACGACGCACTGCAGTTGCTGCGCGCCGGCAAATTGGCCGAGGCCTTGAGCAAGGCCGATGCCCATCTGGCCAGCAAGCCGCGTGACCCGCAAATGCGCTTTCTGAAAGGCGTGATCCAGCGCGATGCCGGCAAGATCAATGAGGCGATCGCCATCTTCACCAAACTGACCGAAGACTACCCGGAGCTGCCCGAACCCTACAACAACCTGGCGGTGCTCTACGCTGGCCAAAGCCAATACGACAAGGCCCGGGCCGCTTTGGAAATGGCCATCCGCACCAACCCCAGCTATGCAACGGCGCATGAAAATCTGGGCGATGTGTACGCCAAGCTGGCCAGCCAGGCTTACAACAAGGCTCTGCAACTTGATGGCAGTAACACCGCCGTGCAGCCCAAACTGGCCCTGATCCGCGAACTGTTCAACCCCAACGCCAAGGCGCAACGGCCGACTGCTGCGGCACCCGCACCCGCACCCACACCCGCACCCGCACCCACACCCGCACCTGCGCCAGCCCCTGCTCCTGCCCCAACGCCGGCACCCACGCTGCCAGCAGCAACGCCAGCGCCGCAGCCGGCACCAACGCCCACACCCGCGCCGGCGCCCGTCCCGGCCGCCACCCCGGCCAAGCCGGCCACGAGTGAGACCGCGGTGCGAGACGTCACGCTGGCCGTGCAGGCCTGGGCCAAGGCTTGGGCCGGCAAGGACATGCCGGCCTACCTGGGCGCCTACGGCAAAGATTTTGACCCGCCAGGCAACCAGGCGCGCAGCAGCTGGGAAGCCGAGCGGCGCGAACGCATCACCGGCAAGTCGAGCATCAGCCTCAAACTGGAGGATCTGGCGGTCAGTGTGAACGGCACCAAGGCGGTCGCCAAGTTCCGGCAAAACTACCGGGCTAACGCACTGGCCGTGTCGAGCCGCAAGACCCTTGAACTGCAAAAGGTGGGTGAGCGCTGGCTGATCGTCAAGGAATCAACCGGCAGCTGACCGGCGCATGCAGCCCACCCAAGTCCCCGGCGCTGTTGCCCCGACGGCTGACTGACCACATGCTGAAGACGTCGCTGCCCCTGTTGGCACTGTCGGCCGTGCTGAGCTGGGGTGCAGTAACGCCGGCCATGGCTTCCAAAAAGGCGCGCCCGGCTGCTTCGGCGCCAGCCGCGCCGAGGTTGCCCGAGGCCGGTCAGGCCGAGGCCCGTCTGATCGAGATCTACCGACTGCTGGCCAACGCCCAAAGCCGGCAGGCCCTCGACAAAGCCCGAGGCCTGGTGGAGGACTACCCTGATTTCCATCTGGCGCAACTGGTGTACGGCGACATTCTGGCCTCGCGCAAGCGGCCGGTCCGCGTTTTTGGCGATGTGCCGTCGCCGCTGAACGCGGATGGCGCCGCCGGCCTGGACGAGTTGCGGGCCGAGTCGCGAGCCCGACTCAAGGCCCTGACCGAACGCCCACCATCAGCCGCTGTGCCAGCCGAGTTTGTCAATCTGTCACCGCGCAACCGGCACGCGATTGCTGTGGACACCTCCCGCTCCCGCCTGTACCTGTTTGAGAATCGGCCTGATGGGCTCAAGCTGCTGGCTGACTATTACATCTCGGTCGGCCGGTCCGGCGTGGAAAAAGTCGTCGAGGGCGACCTGCGTACGCCGCTCGGGGTGTATTTCATCACCAGCAACCTCGATCCCAAATCACTCAGCGATTTTTACGGCGCCGGCGCCCTGCCCATCAATTACCCCAATGTACTCGACAGCAAGCGCGGCAAGACCGGCAAGGGCATCTGGCTGCACGGCACCCCGCCAGGACAGTTCTCGCGTCCGCCACTGGCCACCGACGGCTGCGTGGTACTGACCAACCCCGACTTGGCCCGCATCATCCGCACGGTGGAGATCGGCACCACGCCAGTGGTGATTTCCAAGCAGTTGCGCTGGGTCACTCCGGCCCTGGCACTGGCCGATGCACAGCCCTTTCAGGCGGCGCTGACGGCCTGGAAGCAGGCCAAAGCCAGCGGCGACATCGATGCGCTGTTGCAACACTACAGCGCTGATTTCAACAGCTACGGCAAGACACTGGCCGATTGGACACCGGTGCTGCGGACCGAGCAGCGCAAAGTCAAGGGCAATGCCATCGAGCTCAAGGACCTGTCCATGCTGCGCTGGACCGACGCTGCCGACACCATGGTGGTGACCTTTGGCGAGGTGGCCGGCGGCAAGCGCACCGGACCGATCAAACGACAGTACTGGGTACGCCAGGGGAACCTGTGGAAGATATTTTTTGAAAGCAACATCGCATGATTTTTCAATGGAAATGGGCTCTAGCCCGCATATGGACTGGCTCTCTAGCTATTTTTTTGATAGCAGGCACGAGCGCTGCGGAAGAAGCGCCCAAAGTCCGCTTTGCCACCAGCGCCGGCGACTTTGTGGTCGAGGTCTACCCCGACAAAGCGCCCAAAACGGTGGAAAACTTTCTGCAGTACGTGCGTGACAAGCACTACGACGGCACCATTTTTCACCGGGTGATCGACAACTTCATGGTGCAGGGCGGCGGCTTTGACGCCAAATTCGTCGAGCGCAAATCACGCCCGCCGGTGGCGCACGAGGGGCGCGAAGCGCTGACCCGCGGCGGCCCGAAAAACGTGGTGGGCACCTTGGCCATGGCCCGCACCAATGACCCGAACTCGGCCACCGCCCAGTTTTTCATCAATGTGCGCGACAACGCCTTTCTCGACCCCATCCTGATCCCGCCCGGCGACCCGGTGCCCAAGTTTGAGTACCAGGGCCGGGTGTACGAAAATACCCCCCGGGCCAACCTGGTGAACGCGCCGCAGCTGTTCGGCTACACGGTGTTTGGCAAGGTCGTCAGCGGCATGGATGTGATCACCAAGATCAAGACCAGCCCGACCGGGCCGGGCGGCCCCTTCCCTTCCGACGTTCCCAAAACTGCCATTCTTATCAACTCTGCAACCCTGGTGAAATAAATCATGAGCAACCCCCAAGTCGAACTCCACGTCAACAATTTTGGCGTGATCACGCTCGAACTCGACCAGGACAAGGCGCCCAAATCGGTCGCCAATTTCCTGCAGTACGTGGCCAAGGGCCACTACGACAACACGGTGTTCCACCGTGTCATTCCCGGCTTCATGGTGCAAGGCGGCGGCATGGAGCCCGGCATGAAACAAAAGGCCTGCGACAAGCCGATCGACAACGAAGCCAACAACGGCCTGAAGAACCTGCACTACACCGTGGCCATGGCGCGCACCAGTGACCCGCATTCAGCCACCGCCCAGTTCTTCATCAACGTGGCCGACAACGGCTTCCTCAACCACACGGCCATTTCGGCCCAGGGCTGGGGCTATGCCGTGTTTGGCAAGGTGGTTGCCGGCAGCGAGGTGGTGGACAAAATCGCCGCCGTCAAAACCAGCCGCAATGGTTACCACGACGATGTGCCGGTGGACGACGTGGTGATCGGGCGCGCTGTCGCCCTCTGACATGCGGCTTGCGGCGCTGACCGCGCCCCCGCGCTGGCGCTGCATCGACCTGATTTCGGACCTGCACCTGCAGCCCGGCGAGCCGGCTACCGTGGCCGCCTGGCAGGCCTACCTGCAGGGTACGTCCGCCGATGCCTTGTTCATTCTCGGTGACCTGTTCGAAGTGTGGGTGGGCGACGACGCGCTGGCGCCTGGCGCCGACGGGTTTGCGGCCGACTGCGTGGCCCTGCTGCGCTCAGCCTCGGGGCACCGCCCGGTCTACCTGCTGCACGGCAACCGCGATTTTTTGTTGGGCGAGGCCTTTGCCCAGGCCGCCGGCCTGCAACTGCTGACCGATCCATGCGTGCTCACTGCCGGCAGCCAGCGCTGGCTGTTGTCGCACGGTGATGCCCTGTGTCTGGCCGATACCGACTACCAGCGCTTCCGGACCGAGGTGCGAAGCCCGGCTTGGCAGCAAGCCTTTCTGGCCCAGCCGCTGGCGGTGCGCCAGGCGCAGGCCCGCGCCCTGCGCGCCCAAAGCGAAGCCCGCAAGCGCATCGCAGGCGCCGACGCTGACCTGGATGCGGCCGCCTGCCGGGCCTGGCTGGCATCGCACCGGGCTGACACCTTGATTCACGGCCACACCCACCGGCCAGCGGCGCACGACCTCGGCCAGGGCTGGACGCGCCTGGTACTGAGCGATTGGGATGCCAGCGCGCACCCCGCACGCGCCGAGGTGTTGCGCCTGCACCTGCCGCCTATCGACCACCACGAGCCCGCCCGCTGCGAACGCTTGGCACCGTCCCAGGCCGTCGCCTGACCCCGCCCCCGGGCGACGTCACACCGTTAGCGGATCGTCAATTTGCCAAGGCTCCAGGAACTGCTGGGCGTAACTCAGGTACACGCGTTCCTGCATGAACACGTCGAACAAGTCAGGGTCAATATGACCGGTTTCCTTGAATTTCCGCATGATGCTGATGGCTTGCGACAACTTCATGCCCTTTTTGTAGGGCCGGTCCGAGGCGGTGAGTGCCTCAAAGATGTCGGCTATGCCCATGATGCGGGCTTGCACCGACATTTGCTCTCGCTTGAGCCCCTTGGGATAACCCTTGCCATCCATGCGCTCATGGTGGCCGCCCGCGTACTCCGGCACGCGCTTGAGGTGCCGGGGCCAGGGCAGCTGTTCCAGCATCTTGATGGTGGCCACGATGTGGTGGTTGATGGTGGCGCGCTCGTCCTGGGTCAGCGTGCCACCGCGAATGCTCAGGTTTTCGAGTTCATTGGCCGTGAGGAAGGGCACCACCACCCCGTCCTCGTTGCGCCAGACGCGCTGACTGGCGATGGCTTGCACCCGCGCAATCGCCGCGTCGTTCATGAACTCGGCGCCCTTGTTGGTGGCGCGTAAAAAAGTACGGTCTGAATCGATGGCTGTCTGGGCCGCCTCGCATTGGCTCACCAGCCGGGCTTCAGCGGGCGCGTCAACGCAGGGCCGCAAGGCCAGTTGGGCCCGCAACGCTTCAATTTCGGCGTCACGCTTGAGCACCTCAAAACGGGTGTCGATCAGCGCTACCCGGTCAAACAGGGTCTCGAGCTTGGTCGCCTTGTCAACCACATGCACCGGCGTCGTGATCTTGCCGCAGTCATGCAACAAGCCGGCAATTTTGAGCTCGTAGCGGTCCCGGCCGTCCATGGTGAAGTCGGCCAGCGGACCCGTGGTGGTTTGCGCCACCGCGTCGGCCAGCATCAGGGTCAGCTCGGGCACGCGGGAGCAATGGCCGCCGGTGTACTGGGATTTTTCCTCGATGGCGACGTTGATCAAGCGGATCAGCGACTCAAACAACGCCTCCAGCTGGCTCATCAGCAAGCGATTGTTCAGGGCGATCGCCGCCTGCGAAGCCAGCGACTCCACCAAGCTCTGGTCGGCCTGTGAAAACGGCACCACGTCGGTGGTACCGGGCCGTTGGGCATTGAGCAGTTGCAGGACCCCGATCACTTCACCCTCGTGGTCCTTCATCGGCACGGTCAGGAATGACTTGGACCGGTAGCCGGTGCTCTGGTCGAAGCGCCGGGTGCCGGAGAAATCAAAGGCCGGGTCGGTGTAGGCGTCGGCCACGT
>JBEGOC010000183.1:0-3150 GCA_041182225.1 Pseudomonadota bacterium | reverse complement strand
CAAGCTGGTCAATACGCTCTTGGGTGTCACTCATGTCGATGGTCCTTCAAATTCGATGCCGCGATTATTTCACTTTGCAGCACCCGCTGTCCGCGGAGACCCTGAAGTCGAAAGGGCTGGCTGGATGGGATTGAGCGGTCCTCACCGCTTATGATCTGGCCCATAACCAAAAAAGGCGAGGCTTCAAGCCGGTGCCTGACAACCGCAGGGAGTGCAGTGACATGGGCTTATGGGACCGGCCGACGGGCGCCGTGCCGATTGAGGCATCGCAAGTGGTGGTAGGGCTCTACGTTTGGCTTGATCTGAGCTGGACCGAACACCCGTTCGTGACCAACAGATTCCGCGTCAAGACGGTAAAAGAGGTGGCCACCATCCAGTCGCTCGATGTTGCGGGGCGGCTCTATTACCTCCCGGACAAAAGCGAGCAGACGCTGCCCCCGGTGGCCAGGGCTCTTGCCCCTGATCAGGCCCAACTGGCGGACAGGCAGGCTCTGGTGCAAGAGGTTAAGCGCCTCGAAAAAGCCAAAAAAGACAAGATATGGGCGGAAAAGGATGCGGCCACTCGGGCCCAGCGGGCATGGGAGAGCGCAGCTACAGGCATCCGGGACGCCTTGCTCACCATGGCGGGCTCGCCCAAGGTGGCGGGCGCGCACATCAAACAGGTGTCGTTAGATAACGCCACCCAAGTGGCACAGGGCAAAGACATGTTGTTGCACCTGCTGGGCGATAGCACGGCCCAGGGCCCCCAGTTTCATGCGCTCAACACCATGACCTTGAGTTTGTTGCTGGGCAAGAAAGCTGGTTTGAATGAGCGAGAACTCGCCGACCTGGCCATGGCGGCGTTGGCCCACGACGCCGGCAAGTCCGAAGTGCCCCTGCACATCCTAAAAAATGCGCAGCGAAAAAAACATGAGGAAGAGTTTTATCGGCAGCATGTGCACCACAGCGTGCAACTGGCGAGCCAGTCCGGCTCGTTCAGCCCGGCGGCCCTGACCATGATTGCCGACCATCATGAAACCTTGGATGGCCTGGGCTGGCCGCAAAAAAAATCCAGGCTGAGCCCTGGCGCGCGGATCCTGGCGCTGGTGAACCGTTACGACCGCCTGTGCACTCCGGAGGCAGCCGGCAAAGAGCCCATGGTACCTGCTGAGGCATTGGCCACGCTGTTTCGTCGTGAGGCTGGCAAGTATGACCCTGCCCTGATGGCCCTGCTGATCAAACTGCTGGGCGTCTATCCACCCGGTACGGTGGTTCAGCTCAACGACGATTCTTTGGCGCTGGTGGTCGCGCCCGGGCAGCAAAGTCTGCAGCCCAAGGTGCTGATTTACAGCCCTGAGCGACCCAAAGACGATGCGCCTGTGCTGGAGTTGGCGACCGCGCCAGACCTGAAAATCGTGTCTGCCATTCGTCCCGGCACACTGACCCCCGAAGTGTTGGCGTGGCTGAATCCGCAGCAACGGCTAGCGTACCACTTTACTGTCTCTGACCAGTGAGTTCCGCCGGCCGCCCTCGCTGGGCTGGGTTCTCGCCAATGGCCGTCACACCGAGGGTTATCCCTATCCCCCATTTGGGGGATAGACCGGATGGCTGATTCGAAGAACAATCCAGTAACGGAACGCCCGCACACACGGGCCTGATAACAAAAAGGCTTGGACTGGGCATGAGTTTGTGGGATAAAGCAGCGGGTGCGGTGCCGATTGATGCCTCACAGCTCACAGTCGGTCTGTTTGTCTGGCTTGACCTCAAATGGTCGGAGCACCCGTTCATCTCGAACCGGATGCTGTTGAAATCCGCTGACGATATCGCCACCATGCAGTCGCTCAATGTGGCGGGACGGCTCTACTACCTGCCCGACAAAAGCGAAGTGGCGCTGCCGCCGCTGCAATCCAAGGCGGGCGGCGAGTTGGTAGGCGGGCTGCGGCCAGCGGCCAAATTCGCCGTGCCACAGCAACTCCAAGACAGCAAGAAACTGGCGCTTGACCGACAAAGGCAGCAGCGGGCCGTGGCCGAACGCGTTGACCGCGCCTGGGAGTTGGTGGCGCGGGAGACCCGTGATGTGCTGTTGTCGTTCGGCAGTGCGCCCAAGGCAGCAGGCACGAAACTCCGAGGTGTGTCATCCGAGTCGGCGGCTGCCGTGATGCTGGCGCAAGAGGTGTCACTGCATTTTTTGGGGCGAAAGACCGGTGGCGGACAGCAGCTGCATGCCGTGAACGTGATGGCGCTATGCCTCCTGCTTGGTAAAAAAATGGGGCTCGATGAGCAGGCCTTGACGGACCTCGCGATGGCAGCGTTGGTGCACGATGTGGGTAAGTCCGAGGTGCCGGTGCGCATCCTGGGTCTGGCCAAGCGCAACAAATATGAGGAGGACCAGTACCGGCAACACCTGCGGCACAGCCTTTTTTTTGCTACGCAGTCGGGCATGTTCAGTCCCCAGGCCCTGATGAATCTGGCCGACCACCATGAGGCAATGGATGGTAGCGGCTGGCCAAGCGGCAAAAAGGATCTTGGCATCGGCGCCCGGATACTGTCTCTGGTGGACCGTTATGACCGTCTATGCATGCCAGAGGCCATCGATGTGACACCCTTGGTCCCGATGGAGGCCCTGTCCACGCTGCTCAAGCGCGAGTCGGGCCGCTTTGACACAGCCGTGCTGGGCCATTTGATCAAATTGCTGGGCATCTACCCGCCGGGTACCCTGGTGCAACTCAGCGATGGCTCTTTGGGACAGGTGGTTGGGCCTGGCGCGCACAGCCTCAAACCCAAGGTGCTGCTCTACAACCGGCTGACCAGCAAGGAAGAGGCGCAGGTGCTGGAACTTGACAAGACGCCGGATGTGAAGGTCACCGCCGCAGTGCATCCGGCCAGCCTGCCGGCTGAGGTCCGGGCCTGGATCAAACCCGAGCAGCCGCAGGTCTATTTTTTTTCTGGTGACTCACTGCCCCGATGACAGCCGCCCGCCGCTGCAGCGGGCGATGCCGGCCAGATCTTCGCGGGACTGCACCTGGCTGAAGCCAGCCGCCTCCAGCAGGGTGCTGACGCTGCTGGCCTGGTCGTACCCGTGCTCCAGCAGCAGCCAGCCCGCCCGCGCCAGACAGCGGGCGGCGCCGGCAATGATGGTGCGCAGGTCTTGCAGGCCATCGGCGCCGGCGC
>JBEGOC010000182.1:0-6450 GCA_041182225.1 Pseudomonadota bacterium | reverse complement strand
CATCCAGGCCGGTGCCGTGGCCAACCGGGTGGCGCTGGAGAGCATGGTGAAAGCGCGCAACGAGGGCCGCAATATCCTGCAGGAAGGCCCGTCCATCCTGAAGCAGGCGGCCCAGCATAGCAGCCCGCTGAAGGCGGCGCTCGACACCTGGGGCGACATCAGCTTCAACTACCAGAGCACCGACAGCAGCGACTACGCCAACACCCCCTCGGTGGCCTGAGCAACACGCGCTTCGCCACACCTTATTTCCGAAGGAGAATCCCGCCATGATGACCAACCCGACCGGCCGCCTGACGCAAGGCCAGTTCAGCTTTTTGCCCGACCTGACCGACGCCGAGATCACCCTGCAGATCGAATACGGCCTGCGCAAGGGCTACGCCTGGAGCGTGGAGTACACCGACGACCCGCACCCGCGCAACACCTACTGGAGCATGTACGGCAACCCGATGTTCGACCTGCACGACGCCGCCGGCGTGCTGCAAGAACTGAGCGCCTGCCGCGCCGCCTTTCCGCGCCACTACATCCGGCTGATGGCCTTTGACTCAACGCGCAATGTGGAAACCATCGCGATGAGCTTCATCGTCAACCGCCCGGCGGTGGAGCCCGGCTTCACGCTGGAGCGGCAAGAGGTGAACGGCCGCTCGCAGCGCTACACCATCCGTGGCTACGCCAGTGCCTCGCCCGAAGGCGAACGCTACAAATAAGATAGCTATAAACCCAGATACAGCAAGGGCTGGAAGGCGATTTGACCATGAACTCCCCGTTGTACGCGATTCCCGGCAGCACCCCGGCGGCCAGCGCCGCACCAGCCGCAACCGCAGCCCCGGCGGCGGCTGTCCCTGACCCGACCGCCGGCGCCCGCTCGGTGGCCGAGGTGCTGGCCGGCTCGCAGGTGGAGGCGGTGCTGCAAGAGCTGGATGACGACCTGGTCGGCCTCAAGCCGGTGAAGGCGCGCATCCGCGACATTGCCGCGCTGCTGGTGATTGACAAGCTGCGCGTCAACCTGGGGCTGGTGAGCCAGGCGCCCAGCCTGCACATGTGCTTCAGCGGCAACCCTGGCACCGGCAAGACCACGGTGGCGATGCGCATGGCGCAGATCCTGCACCGGCTCGGTTACGTGCGCAAAGGGCACCTGGTGTCGGTGACGCGGGATGATCTGGTCGGCCAGTACATCGGCCACACCGCACCCAAAACCAAAGAGGTGCTCAAGCGCGCCATGGGCGGGGTGCTGTTCATCGACGAGGCCTACTACCTGTACCGGCCCGAGAACGAGCGCGACTACGGCCAGGAGGCGATCGAGATCCTGCTGCAGGTGATGGAAAACCAGCGCGACGACCTGGTGGTGATCCTGGCCGGCTACAAAGACCGGATGGATACCTTCTTCCAGTCCAACCCGGGCATGAGCTCGCGCATTGCGCACCACCTGGATTTCCCGGACTACGCGGTGTCTGAGCTGCAGCAAATCGCCGGGCAAATGCTGGCACAACAAAACTACCGCTTTGGCGACGGTGCCGCCGACGCGTTCGAGCGCTACCTGCAGCTGCGCCTGCAGCAGCCGCACTTTGCCAACGCCCGCAGCGTGCGCAATGCGCTCGACCGGGCACGGCTGCGCCAGGCCAGCCGCCTGTTTGCCGACCGCGAGCGCCACCTGACCGCCGATGACCTCAGCACCATCGCAGCCCCCGACATCCTGGCCAGCCGGCTGTTCCAGGCCTGAACCCCACCCGAGACCCACCATGCTCCAAGCCCTGATTTTTGACGTAGACGGCACCCTGGCCGACACCGAAGCCGCCCACCGCGCCGCCTTCAACCAGGCCTTTACTCAGGAAGGCATGGACTGGCACTGGGACGAAGCGCTGTACACCCGGCTGCTTGATGTGTCCGGCGGCAAAGAACGCCTGCTGCACTACTGGCGCAGCCGCCACCCCGAGGTGCGCGACGTGGACGGCGCCGGCGTGCGCGACACCATTGCCCGGCTGCACGAGCTCAAGACCGCGGCCTATGAAGCCATGGTGAACGACGGCGCGGTCAGCCTGCGCCCCGGCGTGCTGCACCTGATCGACGCCGCCAGCCAGGCCGGGCTGCAGCTGGCGATTGCCACCACCACCTCGCCGGTCAACATTGCCGCGCTGCTGCGGGGGGCCATCGGCTCCGATTGGCGGCAGTTTTTTGGCATTGTGGAGGACGCCTCCACGGCCGCCATCAAGAAGCCGCACCCGCAGGTCTACCTGCAAACGCTGCAGCGGCTGCAGCTGCCCGCCGCGAACTGCCTGGCCTTTGAGGACTCAGCCAACGGCCTGCGCGCCGCCATGGGGGCTGGCCTGGCCACGCTGATCACCCCGACCCATTTCACCGCCGACCATGATTTCAGCGGCGCGCTCAAGGTGTTGCCCAACCTGCAGGGCGTGACCGTGGCCGACCTGCACGCCTGGCACGCCCAGCCCACCGACTGAACCGGAGACAACCGCCATGCCCCTGTCCCACCGCTCCACCCTGACCCAGTTTCTGATCGAGGAGCGGCGCCGCTTCCCCGACGCCAGCGGCGATTTCAACGCGCTGCTGCTGGATGTGGCGCTGGTCTGCAAGGCGATTGCCCGGGCCGTCGCCTTTGGCGAACTCGGCGGCGTGACCGGTAACCACGCACCCGAGACAGGCGGCAGCGTCAATGTGCAGGGCGAGACGCAAAAGAAACTGGATGTGCTGTCCAACCAGATCTTCATCCGCCGCACCGAGTGGGCCGGCCACCTGGCGGGCATGGCTTCCGAAGAGATGGACCTGCCCTACCAGATTCCGGCGCAGTTCCCGCGTGGCAAGTACCTGCTGGTGTTTGACCCGCTGGATGGCTCGAGCAATATCGACGTCAATGTGTCGGTGGGCAGCATCTTCTCGATCCTGCGCGGCCCCGACACCGGGCGCGACGTGACCGAGGCCGACTTCCTGCAGCCCGGCAGTCGGCAGGTGGCGGCCGGCTACGCCCTGTACGGCCCGACCACCATGCTGGTGCTGACCGTGGGCACCGGGGTCTATGGCTTCACGCTCGACCCCAACCTGGGCGAATTCATGCTGACCCACCCCGGCATCCAGGTGCCGGCCGACACCCAGGAATTTGCCATCAACGCCTCCAACAGCCGGTTTTGGGAGGCGCCGGTCAAGCGCTATGTGGACGAGTGCCTGGCCGGCAAGACCGGGCCGCGCGGCAAGGATTTCAACATGCGCTGGATCGCCAGCATGGTGGCCGAGGCGCACCGCATCCTGATGCGCGGCGGCGTCTTCATGTACCCGCGCGACACCAAAGACCTGAGCAAACCCGGCCGGCTGCGCCTGCTGTACGAAGCCAACCCGGTGGGCATGATCATGGAGCAGGCCGGCGGGCGCGCCAGCACCGGGCGCGTACCCATGCTGGACGTGCAGCCGACCTCGCTGCACCAGCGCATCGGCCTGGTGTTCGGCTCGCGCAACGAGGTGGAACGCATCGAGCGCTACCACGCCGAACCCACCGCCGTGGCGCAGCACAACCCGCTGTTCACCGAGCGCAGCCTGTTCCGGGATTGAGCCACCTCTTTGATTCACGACTGAAAGCACCCCATGTCTGAACGCCACCCCATCATTGCCATCACCGGCTCCAGCGGCGCCGGCACCACCTCGGTCACCCGCACGTTTGAGAACATTTTTCGGCGCGAAGGGGTGAATGCCGCCATCATCGAGGGCGACAGCTTTCACCGCTTTAACCGCAAGGAAATGAAGCAAAAGGCCGCCGAGGCCGAGCGGGCCGGCAACAAGAACTTCAGCCACTTCGGCCCGGAGAACAACCTGTTTGCCGAGCTCGAGACCCTGTTCAGTGATTACGCCAGCAGCGGCAGCGGCAAGCGCCGCAAGTACCTGCACGATCTGGACGAAGCCGCCCCCTACCAGCAGGAGCCCGGTACCTTCACGGCCTGGGAAGACGTGCCCGCCGGCACCGACCTGCTGTTTTACGAGGGCCTGCACGGCGCGGTGGTCACGCCGGAAGTCAACATCGCCCAGCACCCCGACCTGCTGATCGGCGTGGTACCGGTGATCAACCTGGAATGGATCCAGAAACTGTGGCGCGACAAATCCAAGCGCGGCTACAGCACCGAGGCCGTGACCGACACCATCCTGCGCCGCATGCCCGACTACGTGAACTACATCTGCCCGCAATTCGTGCACACCCATGTCAACTTCCAGCGGGTGCCGATGGTGGACACCTCCAACCCTTTCATCGCCCGCGACATTCCCTCGCCCGACGAGAGCATGGTGGTGATCCGTTTCGCCAAGCCCAAGGGCATTGATTTCCAGTACCTGCGCAGCATGATCGACGGCTCGTGGATGAGCCGAGCCAACACCATCGTGGTGCCCGGCGGCAAGATGGAGCTGGCGATGCAGCTGATCTTCACCCCCTTCATCTGGCGCATGATGGAGCGCAAGAAGCGCGCGAGCTGAACCGGAGCCCCGCCATGCCTGCCCAAAACGCTTTTGACCTGGTGATGTTCGACCTGGACGGCACGCTGATCGAGACCGCGCCCGAGATCTGCGACGCCGTCAACGACACCCTGCAGGCGCTGGCCCTGCCGCTGGTGTCGCAAACCCAGGTGAACGACTGGATCGGCCACGGCACCCGCACCCTGCTGGTGCAGGCGCTGGCCTGGAGCCAGGGCCTGTCCGAGGCGCAGGTGCGCGCAGCCGACAGCCTGACCGTCAGCGCCGCGCTTTTCGACCAGCATTACCAGGCGCGCTGCGGCACCCGCAGCCAGCTCTACCCGCAGGTGCGCCGTACCCTGCTGACCCTGCGCAACCGGGGCGTGAAGCTGGCGGTGGTCACCAACAAGGAGGGCCGCTACACCACCACGGTGCTGAACGCCCACCAGCTGCTGCCGCTGCTGGACCGCGTGGTCAGCGGCGACACCCTGCCCACCAAAAAACCCGACCCGGCCGGCATTGCCAGCTGCCTGGCCGCCTTTGGCGTGGCCCCGGCACGCGCGCTGTTTGTGGGCGACTCCAGCATCGATGTGGCCACTGCGCGCAACGCCGGGGTGCCGGTGTGGGCCCTGCCCTACGGCTACAACATGGGCCAGCCGATTGCCGCCTGTGCGCCGGACCGCATCATTGCCGACTGCGCTGCGCTACTGGATTGATAGCGAACTATCCAATAGCCACGGGGCTTTGAGCCCTATTTTGCAGAGATTTTATTGGAGATTGCGCCGGCCACGCCTCAAACATCAAGCCTTTGGCTTTGGAGACGATGGCGGCGCGGTACAAGGGGTGAGGTGTTTTGTGACCTTATGATTTTTGGGTACGTTGCCATTGATCGTTGAGGCCTTGCGGGGGCAGGCGGGGCGCGGAAAACCAGAATGCCGGTGCGGTGGCTGAACAAGCGGTGCATTGGGCTGCTCTTCAAAGCGCCACCACGCCCCTCTCGGCGGGTGTCGGGGTTCGCGGGCGCAGGCCCCATTCGCGGTTGCCTACAGGGAAGCCGGCCAAACATCTCGTTGACGCAGCAAGCTCAAGCCACCAAAGCCCGCCGCCCGCGAGCGTGGGCCGGAGAACGCGAGCCACGCCGCCCGCCAGCGCGAGGTAGGCGCCAGCCGAGCCAAAGCGCCAACTCCGTCAACTGAACCGAACCGTCTCCCGCAACAGCACCTGCTCACACGCGCCACAATGCCAGCACGCGTCCAAAGCATGACCGCAGGGCAGGTGCCGGATGGTCAGGGGGTGGCCTTCATGCCACAGCCAGCGGTTGCCCCAGCGCACCATTTCCAGCGTCAGCGGATACAGGGCAATGCCCGCCCTGGTCAGCCGGTATTCCTGGCGGCTGCCACCGTAGGCGCGGGCCTGCAAAATACCGAGTTGCTGCAATTCACCCAGCCGGTCGCTGAGTTGGGCCGGGCCGATGTGCAGCGCCTCCTGGAACTGCGAGAACAAGCGGGTGCCGCGAAAAGCAGCGGCCACCACCGCACTGTTCCAGCGGTCGCCCACCATGCGGATCAAGCGTTGCGACGGTCGGGTCGCGTCGTTGCCGGCAGGCACGGCCTGGCGGGCGCGGCGAAACGCAGAGGCCGCGACCGGTGGCACGTCACTGGCCGGACTTGCCAGAACCGGCCTCGCGTCGGCCTGGGTCTCAAATGGCGACACCAGCCCCAGGCAGTGCTGGCAGCGCAGGGCCGGCCGCATGGTTTGGCCGCAGACGGTGTGGGTGAGCTGCAGGCGCGGCACATCGGGCGCCCAGGTGTTGGGGTCCTGCGCAGTGCCCCAGTCGATCTCCCACAGCCACATGGCCAGAAACAGCGACCACAGGTCCAGCCCGCGCTCGGTCAGCCGGTACTCGGGGTGACCGCCCCCCGTCACATCGCGCGACAGCACACCATGGCTGACCAGCTTGGTCAAACGGTCGGTCAGCACCGCCCGTGACACGCCAAAGCCCTGCAGAAAATC
>JBEGOC010000181.1:0-6423 GCA_041182225.1 Pseudomonadota bacterium | reverse complement strand
CAAGCTGGAGTCGGCCGAGAGCAGCTTCCAGCGCTATGTGGCACTGACGCCGGCGCCGGGCACCGGCAGTGCGGCCAGCGCCGCCCGGCGTGGCCTGGCCCAGGCCTATCTGTCGCTGGCACAGATTGCTGAGAAGCGCAACGATGTGGTGCAAGCCGAGGCCTGGCTGGCCCGCATCGACAGCCCGGAAGAACTGCTCAACGCCCAGATGCGCCGTGCCAGCCTGCTGGCGCGCCAGGGCAAGCTCGACGACGCGCGCCAGCTGATCCGGCGCCAACCCGAAACCACGGTGGCCGAGGCCCGCCTGAAACTCAATGCCGAACTGCAGCTGCTGCGCGACGCCAAACAGTACCAGGCCGCGTTCGATCTGCTGAGCGAGGGCCTGGCGCGCTTCCCCGATGATGCCGACCTGGGCTACGATCAGGCCATGATGGCCGAAAAGCTGGGCCGCTTTGACGAGATGGAGCGGCTGCTGCGCGGGGTCATGGCCAACCGGCCCGACTACCAGCACGCCTACAACGCGCTGGGCTACTCGCTGGCCGAGCGCAACCAGCGCCTGCCCGAAGCCCGCCAGCTGATCAAGAAGGCGCTGGAGTTTGCGCCAGATGACCCCTTCATCACCGACAGCCTGGGCTGGGTCGAGTTCCGCAGCGGCAACCTGGCCGAGGCGCTGCGCCTGCTGCAGAGCGCCTACAAGGCGCGCCCGGACGCCGAGATTGCTGCCCACCTGGGTGAGGTCTTGTGGACCATGGGCCGGCGCGAGCAGGCCATGACGGTGTGGCGCGAAGCGGTGGGCCAGAGCCCCGACAACGAAACCCTGCGCGAGACCCTGAAGCGCCTGCGCGTGAAACTGTGAGCCGCCCGCAGCGTTGGGCCGGTGTTGCCCTGCTTGCTATTTTTTTTATAGTGGGATGTGCAGCTCCGACAAGGCCTGAAGGCCAAAATGGCACTGAGACCGGGCCCTGGCGTGGCCGGCTGGCACTGCGCGTGGAAGCGCAGCCGGTGCAGTCGTTCTCAGCCGCGTTTGAGCTGAGCGGCAACGCCCAGGCCGGGGCCCTCACACTCTTTACCCCACTGGGCACCACGGCGGCGGCGCTGAGCTGGTCGCCGCAGGCGAGCACCTTGCGCAGCAACGCCGAAACCCGCCAGTTTGACTCGCTGGGCGCGCTGATGCAGCAGACGCTGGGGGCCGAACTGCCGGTAGCCGCCCTGTTCGCCTGGCTGGCCGGTGACGCGGTAGCCGTGGCCGGCTGGCAGGCCGACCTGTCGCAGCGCAGCAGCGGCCGCATCGGCGCCCGCCGCGACGCGCCGCTGCCGGCGGCCGAGCTGCGGCTGGTGCTTGAGCCCTGACCACTGTCTCATTAGAGCCCATGCAAGCCCTCTACGATCTCAGCGCACCCGCCAAGCTGAACCTGTTTCTGCACATCACCGGGCGCCGTGCCGACGGCTACCACCTGCTGCAGTCGGTGTTCATGCTGATCGATTGGTGCGACACCCTGCACGTCGAGTGCCGCACTGACGGCCAACTCAGCCGCGAAGACCTGGGTGCCGCGTTGCCCCCCGACGACCTGGTGCTGCGCGCGGCGCGTGCGCTGCAGACCGCCAGCGGCTGCCCCCAGGGGGCGCACATTGGTATCGAAAAACGCATCCCGGCCCAGGCCGGCATGGGCGGCGGCTCGTCCGATGCGGCCACCACGCTGCTGGCTCTCAACAGGCTGTGGGGACTGAACTGGCCGCTCGCGCGGCTGCTGCCGCTGGGTCTGGCGCTGGGCGCCGACGTGCCGTTTTTTTTGGGTGGCCACAACGCCTGGGTGGAAGGCATTGGCGAAGTGATGACGCCGGTGGACGTCCCGGCGGCGCAGTTTTTGGTGGTGAAGCCGGCTGCCGGCTTGGCCACCAGCGCGATTTTCTCCAGCCCAGCGCTCAAAAGGGACAGCGACGCTGCTATACTTTCAGGCTTCGTTGCGGACCCGTTCGGTTTTGGTCGCAACGATTTGCAACCGATTGCAGAGGGCTTGTGCCCAGACATTCCGCACGCTCTGGCGTGGCTTGGGGCGATGGGTTTGCAAGGCCGGATGACCGGCTCTGGCAGCGCGGTGTTTGCCCACCTGCCACAGCCCGTCACGGTGCCGCAGGCACCACCGGGCACAGAAGTCAGGGTGTGCAACGCCCTGCAGGTTCATCCGCTGGCCGGGTGGGCTGGGGCAGCAGGTTTTAAGGTGGACGGTGAATAGCCGTTGACCGGTGTAGGGGAGTCGCCAAGTTGGTTAAGGCACTGGATTTTGATTCCAGCATGCGAAGGTTCGAATCCTTCCTCCCCTGCCAAACAATCGGCAGTACGTGCGTCAAGTCGGGCCTTTGAAAACTGAAGTATCGCGTCTGCTGCATCCCTCGACAACCCAATCCGACATCCCCATGGCCCTAACCCTCGTTCAGGCAGTACCTACCCCTGACTTCATGGTGTTCACCGGCAATGCCAACCCGGGAATGGGAGCGGCCATCGCGCACCACCTCAACATCTCGCTGGGCTCCGCCTCGGTCGGCCGCTTCTCCGATGGCGAAGTCACGGTCGAGATCAACCAGAACGTGCGTGCGCGCGATGTGTTCGTGGTCCAGTCCACCTGCGCGCCGACCAATGAAAACCTGATGGAGCTGCTGATCATGGTCGACGCGCTCAAGCGCGCCTCGGCCGAACGGATCAGCGCCGTCATCCCCTACTTCGGTTATGCCCGGCAGGACCGGCGGCCGCGCTCGAGCCGGGTGCCAATCACCGCCAAGGTGGTGGCCAACATGCTGCAGGCCGTGGGCGTAGCGCGGGTGCTGACCATGGACTTGCATGCCGACCAGATCCAGGGGTTTTTTGATATTCCGGTCGACAACATTTATGCCTCGCCGGTGCTGCTGGGCGACCTGCGGCAAAAAAACTACGATGATCTGATCGTGGTGTCGCCCGACGTCGGCGGTGTGGTGCGGGCCCGAGCGCTCGCCAAACAGCTGCACTGTGACCTGGCCATCATCGACAAGCGCCGGCCCAAGGCCAATGTGAGTGAGGTGATGCATGTGATCGGCGAGATCGAGGGCCGCAACTGCGTCATCATGGACGACATGATCGACACCGCCGGCACCCTGGTCAAGGCCGCCGAGGTGCTCAAAGAGCGCGGCGCCAAAAAAGTCTACGCCTACTGCACCCACCCGATTTTTTCGGGCCCGGCCATCGAGCGTATTGCCAGTGGCAATGCCCTCGATGAGGTGGTGGTCACCGACACCATCCCCCTGAGTACCGCCGCCGCCGGCTGCCGCAAGATCCGGCAGTTGACCGTGGCCCCCCTGTTTGCGGAAACCATCCAGCGCATCGCCAAGGGTGAGTCCGTCATGAGTTTGTTCTCGGACCAGGAAAATCTTTTCTGATCCAGGCCAAAGCGGGTCTGCATCGCACCCCAATCGGTGCCGCGGGCTTTTTTTAAACCGGAGTCACACTGGTCGCGGTGGACTCCTTCAGGAGTAAGTTATGAAGTTAGTCGCTTTTGAGCGCACCAAGCAGGGCACGGGTGCGAGCCGCCGTCTCCGCATCACCGGCCGCACGCCCGGTATCGTTTACGGCGGGGCAGCCGAGCCCAAGCAGATCGAGCTCGATCACAATGCGCTGTGGCACGCCCTGAAAAAGGAAGCCTTCCATTCGTCCGTGCTGGAGATGGAACTGGCCGGCAGCACCCACCAGGTCCTGCTGCGTGATGTGCAAATGCACCCCTACAAGCAACTGGTACTGCACGTTGACTTCCAGCGCGTGGATGCCAACACCAAGCTGCACATGAAAGTGCCGCTGCACTACAGCGGCGACGAAAATTCACCCGCGGTCAAGACCGAGGGCTGCATTGCCAACCACGTCATCACGGAAATCGAGGTGCTCTGCCTACCGGCCGACCTGCCCGAATTCATCGCTGTTGACCTCAGCGGCCTGAAAAAAGGCGCCTCGCTGCACTTGGCCGACGTGACCCTGCCCAAGGGTGTGACGGCAGTGACACGCGGCAAGAATAACCCGGTGCTGGTGTCGGTGGTGGCCGTGGCCGGTGCCGAAGTGCCTGCCGCAGACGCAGCCGCCGCTGCGCCCGCCGCCAAGGCCGGTGCCAAGCCGGCCGCCAAAACAGCGGCTGCCAAGACGCCTGCTGCCAAGACCGCCAAGAAGTAAGCCCGCGACGCGCTGGCGGCCCTGCCGCCTGGCGCATGCTTAAGCCAAACGGCCCACCCTGCGTGGGCCGTTTGCTTGCTGCGGCATCAATTGGATAATGCAACCATGATCAGGCTGATGGTGGGCTTGGGCAATCCCGGCCCGGAATACGAGCAGACCCGGCACAACGCCGGTTTCTGGTTTGTGGACGCGCTCGCGCTGCAGCTCAAGGCCAGCTGGGCTTACGACAAGAATTACCAGGCGCTGGTGGCGCGCACTGTGGCCGGCGACCAGCCGCTGTGGCTGCTCAAGCCGCAGGCCTTCATGAACCTGAGCGGCCGCGCCGTGGCGGGCGTGGCCCGCTTTTACAAGATTGCCCCGGCCGACATCCTGGTCGCACACGACGAGCTGGATGTAGCCCCGGGCGAGGCCAAGATCAAATTCGGCGGCAGCCACGCCGGGCATAACGGCCTGCGCGACATCCATGCCCAGCTGGGCACAGGCGATTACTGGCGACTGCGCCTGGGCGTCGGCCACCCGGGCGACCGCGCCGAAGTGGTGAACTGGGTGCTGAAAAAACCCTCGTTGGACCACCGCATCGCCATCGACCAGGCGATCAGCCGCGCCTTGACCGCCTGGCCGGCGCTGTGCGCGGGCGACATGACCAAAGCCATGCTGCTGGTGCACACCAGCAAACCGCCGCGGCCCAAACCGGCCCGGCCTGATCCACCGGCGACCGCAACGACAGCCCCAACCAGATAAGCTTCAGTCCATGCCGGGAGATAACGATGTTGATCCGAACGCCGTTTGCTATTTTGTTCATAGCTGTAAACTCAATGCCGACGGGGGCCTGGGCCCAAAACATCTATAAGTGCGGCAACAGTTACAGCCAACAGCCCTGTGCCGGTGGCAGCGTGGTCGACACGGCCGACAGCCGCAGCGGCGCGCAAAAACAAGCGGCTGAGCAGGCCAGTCAGCGTACCGCGCAAGCGGCTGCCGCGCTGGAGAAAGCGCGGCTGCAAAAGGACAAGGCCGATTTGCAAGCCCCTACACCGACCGCGAAGCCAACCGTCAAGCCGGCCGTGAAGCCAGACAAGCCGCAGGCCGCTGCCGCATCCCAGCCCAAGGACAGCCAACCCGCGCAGAAAACCGCCAAGAAGCCCAGGCTGTCCGGCGCCAACGAATTCAAGGCCCAGGTACCGGGCGAGCCGGGTACCCAAGACAAGAAAAAGACTGCCAAAAAGACGGCAGCCACCGATTAGTGACGCACCCAGTGGCCGCGCAGCGCGAACAAGCAGGTGCCGTCCGGCTCAACCGGCAACGGGTTTGTCAGCGCGGGCCTGCAAACGGCGGTATTTTTGCCAGAGCGTTTCCCGGTCCTCAACGAACTGCGGGTTGATGGGAATACAAGCCACCGGGCAGACTTGCACGCACTGCGGCTCGTCAAAATGACCGACGCACTCGGTGCACTTGTGCGGGTCGATCTCGTAGATCTCGGGCCCCAGAAAAATCGCCTCGTTCGGGCACTCGGGCTCGCAGACATCACAATTGATGCACTCGTCGGTGATGATCAGGGCCATGACTTACCATCCACGTCCGTTACCCCGCTAACAATGCCTGTCCACATGGTCGGAATTATCCGCGCTTTGCCCGTCGCATGAGCCTGTTCCTGCTCAAGCGCCTGCTCACGCTGCTGGCCACCCTGATCGGAGCGTCGGTGGTGGTGTTTCTGGTGCTCGAAATCCTGCCCGGCAACGCCGCCCAGATGCTGATGGGGCCCGACGCCGCCCCGGAGGCCGTGCAGGCGTTGGCCGTCAAACTGGGGCTGAACCTGCCACCGATGCAGCGCTACTGGCAGTGGGTCAGCGGCATGCTGGTGGGCGAGCTGGGCCTGAGCTACGCCTACAGCAGCCCGGTGCTGGAGCTGGTGCTGGAGCGCCTGGCCCTGACCGTGCCACTGGCCGTGATGGCGATGGCACTGACCACCATGCTGGCGCTGGTGGTGGGCGTGTACGCCGCTTCGCGCCACAACCGGCTGGGCGACGTGGGCCTGATGGGGCTGACCCAGATCGGCATTGCGGTGCCGAATTTCTGGTTTGCCATCCTGCTGATTTTGTTGTTCTCGGTGCACCTGCAGTGGTTTTCGGCGGGCGGCTTTCCGGGCTGGGATGAGGGCGTGGCTGAAGGGCTCAAGGCGCTGCTGCTGCCCGCCCTGTCACTGGCGGTGGTGCAGGCGGCAATTCTGGCGCGCATCACGC
>JBEGOC010000180.1:0-3024 GCA_041182225.1 Pseudomonadota bacterium | reverse complement strand
CTCTTGAGGGCGAGCGACTCCAGCTCGCGGATGCGCTGGCTGCGCGCCGCCGCCTCCTGCGGCAGGTAGCCGACAAAAGCAAACTGCTGGCCGTTCAGGCCGCTGGCGGCCAGTGCCAGCAGCAGGGACACCGGCCCCACCAGCGGCACCACCGGCAGGCCCAGGTCATGGGCGGCTCGCACCACCGAGGCGCCTGGATCGGCCACTGCTGGCATGCCAGCCTCGCTGATCAAGCCCACATCATGCCCAGCCAGCGCCGGCGCCAGCAGGGGGCGGGCATCAAAGCCCACCAGGTGATCGCCTTTTTTATGCACATCGTGGGGCAGTTCTTGCAGCGCCAGGTCCTGCAGGGTGTGCCGCAGCGGCACGATGGCGTCAATGCGCTTGAGGTAGGCCCGCGTGCTTTTGGCGTTTTCGCACACCCAGTGGCCGAGCTGGGCCGCCACGGTGAGTGTGCCCAGCGGCAGGCTGTCTTGCAGGGCGGTCTGCTCGGCGCAGCCAAAGTCCAGTGGGGCCGGCACCAGGTAGAGTGTGCCGTGCCGCGCCGCAGCGGCGGCAGGCCGGGCCTCGCTCATGCGCCGAGCAGCCGGATGCCGGCTGCCTCGAGCATGCGGCAGGTGCGGATCAGCGGCAGCCCGACCAGCGCGGTCGGGTCGTCACTGTCGATGCGTTCGAGCAGGGCAATGCCCAGGCCCTCGCTTTTGGCGCTGCCAGCGCAGTCATACGGCGTCTCAGTCAACAGATAGGCCTCAATCTCCGCGTCGCTGAGATCGCGAAACACTACTTTGACCTGGGCCAGGTCCATTTGGGCAAAGCCGCTGGTCTGGCAGACCACTGCCACGGCGGTCTGGAACACCACGGTTTGCCCGCGCATCTGGCGCAGCTGCGCCACGGCCCGCTCATGGGTGCCGGGCTTGCCCAGTGGCTGGCCGGCCAGATCGGCCACCTGGTCGGAGCCGATCACCACTGCGGACGGAAAACGCGCAGCCACCGCCCGCGCCTTGCTCATGGCCAGCCGGCAGGCGAGTTGCTGCGGTGACTCCCTGGGGTGCGGCGTTTCATCGACGTCGGGCGCGGCCACCTCGAACGGGATGCGCAGGCGCGCCAACAGGTCGCGTCGGTAGGGTGAAGTGGAGCCGAGCACCAGCCGGCGCGGGATAATGTCAGTCATCCCGTGATTCTCTTACACTGCCAGCAATGACCTTGGACTGCACCCCCCCGCCACTCGATGTTCAAGCCTTTGCCGAAGCTGCCACCCTGCGCTCCGGCTGCGATACGCTATCAAATTATGAGCGGCTGATGCAGGAAACACAGGGCTTGGGCGGTGATCGGCCATTGGACTGGGCGGCGCAAGGCGAGTTGCGCACCGATGCGGTCGGCGCTTCGCAGGCCTGGCTGCACCTGACGGTGGCCGCCAAGCTGCCGCTGACCTGCCAGCGCTGCCTGGGCCCGGCCGACATCGCGGTGTCGGTGGACCGCTGGTTTCGCTTTGTGGCCACTGAAGCGGTCGCCGAGGCGCTGGACGACGATGCTGAGGAAGACCTGCTGGTCACCAGCCGCCAGTTCAACCTGGCAGAGCTGATCGAGGACGAGCTGCTGCTGGGCCTGCCGCTGGTGCCGCGCCACGACCAGTGCCCGGCCGGCCTTACCATGTCGGTGGCCGACCCCGGTTTTGAGGCCGAGCTGTCCGACAAGCCGCATCCCTTTGCCGCATTGGCCAGGCTGCGCGCTGGCGGTCCAGGCTGAGGCCGCCGCGCTTGCGCTATACTTGAAGGCTTTCGCGCGGCCATCTGTCGTGCGTGTCACCAACCCCGATGCCGCTGCGTCACGCAGCGCAAAGACGCAAGGAGCAGACCATGGCTGTCCAGCAAAACAAGAAGTCGCCGTCCAAACGCGGCATGCACCGTTCGCACAACGCGCTGACTGTGCCCGGTATCGCCGTGGAGTCAACCACTGGCGAAACCCACCTGCGCCACCACATCAGCCCCACCGGTTTTTACCGCGGGCGCAAAGTGCTCAAGACCAAATCCGAAGCCTGATCACGCCGATCCGGTCCGGGCCCGATGCTACTGCCCGCGTAGCCTCGGGCCTTTCTTTTTGATGATGTCCATCATCGTCCCCCTTCAGTCCGTTTTGTCGACGGCGTCCGCCGCATGATCACCATTGCCGTTGACTGCATGGGTGGGGACCACGGCCCCCGCGTCACGTTGCCGGCCTGCCGGCGCTTTCTCGACCAGCATCCAGACTCGCGTCTGCTGCTGGTCGGTCTGGCTGACGCCCTGACCGGTTTCGCCCACCCGCGCGCCACCGTGGTGGCAGCGAGCGAGGTGGTGACCATGGACGACCCGCTGGAAGTGGCGCTGCGTCGCAAGAAGGATTCGTCCATGCGGGTGGCCATCCAGCAGGTCAAGAGCGGTGCTGCGCAGGCCGCAGTCTCGGCCGGCAACACGGCGGCGCTCATGGCCATTTCGCGGTACCTGCTCAAGACACTCGATGGCATCGACCGGCCGGCGATCGCGGCCCAGCTGCCGAACGCCCGCGGTGGCGCCACCACCGTGCTGGACATGGGCGCCAATGTGGACTGCTCGGCGGCCCACCTGCTGCAGTTCGCGCTGATGGGCTCGGCCTGGGTGTCGGTGCTCGGTGGCAGCGACAAGCCCACGGTCGGTCTGCTCAACATCGGCGAGGAAGACATCAAGGGCAACGAGGTCATCAAACAGGCCGGCGAGCTGCTGCGGGCGGCGGCCCGGGCCGGTGACCTGAATTTTGTGGGCAATGTCGAGGGCAATGACATCTTCAAAGGCACGGCCGAGATCGTGGTCTGCGACGGTTTTGTCGGCAATGTGGCACTCAAAGCCAGCGAGGGGCTGGCGGGCATGATCATCGAGTTCCTGCGCGCCGAGTTTTCCCGCACCTTGCTGACCAAACTGGCGGCGCTGGTGGCCTACCCGGTGATCACGTCCCTCAAAAAGCGCATGGACCACCGGCGCTACAACGGTGGCGCCTTGCTGGGTCTGCGCGGCC
>JBEGOC010000179.1:0-20052 GCA_041182225.1 Pseudomonadota bacterium | reverse complement strand
GCCGCCGCCGCCTTGAACGCAGTGTCATCGGGCGCCACAAATGCGCCAGCTGCGTTTTGCATCAGGGCATAGGTCATCTTGTTCTGCTTGACATAGGCATATTCCACATAGCCAATGGAATTGGGCAGTCGAGCGACAAAAGCGGCCACGCCCTCATTGCCTTTGCCACCCGCGCCCGTGGGCCAGTTGACGGCAGTGCCCTCGCCAACCTTGCTCTTCCATTCGGCATTGACCTTGCTGAGGTAGTTGGTAAAGATGAACGATGTGCCCGAACCATCCGCACGCCGGACAGCGGCAATGGCAGCGTCTGGCAAGGGCAGGGATGGGTTCAACGCCTTGATCGCGGCGTCATCCCATTTGGTAATCTTGCCCAAATAAATATCGCCCAGCACCTGGCCGTTGAGCCTGAGCTGCCCAGGTGCAACCCCCTTGATGTTGACCACCGGAACCACGCCGCCAATGACCGTGGGAAATTGAATCTGCCCTTTTTTGCTCAGTTCATCGTCGGTCAGCGGCATGTCGGACGCACCAAAATCTACAGTCTTCGAATCGATCTGTTTGATGCCGGCGCCCGATCCGACCGATTGGTAGTTCACCCTGACGCCCGTGGCCTTGTTGTAGTCTGCCGCCCATTTGGCGTACAGCGGCGCTGGGAAGGTCGCGCCAGCACCGGTGATTTCCTGGGCTTGCGCAGCCACCGTCACAAACAGCATCAAGGAACAGCCGGTGGCAGCAAGCAGACGACTTGGAATGAATTTCATGATAAGTCCTTTTTTCACTAGGTTTGACCTGGACACGTTTCCAGGCGCTGTGGCCGACGTTAAGGCGGCAATATGACAGCCTTATGACAAATTGCAATCCGCCAGCGCCGGCACGGTGTGGGATCCGGCACGGACCTGTCATGAAGAGGCCGCCCCCTGAACGACTCGACGACGATGCACGGCAGGCCATGCCAAGGGAGATCATGGTCCCAACAACTACTGATTGGGCCGTCCGCTGGAAACGACCGCGTCACCGGTCGATGCTATGCTGGACGATTGGACACGTAAGGACCTACCCTCAGCATGCAAAATGATTCACGCCTGGCGGCCGTCGATCTCGGCTCCAACAGTTTTCGTCTGGAAATCGGGCGTTTGGACCATGGTCAGTTTCTTCGAACCGAATACCTGAAGGAAACCATCCGCCAAGGCAACGGGCTCGACGAGGACCGTAATCTCACAGCCGATGCCATGCAACGCGGTTGGGATTGCCTCGCTCGCTTCGGAGAGCGACTGGCTGGGTTCAAGGCCGCGGAGGTGCGGGCCGTGGCCACCCAGACGCTGCGCGAAGCCAGGAACCGTGACGCCTTCCTGCAACGTGGCAGCGCAGTGCTGGGTTTCCCGATCGATGTGATTTCCGGGCGGGAGGAAGCCCGGTTGATTTACCAAGGGGTGGCGCAATCGCTGCCAGCCGGGGATGAGCGGCGCCTGGTGATCGATATCGGCGGACGCTCCACCGAACTGATCTTAGGGCAGGGACGGATGTCGACCCGCATGGAGTCGTACCGGCTCGGCAGCATCACCTGGTCCAACCGCTACTTTCCGGACCAACAGTTCACCAAGCAAGCGTTTCGCAACGCAGAAATTGCGGCCAAGGCGGTGCTCGACGAAGCCCTGCCCCTGTACACCCGTGACACCTGGGACATCGCCTATGGTTCAGCCGGCACGGTGGGCGCGGTGGTGGATGTACTGACTGCGGCAGGTTGGCCCGCCGGTTCGATCAGCCAAGCAGGTTTGGATTGGCTGCTGGAAAAAATCCTCATCGCTCAAAGCGCGGACCGGATCCGCATGCCCGGCATGCGGGATGATCGGCGGGTCATCATTGGCGGTGGTTTGAGCGTGCTGCGGGCTGTCTTTGACCTGCTGCAGATTCAGGACATGCGACTGGCATCGGGCGGCCTGCGACATGGACTGCTGGTGGAACTGATGGGACACACCGAATATCAAGCCGATATCCGCACCAAGTCGGTCGAGCGGCTGGTCTCCAAGTTTGGTGCCGACCAGGCGCATGGTGAGCGCGTTGGGCGGGTTGCCAGTGGGCTGCTGGTGCAACTGCAAGCAGCCGGACCGAGCGGCGAGCCAGCCGACACCGAGCGCCTGCGTCGCAAGCTGAACTGGGCCGCCCGCCTGCACGAAATCGGCAGCCATATTTCGCACAGCGACTACCACAAGCACGGTGCCTACATTCTGGATAATGCCGACGCCATGGGCTTCAGCCTGACCGAATTGCACACACTGAGCTTGCTGGTGCTGGGGCACCGGGGCAAACTGCGCAAACTCGAGGCTGACTTTGCCAACGTCGGCTTTGTGCAACAACTGCTGTGCCTGAGACTGGCGGTCATCCTTTGCCATGCCCGGCGCGATCCGGTGATGGACAGCCTCTCGTTGCGGTTCAGCAACACGACGGCCAAGTCATTCACACTCACCTGCAGTGCCAGTTGGGAGAAAGCCTTTCCGCAATCAGCGCACCTGCTGCGGGAAGAGGCGCTGGCCTGGCACAAAACGTCTTGGGACCTTGTGGTGGAGAGCAGCGCCTGACCCGCTTGACATTGCGCAAATAAACGATATAAACGATATATATTGTTTTAGAAAGGTAAAATGCCATGGTTACTGCACGCACCAAACCGGCCGGCACAGCGCCCTTGAAGGCCAAGACGGCGCGTCAAGGCAATCCGGCGAGACCGACAAGCACCGTCACGACCGAACGCGCCAAACCTTCAGCCAAGGCCAGCAAAATGCCCTCGCCGCCACCGGCTGGCCCGGCACCCAAGCCGGAAAAACCAAAAAAAGCGAAACCTGTGCGGGACAGCTTTACCATGCCAAAGGGCGAATATGCTGTCCTGTCGCACCTGAAGCAGCGCGGTTTGTCATTGGCGCACCCGGCCAAGAAAAGCGAATTGATCCGTGCCGGTATCACGGTGCTGGCAACCCTGTCGGACGCTGACTTCCTAGCCGCCCTCAAGGCGCTTCCGGCCATCAAGACGGGCCGACCCGGCAAGTCCGAGTCCGCCTGACCCTGGCAGTCGCCAGAGCGGCGTCCGATCAGCGCGGCGGTGCGGTACGGACCCTCAAACGGTCTCGGGCGACTGGACGGCAAGCAATACCGCGCGGGCGTCCTCGCCCTGCTCAGCGACACGGCTTCTCAGCCACCAGATTGCACCTTTTTTCACCGCAATTGTGGGCTCGGCCAGACCCAGCGCACAGGCGATGGCGCCTCCCAGAGCAGGTTGGTGCCCGACCAGCACCACAACACCTCGACCCTGTGGCCATTGCGCCAACTGCAACAGGGCCGAGGCCTGCGCTGACGGCGCCAGTTCATCGCGGGTCTTGTGGTGGCGCCGCAAAGCAGCCACCGTCTGCTGGCAGCGCAGCGCGGGGCTGACCCATATCCTGGCACCATCAGGCAACTGCCGATCCAGCCAGTTGGCCATGCGCCCCGCCTGTTTTTTGCCGCGGGGGGTCAGTGGACGCATCAGGTCGTCGCCATTCTCGTCGGCATCCAGGGCTTCCGCATGACGCCACAGGAGCAGGTCCACCTTAGGTCGAGCCCCCAGTGTCACCATAACGCGCTGCCAGTGCCGCCTGGGCGCTATGGGAAGATCGTCGGGCGGGGCCTCGCAAAGCCGTGTAGGTACCGTCGGCAGCCATCTCCCACGCGTCGATGCCATCCTGCAGATAGGCGACCAGACACTCGTCGACGATGCGCCGTAGCAGCACCGGATCTCGCACTGGCCAGGCCAGTTCCACCCGCCGCAGCATGTTGCGGTTCATCCAGTCGGCGCTGGACAGGTATAGTTCCTCGGCACCCGCTTGGCGGAAATAAAACACCCGCGAATGCTCAAGAAAGCGCCCGATGACCGAGCGGACCCGGATGTTATCCGTGAAACCGGCCAACTGGGGGGGCAGTACGCAGGCCCCCCGAACGATCAAATCAACCTTGACGCCGGCCTGGCCGGCTCTCATCAGCGCGTACACCAGTGCCTCGTCGGTCAGGGCGTTCATTTTCGCGACGATGCGCCCTTCCTGCCCAGCGCGCACCGCCTTCGCCACGGCATTGATTTTCTGAATCAGCTTCTGCTGCAGCTGGAGCGGGGCGAGCAGCACCCGGCTCAACCGGGGCAGCCGGCTGTGGCTGGCCAAATGAACGAAGACGTTATCAACGTCAGTCGTCAAGGGCCCATCGGCCGTCAAATGGCTTAGGTCTGTGTACAGGCGGGCCGTCCTGGGGTTGTAATTGCCAGTGGACAGGTGGGCATAACGCCGCAACTGGCGCCCTTCCCGACGGGTAACCAGCATCATCTTGGCATGGGTTTTCAGACCCACGACACCATACAACACCTGCGCACCGATCGATTCCAGCGCTTCGGCCCAGTTGATGTTGACCTCCTCGTCAAAGCGCGCTTTGAGCTCCAGCACCACGGTGACCTCTTTGCCCCGCCGGACCGCCTCACGCAGCAGTTCCATCAGTTCGGAATCGCTACCGGTGCGGTAAATGGTCTGCTTGATGGCCAACACCTGAGGGTCTCGCACGGCTTCCCGCAGAAAATCCAGCACAGCGCCAAAACTTTCAAACGGCTGGTGGATCAACACATCGCCCTGCTTGAGCCGGTCAAAAAAAGACGCTCCGGGCGTCAGTTGTTTGGGGTAGCCGGGTTTGTAGGAGGGAAAACACAGGTCAGGGGCCCTGACCAGATCGACCAGCTGGGTCAGGCGCACCAGATTGACCGGTCCCGCCACCCGGTAAAGGGCCAATTCGGGCAAGTCAAACTGGGTCAGCAGAAAACTTGCCAACGCGTCGGAACAACCGGCCGACACTTCCAGCCGGACCGCTTGTCCGAAATGCCGGTGCTGCAAACCCTGGCGCAGCGCGGTGCGCAAATTTTTGACATCATCCTCGTCCACCGCCAGATCGGAATGCCGGGTGACCCGGAACTGGGAGAACTGGCCCACCGCCCGCCCCGGAAACAAATCTGCCAAATGAGCCCGGATCACGCTCGACAAGGAAACAAACTGGTGCGCACCACCCGCCACGGCCGGCGTCATGCGGATCATCCGGGGCAACACGCGCGGCACCTTGACAATCACGATGTCATTGTGGCGACCAAACGCATCGGGGCCGCCCAACTGCACAATGAAATTAAGCGATTTGTTAGCCACCTGGGGAAAGGGATGGGACGGGTCCAGGCCAACCGGGATCAGCAACGGGCGGACTTCACGCTCAAAATATCCACGGACCCAGCGCCGTTGCGCGGCATCACGGTCGCCGTGCGGGACCACACGAACGCCGTTGCGCTCCAGCGCCGGCATCAGCTCTTCGTTGTAGAGCGTGTATTGCCGGCCCACCAGGGCGTGGGCCGCTCGGGCCAGGCGCTCGAACGATGCCACGCTGTAAACCCCCTTGTCATCCCGGCGCTGGTTGGCCACCAGGTGCGACTCGGCCCTGACCTCAAAGAACTCATCCAGATTGGAGGAGACGATGCACAGGTAGCGCAAGCGTTCGAGCAGCGGCACATCCCTGCGGCAGGCCCAGTCCAGCACCCGCTCATTGAAGGCCAGAATACTGTGGTCCCGATCGAGCAGCGGCGGGCTCTGGGGCTTGAAGCGCGTGTCCGGTGAGCTGTTGGCGGAGTGCGGCATGGGGCGGTGTCAATGGAGCTGACGTCGATTGTTCCGACTCTGTGTGACAGCGCTGTGACAGCCGGACGAAGATCGCCTATCGCAGCCAGCGCTGAAAAAATTGCGCCGTCCCCATGCCAGGGTCGAGCTGGTAATGGTGAAACCCAAGGCGCTCGTAGAGCCGGATGGCGCCCGTATTGCCCTGAAGCACTTCCAGGGTCAGCTTGCAGGCGCCCCTCTCAAGCGCTATTTGCGCCACCAGCCCAAGCATGGCTTCGGCAACACGCCGCCCTCGGTAGGCTGGCAAAACGGCAACATCATGGATGTTGACCAGGGGTTGACAGGCGAAGGTGGAAAACCCCTCGATGCAATTGACCAGCCCAATCGCGGACCCGCTGGCCGAGCCGTCAAAAGCCAGAACGCTGAAGGTCTGCGGGCGAGCCGCCAATTCGGCCACCAGATGGGTCCGGGCAAAGTCGCTCAGCGGCTCGCCGCCGCCCATCGGGTCACGGGCATAGGCATCAAGCAGGGTGACCAGCGCCTCGGCATGAACCGGGTTTGCATAATCAGCGCGGACCACGTGGGCCGGCTGCTGTGGCGCTGGCGCCGTCATGCGGCGAGACAATCCGCAATTTGCTGGGCGCAGACGAGGGCCAGACCGGCGTCCCGCGCTTCGACCATCACCCGCACCAGCGGCTCGGTGCCGCTGGCACGCAAGAGCAGGCGGCCGTTGGCGCCCAGCATCGCCTCGACCGCCCGGGTCGCGGCGTCGAGGCCGGGGCTGGCCTGCCAATCCTGACCGGGTTGGAGGCGCACATTGATCAGCGTTTGTGGAAACAAATTCACATCGGCGAGCAACTCAGCCATGGACCGGCCGCTGTGTGCGCAGGCCTGCAGCACCTGCAAGGCCGACACCAGACCATCGCCGGTGGTGTGCTTGTCGAGCGCCAGCAAGTGGCCCGAGCCTTCGCCACCCAGCAGCCAGCCACGCTGCGTCAGGGCCTCCAGCACATAACGGTCACCCACCTTGGCCCGGAAACACGACACGCCGCGCGCCTCCAGCGCCAGTTGCACCGCCATGTTGGTCATCAAGGTACCGACGACGCCAGGCACAGACTGGCCTCGGCCCAGCCGGTCACAAGCCATGAGGTAGAGCAGCTCGTCACCGTTGTACAGGCGACCGCTGGCGTCGACCAGTTGCAGGCGGTCGGCGTCGCCATCGAGGGCAATGCCGTAATCGGCCTGGTGGGCTTTGACCGCCGCCACCAGGGCCTGCGGATGGGTGGCACCGACGCCCTGGTTGATGTTGAGCCCATCAGGCGCACAGCCGATCGCGACCACCTCGGCACCCAACTCATGGAACACCTTGGGGGCGATGTTGTAGGCCGCGCCATGGGCGGCATCGACCACGACCTTGAGCCCTTTGAGGGTTAGGTCGTTGGCAAAGGTGCTCTTGCAGAATTCAATGTAACGCCCGGCCGCATCGTCCAGGCGCCGCGTCTTGCCCAGATGGGCCGAATCCGCCCAGACCGGCGGCTGCGCCAGCACCTGCTCCACGTCAAGCTCCCAAGCATCACTGAGCTTGCTGCCCTGGGCGCTGAAAAATTTGATGCCATTGTCGGCAAAGGGGTTGTGACTGGCGCTGATCACCACCCCCAGCGCAGCACGCTGGGCGCGCGTCAGGTAGGCCACACCGGGCGTCGGCAACGGCCCCAGCAGCACCACATCCACCCCGGCCGAATTAAAGCCGCTCTCCAGCGCGCTTTCCAGCATATAGCCCGAGATCCGGGTGTCCTTGCCGATCAGAACCGTCGGACGCGACTCATCGCGCTTGAGCACCCGCCCGACCGCGTGGGCCAGCCGGAGCACAAAATCGGGCGTGATCGGCGCCTGGCCGACCGTGCCGCGGATACCGTCGGTGCCGAAATATTGTCGTGTCATTCGTACTGTCTCCCTTATCCCGTCTAGGTTTATAGCTATTTATTTTATAGCGTTTAGCACCGCCAAGGCCTGTACCGTCTCCGCCACGTCATGGACCCGGACAATGCTGGCGCCGCGCTCCACCGCCAACACGGCCGCCGCCACGCTGGCCACCATGCGCGGGTGCGGCCCGGCATCTGCGGCCGCCCCAGCTGCGGCAGGCAGCAGGGCCGCCAACGACGACTTGCGGGACCAGCCTGCCAGCACCGGATAGCCACTGTCACCTACGGCGCGCTGCCGCGCCAACAGGGAAAAATTTTGCGCCACCGACTTGCCGAAGCCGATGCCGGGGTCCAGCACGATGCGCTCACGCGCCACACCGAGACCCAGCAGCGCATCGGCCATGGCGGTCAGAAATGCTGCCACCTGCGACACCGCATCGCCCACCATGGGCGCGGCTTGCATGGTTTTCGGCTCCCGGTGCATGTGCATCAAGCACACCCCGCAGGCCGGGTGCAGCGCCACCACCTGGCGTGCGGACAAGCCACCGGCCTGCGGCGATGCCGGCGCCCACCGCAGGGCCCAGATGTCGTTGATGATGTCGGCGCCCAGGTCCAACGCGGCCTGCATCACCGCGGGCTTGTAGGTATCGACCGAAATCGGCACGCCGAGTCGCACAGCTTCCGCCAGCACCGGAAGCAGGCGGGCCAATTCCATCTCAGCGGGCACCGGCTCAGCCCCGGGGCGGGAGGATTCGGCCCCCAGGTCAAGGATGTCAGCGCCGTCCTCGAGCAGCCGTTCACAATGCTGCAAGGCGGCGCGGGTGTTGGCATACAGCCCGCCATCCGTGAAGGAATCGGGTGTGAGGTTGACGATGCCCATGACCTTGGGCTGTCCGAGGTCAATGGAAAAGCGACTGGTCTGCCAATACATCGGGGGGAATATGACCTAGCCCGGCAGCGGCAGACGCTTTGGGAGAGCGCTTACCGAGCCGGGGCTTGGCGTACGCTTTGGCGCAGCCGAATCAGGCCACCGTGGGCGCTGCATCCGGCTTGACCGCTGGCGCGCTGCCGCCGCTGTCGCTGCCTGAGGCAGGCGTGCGCGGCGTCCAGTCCTTGGGCGGCCGGGGCTCCTTGCCCGCCATGATGTCGTCGAGCTGGTCACTGTCGATGGTTTCCCATTCCAGGAGCGCCTTGGCCATGGCATGCATCTTGTCGCGGTTGTCTTCGATCAGCTTGCGCGCCAGGCTGTATTGCTGATCGATGATGCGACGGACCTCACTGTCCACCTTTTGCATGGTCTGCTCGCTCATGTTGGTGGTCTTGGTGACCGAGCGGCCCAAAAACACCTCGCCCTCGTTTTCCGCATAGACCATGGGACCGAGCGCATCGGTCATGCCATAACGCGTCACCATGTCACGGGCGATGTGGGTGGCGCGCTCAAAGTCGTTGCTGGCGCCGGTGGTCATCTGGTTCATGAACACCTCTTCGGCAATCCGGCCACCAAACAGCATGCTGATCTGGTGCAGCATGTACTCGCTGTCATAGCTGTAACGGTCCTGCGACGGCAGGCTCATGGTCACGCCCAGCGCCCGTCCGCGCGGAATGATGGTGACCTTGTGCACGGGGTCGCACTTGGACATCAGCTTGCCGATCAGCGCATGCCCGGCCTCATGGTAGGCGGTGTTTTTGCGCTCGCTCTCGGGCATGACCATGCTCTTGCGCTCGGGGCCCATCAGGATCTTGTCCTTGGCCTTCTCGAAGTCCTGCATCTCCACTGTGCGGGCATTGCGACGGGCGGCCATCAGCGCCGCCTCGTTGCACAGGTTGGCCAGGTCAGCACCGGACATGCCCGGCGTGCCGCGGGCGATGGTGGAGGCGCTGACGTCCTGCCCCAAAGGCACCTTGCGCATGTGCACATTGAGAATCTGCTCCCGGCCCCGGATGTCCGGCAAGGTCACATAGACCTGCCGGTCAAACCGACCCGGCCGCAGCAGTGCCGCATCGAGAATGTCGGGGCGGTTCGTGGCGGCAACCACAATCACGCCAACATTGGTCTCAAAGCCGTCCATCTCCACCAGCATCTGGTTCAGCGTCTGCTCGCGCTCGTCATTGCCTCCACCCAGGCCGGCGCCGCGCTGGCGACCCACGGCGTCAATTTCATCAATGAAGATGATGCAGGGCGCGTTCTTTTTCGCGTTGTCGAACATGTCGCGCACCCGGGCAGCGCCGACGCCGACGAACATTTCGACAAAATCCGAGCCGGAAATGGAGAAAAACGGCACCTTGGCCTCGCCGGCGATGCCTTTGGCCAGCAGCGTTTTGCCGGTACCCGGGGGTCCCACCAACAGCAGGCCGCGTGGA
The DNA here is from genome assembly GCA_041182225.1 of Pseudomonadota bacterium. Taxonomy (GTDB): domain Bacteria; phylum Pseudomonadota; class Gammaproteobacteria; order Burkholderiales; family Burkholderiaceae_C; genus Rhodoferax. The sequence continues at coordinate 10,115 of JBEGOC010000179.1, read as the reverse complement.
ATCCGTCCGCCCAGTTTTTGGAACTTTTGAGGGTCCTTGAGGAAATCGACGACCTCTTTCACTTCTTCCTTGGCCTCGTCGCAACCGGCGACATCGGCAAACGTGACCAGGTTGTTGTTCTCGTCCAGCATGCGGGCTTTGCTCTTGCCGAAGCTGAAGGCACCACCCTTGCCGCCACCCTGCATCTGGCGCATGAAATAAACCCAAACACCAATCAGCAGCAACATCGGGCCCCAGCTGACCAGCAGCGTCATCAGCAGCGAGCCCTCTTCACGCGCCTTGACGTCAAATTTCACACCGTTGGCGATCAAGTCGCCCACCAAGCCGCGGTCCAGGTAGGTGGCCGTCGTTTTGACTTTGCGGTCGTCGTTGGTGACGGCGACGATCTCGGTGCCGCCCTGTCCCTCCTGAATCACCGCGCTCTTGATGCGTTTGCCGCGCACTTCCTCCAGAAAGTCGGAGTAGCCCATGTAGCCAGCGCCGGCACCCGAACGGGTGTCAAACTGTTTGAACACCGTGAAGAGCACAAGCGCAATCACGAGCCAGACGGCAATTTTTGAAAACCACTGATTATTCAAGCGAAGCTCCAGTTAGGGCGCTGATGTCGATACCCGACCTATTTATGTCCGATTTTAGTGGTTTCAAGGCGGCGCGGCCTTGGCCTTACAGAATGACGCCTTTAAGCGGCCAAGCTGTCATTCAAACGGCTTTGAGCCCCACGCCTACCAGAAAAGTTTCCGAAGAGCGGTCGCGCGAGGCCTTGGGCTTGCATGGCTTGACCACCCGAAAGGTCTCCTTGAAACGGGTGACGAGTTGGCTGTAGCCACCGCCATGGAACACCTTGGCCACCAGCGCCCCCTGCGGTTTGAGGTGGTGGGCGGCGAATTCCAGCGCCAGTTCGACCAGATGCTCGATCCGGGCCGAGTCGGCCGACTCGATACCCGACAGATTCGGCGCCATGTCCGAGACCACCAGATCGGCCTTGGCGCCTTGCAGTTCCTGTTGCAGCCGCTGCAGGACCTCGTCCTCGCGGAAATCCCCCTGCAGGAACAGAACCCCTTCCACCGGGGCCATCGGCAAGATGTCCAGCGCGATGATGCGGCCATTCAGAGCGCCGACGGCGGCCCCGCCGCCCGTGGCGGTTTTCGGCGATAGCTGGCGGCGCACATACTGGCTCCAGGCGCCCGGCGCCGAACCCAGGTCCACCACCAGATGGCCCGGCTTGATCAGCTTGAAGGTTTCGTCGATCTCCTGCAGCTTATAGGCGGCCCGGGCGCGGTAGCCCTCTTTTTGCGCCAATTTGACGTAGGTGTCATTGACGTGGTCGTTCAGCCAGGCTCGGTTGACTTTGCTGCTTTTGTGACTGGCTTTCATATTCACCTTCGTCGCCGATAATAACGGCATGCCCCTGATCCAACTGACCCCTGCCCAGCGCAAAATTCACCGCTCAGAAGCCCATCACCTCGACCCGGTGGTGATGGTCGGTGGCGACGGCCTGACCGATGCCGTCAAAAAGGAAACCGATGCCGCCCTGAATGCCCATGGCCTGATCAAGATCCGGGTGTTCTCCGACGACCGTACCGCACGCGAGGCGATGCTGCAGACCCTGGCCGAAGGGCTCAACGCTGCACCGATCCAGCACATTGGCAAGCTGCTGGTGCTCTGGCGGCCGCTGCCAGACCGCGAAAAGGCGGTCAATGAGGACCGCATGGCGGGCCCGCGCGATGTCAAGGTGCTGAAATTCAGCAAGCAGGCCGGCCAGCGGCCTGAAGTCAAAACCCTGCGGGTGCTGGGCAACCAGCGCCTGACGGCCGGCGGCCAGGTCAAACGCGCCAAACCACGCAAGCCGGTCAGCGTCAAGAAACGCAGTCAGACCTGAGCACGCGGTCGGGGCCCGCTCAGCGCCCAGAAGGTGACCGTGGCGCACAGCCACTGCAGCAGCAGCATGGCACTGCCCAGGCTGTGCCACAGGCGCAGGTTCTCGCGCAACACGATGCGCGGGGCCACGGCAAACTCGGCCAGCAGTGCCAGCAGCATGCCGCCCACTATGAAAATAATAGCATTAGATGACGGTGCGACAAGGTCTGGTGGCTGATTTGACCTTGAAGCGATCAGCAGGCCCAAACCGCAGACCAGCGACACCCAGGTCTGTGCGGTGAACAGCTTGGCCGCCATGCCGCCCGCCAGGGCCGGGGTTGGCAGATGCGTGAACAGCAGGGGCACCGTCCAGGCGCCGAGCGCCGTCAGGCTGACCCACCACACGGCAGCCGACCACAGCGGCAGGCGCTGGCGCATGTCAGACGTAGCTGACCGCGACCACCTCGTAGTGGCGTATGCCACCGGGTGCCTGCACTTCGGCGGTATCGCCTTCGACCTTGCCAATCAGGGCGCGCGCAATCGGGCTGCCGATGTTGATGAAGCCGAGCTTGATGTCGGCCTCGTCCTCACCGACGATCTGGTAGGTGACGCGGTCGCCTGAGTCCTCGTCTTCGAGTTGCACCGTGGCGCCAAACACCACCCGCCCGCCGGCATCGAGCTCGGCGGGATCGATGATTTGCGCTGCGGAGAGTTTGCCGTCGATCTCCTGAATCCGGCCTTCGATGAAGCCCTGGCGGTCTTTGGCCGCCTCGTACTCGGCGTTTTCGCTCAGGTCACCCTGGGCCCGGGCCTCGGCAATGGCGTTGATGACCCAGGGCCGATCAACGGTCTTGAGCTTGTGCAATTCCGCCTTGAGCTTTTCAGCGCCGCGCTTGGTGATGGGGATGGTGGCCACGTCTTGCTCCGTCGGGGGAATGAGGTTGATGCACAAAAGGAAACCGCCGAGCGTTGCCGGTCGGCGGTATCGTTGGACACCAATTATGCCGCGCCTGACGGCGCCGAATCAAGCCGATGCCAATTGCGCGTGCATGTCCTGCACCGAAATGACGCCCAGCTGGTCCAGATAGGGCATGCCCTGCACCGCCGCTTCGGCCCCGGCGATGGTGGTGAAGGTGGTCACCCGTGCCAGCAGTGCCGAGGTGCGGATCTGGCGCGAGTCGGCAATGGCATTGCGCCGCTCTTCCACCGTGTTGATGACCAGCGCAATCTCGTTGTTCTTGATCATGTCCACGATGTGCGGTCGGCCCTCGGTCACCTTGTTGACCACACCACAGGGGACCCCGGCGGCATTGACGGCCGCCGCCGTGCCCTTGGTGGCGAGCAGCGTAAAGCCCATGCCAGCGAGAGAGCGCGCCACCTCGATGGCACGCGGCTTGTCATTGTTCTTGACAGAGATGAACACCTTGCCGGCCGGTTCGCCCTTGGCAGTGACCGGCCGGGGCAGCTTGGTGCCGGCCCCCAGCTGCGACTTGACAAAAGCCTCACCAAAGGTCTTGCCCACCCCCATCACCTCGCCAGTGGATTTCATCTCCGGCCCCAGGATGGTGTCGACGCCCGGGAACTTGACGAACGGGAACACCGCCTCTTTCACGCTGAAATAGGGTGGCGTAACCTCGGCCTTGAGCCCCTGCGAGGCCAGGGACTGGCCGACCATGCAGCGCGCCGCCACCTTGGCCAGCGGGATGCCGGTGGCCTTGGAGACAAAGGGCACCGTGCGCGAGGCACGCGGGTTGACCTCCAGCACGTAAATCACGTCCTGACCGTCAATGTTCTGGATGGCGAACTGCACGTTCATCAGGCCCACCACATTGAGCGCCTGCGCCATGGCTGCGGTCTGGCGCTTGATCTCGGTGATGGTGGCGGCACTCAGGCTGTAAGGCGGCAACGAGCAGGCCGAATCGCCGCTGTGCACGCCGGCCTGCTCGATGTGCTCCATCACGCCGCCAATGAAGGTGCGGCCTGGCTCGCCATCGGTGCCGGCATCGCGCAGGCAATCCACGTCGCACTCGATCGCGTCGTTCAGGAAACGGTCCAGCAGCACCGGCGAGTCATGGCTGACCTTGACCGCTTCGCGCATGTAGCGCTCCAGATCGCGCTGCTCGTGCACGATCTCCATGGCGCGGCCGCCCAGCACATAGCTTGGGCGCACCACCAGCGGGTAACCCAGCGCCGCCGCCTTCTCCAGCGCCTCGGGCTCGGTACGGGCGGTGGCATTGGGTGGCTGGCGCAGCTTGAGTTCGTGCAGCAACTTCTGGAAGCGTTCCCGGTCCTCCGCCGCGTCGATCATGTCCGGCGAGGTGCCGATGATGGGCACGCCGTTGGCCTCCAAGTCCAGCGCCAGCTTGAGCGGCGTCTGGCCGCCGTACTGCACGATCACGCCAAACGGCTTTTCCTTGTCAACGATCTCCAACACGTCTTCCAGTGTCAGCGGTTCAAAGTACAGGCGGTCCGAGGTGTCAAAGTCGGTCGAGACAGTTTCCGGGTTGCAGTTGACCATGATGGTCTCGTAACCGTCTTCGCGCAGCGCCAGCGCCGCGTGCACGCAGCAGTAGTCAAACTCGATGCCCTGCCCGATCCGGTTCGGGCCGCCGCCCAGCACCATGATTTTCTTGCGGTTGGTCGGCGCGGCCTCGCACTCGCTGCTCTCGGACTCATAGGTCGAGTACAGGTAGGCGGTGTTGGTGGCAAATTCGGCGGCGCAGGTGTCGACCCGCTTGTAGACCGGGCGCACCCTCAACGCCCGACGCCGGTTGCGGATCTCGGTGTCGGTGGTCTTGAGCTGGCGCGCGAGCCGGCGGTCCGAGAAGCCCTTTTGCTTGAGCGCGCGCAGCGTGGGCGCGTCGATGGCGTCGAGGGTGGTGGTTTCGAGCTCCAGCTCGATCTTGACGATCTGCTCGATCTGGGTCAGAAACCAGGGGTCGATCCTGGTCAGCGCAAACACCTCGTCCACGCTCATGCCCTGGGCAAAGGCATCGCCCACATACCAGATGCGCTCGGGGCCAGGCTCACCCAGCTCTTTCTCCAGCACTTCGCGGTCCTGGGTTTTCTCGTTCATGCCGTCCACGCCGACTTCGAGGCCGCGCAGCGCCTTCTGGAACGACTCCTGGAAGGTACGGCCCATGGCCATCACCTCGCCCACCGACTTCATCTGGGTGGTGAGGCGGCTGTCGGCGGCAGGGAATTTTTCGAAGGCAAAGCGCGGTATCTTGGTCACCACGTAGTCGATGCTGGGCTCGAAGCTGGCTGGCGTGGCGCCGCCGGTGATCTCGTTACGCAATTCGTCGAGCGTGTAACCGACCGCCAACTTGGCGGCGACCTTGGCAATCGGGAAACCGGTGGCCTTGGAGGCCAAGGCTGACGAACGTGACACCCGCGGGTTCATCTCGATCACCACCATGCGCCCGTCCTGCGGGTTGATGGCAAACTGCACATTGCTGCCGCCGGTGTCGACCCCGATCTCGCGCAGCACCGCCAACGAGGCGTTGCGCAGGATCTGGTACTCCTTGTCGCTCAGGGTTTGCGCCGGCGCCACCGTGATGGAGTCACCGGTGTGCACGCCCATGGGGTCGAGGTTTTCGATCGAGCAAACGATGATGCAGTTGTCTGCCTTGTCGCGCACTACCTCCATCTCGTACTCTTTCCAGCCCAGCAGCGACTCTTCGATCAGCAGCTCGCTGGTGGGCGAGGCCTCCAGGCCGCGTTTGCAGATCACCTCGAACTCTTCTGCGTTGTAGGCGATGCCGCCACCAGTGCCACCCAGCGTGAAGCTGGGACGGATCACGGTGGGGAAACCGAGCGTCTTCTGCACCACCCAAGCTTCTTCCATCGAGTGGGCGATGCCGGAGCGTGCTGAACCCAGCCCGATGTGGGTCATGGCGTCCTTGAACTTGAGCCGGTCTTCGGCCTTGTCAATCGCCTGCGGGCTGGCGCCGATCAGTTCGACCTGGTACTTGTCGAGCACCCCCTGGTGCCAGAGGTCAAGCGCGCAATTCAGGGCGGTCTGGCCGCCCATGGTCGGCAGAATCGCGTCAGGCCGCTCTTTGGCGATGATTTTCTCCACCGTCTGCCAGGTGATCGGCTCGATGTAAGTCACGTCGGCCGTGGCCGGGTCGGTCATGATGGTGGCCGGGTTGCTGTTGATCAGGATCACCTTGTACCCCTCCTCGCGCAAGGCCTTGCAGGCCTGAACGCCCGAGTAATCAAACTCACAGGCCTGGCCGATGATGATCGGGCCGGCACCAATGATCAGAATGCTTTTGATGTCACTACGCTTTGGCATGTTGTTTCCTGCTCTCTGTTCTTTAAGGGCAGCGCGCCGGGGCGCTGCGGTGAAGGCGATTCACACAGCATGGGCTTGGCCGCACGGCTCAGCTGAGGCTGGCCGTGGCCAGCTTCACACCAAACCAGACAAACACGGCGCCCACTGCACTGGACAGGACCGCGGACAGCTTGCGTCGCGCGCGAAAACCGTCGGCCAGGCGAGCGCCCGTGACGATCAGCACCGACAGATAGACGGCGCTGAAGCCCATGACGATGGCACTCAAGATTAAAAACGGCACTGCTGGCGTGGGGTAGTCGGGGTCGATGAACTGCACGAAAAACGACAGCAGGAACAGAATGGCCTTCGGGTTCAGCAGGCTGACCAGCAGCGCGCGCTGAAACGGCTTGGCCAGGTGCGCGGGCACCACCGGCACCGCACTGGCAGCGCTGTCGTCGGCAGCACGCCATTTCTGCAGGGCCGCCCACAGCAGCTGCACCCCGACCCACCCCAGGTAAGCGGCACCGGCGTACTTCATCACCATGAACAGCGCCGGGGTGGTGCGCAGCACGCCAGCTGCCCCCAGCGCCACCAGGAGCAACAGCACCGTGTCGCCCAAAAACACGCCCAAGGCACTCTGAAAACCGGCCTTGACCCCGCGCACGGTGGCCACCGACAGCACGAACAGCGAATTGGGCCCGGGAAGCAGGATGATGCCAAAGGCCCCGACCACATAGGTCCACAGATCGGTCACCCCATAAAAACTCATGCCCGCGACTCCATCTCCCGGATGAAGCGGTCAAACAGGTAGCCGATGTCATGCGGGCCAGGCGAGGCCTCGGGATGGCCCTGGAAGCAAAACGCCGGCCGGTCAGTGCGCTCCAAGCCCTGCACCGTGCCGTCAAACAGGCTGATGTGGGTCACGCGCAGCGTGGCGGGCAGGGAGGAGTCGTCCACCGCAAAGCCATGGTTCTGGCTGGTGATGCTGACCCGCCCGCTGCCGAGCTCCTTGACCGGGTGGTTGGCACCGTGGTGACCGAACTTCATCTTGAAAGTGCGCGCACCACTGGCCAGCGCCATGATCTGGTGCCCCAGGCAGATGCCAAAGGTCGGGATGCCGCTGTCGATCAGGGTGGCTGCAGCGGCAATCGCGTAGTCGCAGGGCTGCGGATCGCCCGGGCCGTTGCTGAGAAAGATGCCGTCAGGCCGATGGGCCAACACCTCGGCGGCGCCGGTTTGGGCCGGCACCACCGTGACACGGCAGCCGCGCTCGGCCAGCATGCGCAGGATGTTGTGTTTGACACCAAAGTCATAGGCCAGCACGTGGTAACGGCCGTCCAGTTGCTCGCCATAGCCGGGTTTGCCGTCCAGCCCGACCTGGGCCAGCTGCCACTCGGTTTGCGTCCAGGCATAGGGGGCCTTGGCCGACACCACGCGGGCCAAGTCCAGTCCGGCCATGTTGGGCGCGGCGACGGCCAGGGCCACGGCCCGCGCGATGAGCGCCGGCGTGACCGCCTCACCCGCGGCCAAGCCCAGAATGCAGCCGTTTTGTGAGCCCAGGGTGCGCAACTGGCGCGTCAGCTTGCGGGTGTCGATGTTGGCGATGGCCACAGTGCCTTCGCGTCGCAGGTAATCTGCCAGCGACATGTCCTGGCGGAAATTGGAGGCCAGCAGCGGCAGGTCCTTGATGATGAGGCCGGCAGCATGAACCCGGGAGGCCTCAACATCTTGCGCATTGACACCGTAGTTGCCAATATGCGGGTAGGTCAGGGTCACAATTTGCTGGCAATAGCTGGGGTCTGTCAGGATTTCCTGGTAGCCGGTCATGGCGGTGTTGAACACCACCTCGCCGACGGTGGCGCCAGCGGCACCGATGGAATCACCAAGATAGACAGTGCCGTCTGCGAGCGCCAGGATGGCGGGAGGGGCGGTTCCCTTGAGAGACAAAAGCACGGGGTTCTCCGAGTATGTGACGGGTACGCCCAATGCGCCTCAGGGACAGGTCCTGACAAGGCTTGACGGTGGGATTTGGCCTGAGTTGCGCTAGGCGTACGGGGGTGCGGATAAGCACCTAATTATAGCTGAGGGCAAGCGCCCAGCGGGCAGCCGATCGGCCTCAGGCCAAGGCCGCGGTGGCACTGGCGTGCAGACAGACGGCCGCGGCGCTGGCCACGTTCAGCGACTCTTCGCCACCGGGCTGGGCAATGCGCACCTGCAGCCCGGCACGGGCCATCAGTTCGGCGCCCACGCCCTGCCCTTCATGGCCAAACGCCCAGGCACAGGGCATGGGCAGCCGGGCCTGGCGCAACAGTTGGTGCAATGCCAGACCGGCATGGGAACTGGTCACTACCAGCGGCACGTTTAGTGCCGCCAACAGCTCGGGCTCCGCCCCGTCCAACAGGGTCAGGCCGAAATGGGCGCCCATGCCGGCGCGCAGCACTTTGGGCGACCACAGGGCCGCCGTGCCCTTGAGCGCAATCACCTGGGAAAAGCCGAACGCGGCAGCACTGCGCAGAATGGCGCCGACATTCCCGGCATCCTGCACCCGGTCCAGAATCACCGTTGCCACTTGCGCCTGCACCATCGCCGGCGCCGGTAGCGCGAAGATGAACCCCATGGCCGCGGGCGAGGCCAAGCCGCTGATGCCGGCAAACAGGACGTCGGGGATCACTATATTTTTTGTAGCGCACTGCGTCCATTCGGCGGGGGCTAGCGGCCAAAAAGACTCTGAAAAAATGGCGGTGTGCGGGTGCCAGCCGCGCAACAGCGCGGCACGGCACAGATGGTCGCCTTCGGCCCAGAGCTGGCCCTGGCGGCGGTAGGCCGTGCTGTCCTGCGCCAGACGCCGCAGGTCCTTCAGCACGGGGTTATCCCGCGAGCTGACGAACTGCACAGGCGCGGCAGACATCACAGCAGCAGGGTCACCGGCCGAAAACTGGTGCGGTGCTGGGCGCAGGGGCCGTGCGTCCGCAGGGCCGCCAGGTGCGCCGCCGTGCCGTAGCCCTTGTGCTGGGCAAAGCCGTATTGCGGGTACTGCTGGTCCAAGGTCAGGCACCACCGGTCGCGGTGCACCTTGGCCAAAATGGAGGCGGCAGAAATCGCCGGCACCAGGGCATCGCCACCAACGACGGCCTCGGCCAGCACCTCCAGCGTGGGCAGGCGGTTGCCATCAACCAGCACCTTGTTGGGCTTGAGGCGCAACCCGGCCACCGCCCGCCGCATGGCCAGCAGGGTCGCCTGCAGGATGTTGAGCCGGTCGATTTCCTCTACGCTGGCTTCGGCAATCGAGCAGCACAAGGCCTTGGCCCGGATGTCATCGAACAGCCGCTCGCGACGCAGCGCGGTCAATTTCTTGGAGTCGGCCAGGCCTTGGATGGGGTGGCGCTGGTCCAGAATCACGGCGGCCGCGACCACCGGTCCGGCCAGCGGGCCGCGGCCGGCCTCGTCCACGCCAGCGATCAAGCCGGCGACATCCCAGGACAGGGCCGCTTGCTTAAGAATGGAGGACTTGGTCGATCGCATGGGCCGCTATTGTCGGCGTGTCTTGACGCAATTGCAGGTGCAACTCGGTAAAGCGTCGGTGCAATGCTGCGGTCTGTTCCGGCCCTGCCGCAAGGCCGGCCAACACGGCATCGGCCAGGGCGCGCGGTGTGGCCGCCTGCTGCAGCAGTTCGGGCACGACGAAATCCTGGCACAGGATATTGGGCAAGCCCACCCAGGGCTGCAGCTTTTTGCGACGCATGATTTGCCACGACCAGCTGTTCATGTGGTACGCAATGACCATCGGGCGCTTGAACAGCGCCGCCTCTAGGGTGGCCGTGCCGCTGGCAATCAGGGTCAGATCACAGGCGGCCAGCACGGTGTGCGACTGCCCCGCCACGATGGGCACCTGCGCTGCCATGCCTCAGGCGCGGGCCGCCTGTTCGAGCGCGGCCTTCACGGACGGCTCGGCGGGCACCTGGAACTGGACCGCCGGCTG
>JBEGOC010000178.1:0-2813 GCA_041182225.1 Pseudomonadota bacterium | reverse complement strand
GCCCTGACGCCGGGACCGGGGCATCGCACCGGGGTGCCGGTGATAGCTGTGCCCCTGTCCGAACTTGCCCTACTACCCGCCGACTGGAGTTAACCCGTGTCCCTGACCAACCCCACTGGCGCCCCTGCCCTCTACGCCCAGCGCCGCGCCCACCTGGCCCAACTGCTCGGCCCGAAGGGCATCGCCATCATTCCGACCGCGCCTGAGCAGCAGCGCAACCGCGATGCCGATTTTTTGTACCGGCACGACAGTTACTTTTATTACCTCAGCGGCTTTACCGAACCCAAGGCCTTTCTGGTGATCACCGGCGACGGCAAGACCACCCTGTTTTGCCAGCCCAAGGACCTGGAGCGCGAGATCTGGGACGGCTACCGGCTGGGTCCGGCCGACGCGCCGGCCCGCCTGGGCGTGGACGCTGCCCATTCGGCAACCGAACTGGATGCCCTGATGCCGGCGCTGCTGGACGGACGCGATGCGGTCTGGTACCCGTTTGCCACACACAAGGGGCTGGAGGCGCGGATTGACGGCTGGCTGGGCCAAGTGCGGGCGCGCGTGCGCTACGGCACGCTGTGCCCCGAGCAGCAGCGCGACCTGTGCGGCCTGCTCGACGAGATGCGGCTGGTAAAGGACGCGCATGAGCAGGCCGTGATGCGGCGCGCCGCCGAGATCAGCGCCGGCGCCCACATTCGCGCCATGCAGCTGTCAGCCCGCATGCTGCGGGCGGGTGAAGCCGTGCACGAGTACCACCTGGACGCCGAGCTGCTGCACGAGTTCCGCCGGCATGGCTCGCAGTTTCCGGCCTATGGCTCGATCGTGGCCGCTGGTGCCAACGCCTGCGTGCTGCACTACCGCGCCGACACCGCGCCGGTGCGCGACGGCGAGCTGGTGCTGATCGACGCTGGCTGCGAGCTCGATGGCTACGCCAGCGACATCACCCGCACCTTCCCGGCCAACGGCCGCTTCAGTGGGCCGCAGCGCACCCTGTACGCGCTGGTGCTGGCCAGCCAGTACGCGGCCGTGGCCGCCACCCGGGCTGGCGCCCGCTTTACCGCCCCGCACGAGGCCAGCGTCAAGGTACTGGCGCAGGGCATGCTCGATGTCGGCCTGCTGGACCGCAACAAAGTGGGCACGCTGGACGACGTGATCGAAAAACGTGCCTACTTCCAGTTCTACATGCACCGCACCGGGCACTGGCTGGGCATGGATGTGCACGACTGCGGCGCCTACACCGAGCCCTCGGAAATCGGCCAGACCAGCGTGCGCCAGGATGCGCTCACCGGCGACACCATCGTCAACCGGCCGGCGCGCATCCTGCAGCCCGGCATGGTGCTGACCATCGAGCCCGGCATCTATGTACGGCCGGCGCCCGGCGTGCCCGAGGCTTTCCACAACATCGGCATCCGCATTGAGGACGACGCCATCGTCACCGCCGGCGGCTGCGAGCTGATCAGCCGCGCTGTACCGGTGGCAGCCGATGAGATCGAAGCGCTGATGCGGGGTTAACCGGCATGAGCACCCTGGCCCGCATCGAGACTCATGTCGTCAACGTCTCGCCCAAAACCAATTGGGTCTTCGTCGCCGTCACCGACAGCGATGGTGCCGTGGGCTGGGGTGAAGCCTCGCTGATCGGCTGGGAGCCGATGCTGGTGGCGGCCACCGCGCACCTGGCGCCCGACTGGCTCGGCCTGTCGCTGGACGACGCGGTCAGCCAGTTGCGGGTGTCGCCGCAGACGCCCGGTGGTCTGGTCGCCAACACGGTCACCAGCGCCGTGCTGCAAGCCGTGGCCAGCCTGCTGGTGCAGGCTCGGCAGGTAGCGCCTGCAGCGGTGCTGGGGCCGATGCAGCGCGCCCAGGTAACCTTGTACGCCAACATCAACCGCGCCACCCGGCTGCGCACGCCCGAGGGTTTTGTAGCCACCGCCTTGCGCGCCCAGGCCCAGGGGTTCAGTGCCTTCAAGGCCGCGCCTTTTGACGGACTGACGCCGGCGCTATGCGCCACACCCGAGGGCCAGGCCCGCATTCGCCACGGGGTGGCTTGCATGCTGGCGCTGCGCGAGGCACTGGGGCCAGCAGCCCGGCTGATGGTGGACTGCCATTGGCGCTTCGACGAGGCCCATGCCCTGCGGCTGTTGCAAGACCTGGCGCCGGCCCGGCTGCACTGGCTGGAATGCCCGATTGCCGAAACCCACGCCCATTGGGCCGCCACGCGCCGACTGCGCGCCGCGGCCAACGCACAGGGCGTGCTGCTGGCCGCGGCTGAAACCCAGGTTGGCTTGGCGGCGTTTCAGACCCTGTTCGACGAGGGCCTGTACGACGTGGTCATGCCGGATGTGAAGTACTGCGGCGGCCCCTGGGAGATGCTGCGCATTGCCGAGCGCGCGGCAGCGCAGGGCGTGCAGTTTTCCCCGCACAACCCGTCCGGGCCAGTCTGCAGCTGGCACAGCCTGCTGGCGGCGGCGGTGGCGCCGGCCTGCGACATGCTGGAGATCCAGTTTGATGAAAGCCCGCTCTATGAGGCGGTACAGGCCGGGCCGTGCCTGCCGATGGCCGGCGGGCAGTTGCTGGTGCCGGTGCAAGCCGGCCGGGTGCTGGGCCTGCAGCTCGACCTGTTGGCAGCCCATCCCTACCAGGCCGTGCCGCCGGGCATCGAGACCCTGCTCAACCGCTGAGCGCGCTGGTGTCGATCTGCGTTGGCGGGGTGCTCAAGCTGCTTTAGCATAGGCGCCATGAACGATCTTTCGATGAACGCCCTCTTGCTCAACGCTGATTTGTCTCAGCGCTGTGTTGTCAATGGCAACACCTTGCCGTGGCAG
>JBEGOC010000177.1:0-3968 GCA_041182225.1 Pseudomonadota bacterium | reverse complement strand
GCCCAGGCGCAGGCCGCGGCTGCGGCCGGCCACTCTGCGGCGCCCTCGGCGTCAACCTTGGGCACCTCGGTCTCCGCCAAAGCCTGAACCGCGGCCTGCGCCTGGGCCTGGCCACGCTGGGCCGCGTCCAGCGCGGCCATCGCTGCGCGAATGGCCTGTGCATCACCACCGGCATTGGCCGCCTCCAGGGCGCGTGCGGCGTCCAGCACCACCCGATCACGCTCGCCCAGGGCTGCCTCGGAGCGCTCGCGCTCCTGCGTCTTGCGGTTGAAGGCCTCGTCAATCGGCTTGCGGAAGGCGTCCCAGAGCTTTTGCTCCTGGCGCCGATCCATCGGCACGCGCTGCGCCTCAGCCTGCCAGCGTTGCTGCAGTGCCCGCACGGCATCGATGCGCAGCATCGGCGCAGCGCCCAGGGCACGCGCCTCTTCGATCATGGCCTGGCGTGCGAGCAGGCTCTGCGCCTGCAGCGCCTCCAGCGGTGCGCAGGCGGCATCGAACGCGGTTTTCCAGAGCGGCTGCAACTCGGCAAACATTTTTTCGCCGACGTGCCCCGCCTCGCGCCAACGGTCGGCAAACTGGTGCAGCAGCCGGGCAAAGCCCTTCCAGTCGTCATCCAGCGCGGTGGTGTTGGCCGCCGCCCAGGCCCGCACCTCCTCAATCAGCGCCAGCCGTTGGGCCCGGTGCTCGGCCGATTCCGCCTTGATCTTGTCCAGCCAGGCCTCCACCACCTTGTGCGCCTCGTTGCAGGCGTCGTCAAAGCGCTTCCACAGGCCGTGGTTGGGCACGCCACCCTGGTCAGTCTGCTTCCACTGCTCGCGCAGGGCGCGCAGCGTTTCCTGCATCTTGCGCCCGCCGATCGCTTGGCCCTCAGGCCGTTTGAGCAAGCCCTCGGCCTTGGCCACCAGCGCTTCGCGCAGTTGGTCGGCGCGCCAGCGTTGCCAGCCTTCGAGCTCGCCGGCGGCCGCCAGCGCGGCGTGGGCCTGGGTTTCGAGCTTGTCGTCGACCAGGCGGCCGTGTTCTTTCAGGGCCAGCCGCAACGCAGCAGCAGCGCCGGCACTGGCCTTGCCGTGGCCTTGGGCAATTTCTTGCTCCAATTTTGAGAGCACCTCACGCACGGCTGTCGTGGCCTGGGCCCGGATTTCCGGGTCAATCTTGGGCTTCTGGGGCTTGCTGACCGGCTCCACCGGCAGGCCGCGTCCAAGCCGCAGTTCATCAGCCCACACTGGCACCGGCGGCAGCGCGGCCAGCGGGTTCTCAGCGGCGGCGACAGCCAGCGCCAGCGCCTCCCGAAACGCCTCCCACACCACCAGCAACTGACTCCGCGAGGTCTCCAGCAGCGGCGGGAACCGCGCCTCGACACTGGCCCAGAGCGCGTCGCCGACCAGCGTGGCGGCTTGCGCCTGCCAGTGCGTCACGTCGCCCTCCAGGGTCTGAATGACCGCTTGCGCCTCGCGCCAGGACTTGGTGGAAAGGACTTCGATGCGCTGCGCCAGCAGCACCGCAGCCTCGCGCTGGACCTGGACCCGGTGCTGCAAGTCTTCAATGCCCTTGACGCGTTCAGCGAGCTGCACCTTGACCGTGAGCAGCGGCTCGCGGCTCAGCGGTGCACCGGCCTTGGCGGCATCCCGCTGCCAGGCCATGGCGTCGGCAATGTTGAGCTTGGGAATCGCCAACAGCGCCTGCCCCTTGTCGGCCCATTCCTGGGCGATTGACTCCTGGCTGCGGCTGCGCTTGATCTCGTCGAGCTTTTCCCGCAGCAGCCGGGCCGCGCCCTTGTCGCGCCCACTGAGCTCCTTGAACACGGCCTGCATCTGCTCGGGCGTCGGGTTACCGGCCAGCCAGTCGCGGATCCGGGCGGTGCGCTCACCCGAGGTATGGGCCGAAAAAGCCCCGCCGGTCAGCGCGTCCAACGGGTGCGGTTCATGGGCGCGGGCCGGCGCGGGCGTGACGCCCGTGGATTCAGGTGTTTGAGAGGAGGCGGAAAAAGAGAACATGGCAGACCAGAACAGGATCAAGGAGTCCCGCCGCAGGGCAACGGGATTAGAGCCGGTATTTTCGCCGCTATTTTGACCGGGCGCACAACACTAGGGGGTGCTCAAGCTCAATTCTGCCCGCGGCCGCCATTTGGCCTCGGGCGGCACAACGCGCGCCGTGCCGAGAAACAAGCGCTCCGCCGACACGGAGCGGGTCGCCAGGTAATCACGCACCGCCACCCCGCGCTGCACTGCCAGCGCACGCATCTGCTCCTCCGACGCGCTTTGGTGGCTCAGCAGCAGGTTTTCCATCTCCTCCTGGGTCTGGGGCTGCAACGCGCCCTGTGCGGTGCGGGGCTTGGGAATGTCGGCACGCTGGTACACCTGCAGGAGCAGGGCCGCGTCGTCGGCGTCGGGTCCGGCTTGTGCCGCGGTGGTGCTGGAGCCCGGCACCGCCCCCGCCAGCACCGCCACCCGGCGGCGTTCAGCCTGCAACTGCGCCTGCAGCTGTCCCCGTCGGAAGGCCTCACGTTCCACGTCCAGGCTGGCCTGGCCGACCACGGTCATCTGCAGCGACGGTCGTTCCAGCAGCACGTCGGCGACCTTGTCGAGCGCCGTCCTGGCTGCGGCCGGCAGCACCGCCGAACCCGGCTCGAAACTGACCAGACTGAGCTCGTCGGGCCCAGCAAAGGCCCGGGCAATCAGGCTGAACGGCGCAGTCACCGCCCGCACCAGCAGGTTGCCGATCAGCTTGAATACCAGCGGCATCAGCTTGAACTCCGGGTCATTGATCGAGCCGCTGACCGGCAGGTCGATGTCGATCACGCCACGGCGATCGGCCAGCAGCGCCACCGCCAGCTTGACCGGCAGGCTCGCGGGTGCGCCGTCCACCTTGTCGCCAAACGCCAGCTGGTTGAGCACGATGTTGTTGTTGGCGACAAGCTGCCCGTCAGGCTGAACCAGGTAGCTGAGATCAACACTGAGCTTGCCGCGCTCGATGCCATAGCCGGCGTAGCGCACCGCATAGGGTGAGAGCGGCGGCAACTCCAGATCACGGACGCGGGCTTTGAGGTCCAGCACCAGCGGCGTGGCCAGCGGGTTGATCCGGCCCTCAATGGCCAGCGTGGCCGTGCCCTGGGCGCGGCCACGCACCGACAACTCGGCCAGTTCCGGGCTGCCGAGGCCGGCCTGCGACGAGAAAGCGCCCAACTTACCGGTGAGTTCAGTCAGGTTGGCCGAGTAGTTGGGCTTGATGAAACGGTCGGCAAAATCGACCCGACCGCCGATCAGGCTCACCGGCCCAAGGCTGACCAGCGGCGCCGGCGTCTGCGGCTCAGGCGCCGCCGGGCTGGCGGCCGCCGCCGGCCCTGCCTTCAGCACGTCGAGCACATTGAGCCGGCCGGCTTCGTCCAGCACCAGCCGGGCGTAGAAGTCGCTCAACACGGTCTCGGCCACCGCCAGCCGGGTGGCGCTGCCCGGCGTCAGCGCCAGTTCCAGCCCGCGCAGGCCCAGCACCTTCCAGTTCAGCAGGTCGTCACCCGGGCCCGCCCCAGTCCGCACCCGCACATCCTCCAGCGCCGTGTCGCCGCTGATCTGCAGGCTGGGGCCGGCGGCAGTGCCGGAGTAGCTGACACGGCCCTTGAAACTGGCATCGGCGCGCAGCAGCGCCACATTGAGCAAGTCCGCGACATAGGGCTCCAAGGCATGCACCGGCAGGCGGACCGCAGCCACGTTGGTTTGCAGCGCGAGCGGGTTGAGACTGGCCTGGCCTTGCCAACTCAGGCGCCCGGGCTGGCCGGCGCCAGCCTGCATCTGCAGCGCGCCCTGCAGCAAGACCGGTTGCCGGCCGGCGCTCGACAGCTGGTTAAGGCGCAGCGAGAGGGCCTTGATCTGCAGCGTCACCGGGCGCGCCGGCTGACGGTCCGCAAAGCCCAGGGCACCGTCGTCGAGCGCCAGCTCGCGCAGGCTCAGGGCCCAGGGCGGTGCTGCCTTGGC
>JBEGOC010000176.1:0-7059 GCA_041182225.1 Pseudomonadota bacterium | reverse complement strand
CCCCGCCCCCTGCACCGCGACACGCTGGCCGTGCGCGAGGCCGTGGCCCGCAGCCAGTACGGCGAAAACTCTGAAGCCCTGTACCTGACCAGCGGCTATGTGCAGCCGTCTGCCGAGGCCGCTGCGCGCCGCTTTGCCGGTGACGAAGAAGGCTACACCTACGGCCGCTACGGCAACCCCACCGTGAGCAGCTTTGAGCAGCGGCTGGCCGCGCTGGAAGGCACCGAGGCCGCCATTGGCACCGCCTCGGGCATGTCCGCCATTTTGATGATGTGCCTGGCCCTGCTGAAGGCCGGTGACCACATCGTGTGCTCGCGCTCGATGTTTGGCTCTACCATCCGCCTCATCGGCACCGACCTGGCCCGCTTTGGCGTGGAATCCACCTTTGTGGCGCAAACCGATACCGCCGCCTGGCAGGCCGCTATGCGCAGCAACACCCGGCTGCTGTTTGCCGAGACCCCCACCAACCCGCTGACCGAGGTGTGCGACATCGCCGCGCTAGCCCGCATCGCCCATGATGCCGGTGCGCTGCTGGTGGTGGACAACTGCTTTGCCACGCCGGCCCTGCAGCGCCCGGTGCTGTTTGGCGCCGACATCATCATGCACTCGGGCACCAAGTACCTGGACGGCCAGGGCCGCGTCATGGCGGGTGCCCTGTGCGCCAGCCAGGCGCTGGTCAGTGAGAAGTTTTTGCCGGTGCTCAAAACCGGCGGCATGTCGCTGGCGCCGTTCAACGCCTGGGTGGTGCTGAAGGGCCTGGAGACTCTGGACCTGCGCATGCGCGCTCAGTCTGACCATGCGCTGGCGCTGGCGCAGTGGCTGCAAGACCATCCCGGCGTCAGCCGGGTGTACTACCCAGGGCTGGCCAGCCACCCGCAGCATGCGCTGGCCATGGCGCAGCAGTCGGGCGTAGGCGGTGCGGTACTGTCGTTTGACGTGAAAGCCGCCAATCCCGAGCAGGCCCGAGCGCGTGCCTTCGCCGTGCTCGACGCCATGCAGGTGCTGTCGCTGTCCACCAACCTGGGCGACACCAAAACCCTGGCCGCCCACCCGGCCAGCACCTCGCACGGCCGCCTGACCGAGCCGCAACGCCAGGCCGCTGGCATCGGCCAGGGCCTGATCCGCGTGGCAGTCGGGCTGGAACACATCGACGACATCAAGGCCGACCTGGCCCTTGGCCTGGACCCCTTGCCATGAGCAAAACCCGCACCCGCTTCGCCCCGTCGCCCACCGGCTTCATCCATCTGGGCAATATCCGCTCGGCGCTGTACCCCTGGGCCTTTGCCCGCGCCACCGGCGGCGACTTTATCCTGCGCATTGAAGACACCGACCTGGACCGCTCCACCCAGGCCGCGGTGGACGTCATCATCGAAGGCATGGCCTGGCTCGGGTTGGACTACGACGAAGGCCCGTTCTACCAAATGCAGCGCATGGACCGCTACAAGGCGGTGCTGGCCGAGCTGCAGGCCGCCGGCCATGTGTACCCCTGCTACATGAGCGTGGCCGAGCTGGACGCCTTGCGCGAGCGCCAGATGGCGGCCAAGCAAAAACCGCGCTACGACGGCACCTGGCGGCCCGAGCCCGATAAAACCCTACCGCCGGTACCGGCCGGCGTGACACCGGTGCTGCGCTTCAAAAACCCGCTGCACGGCGTGGTGGCCTGGGATGACAAGGTCAAGGGTCGGATCGAGATCAGCAACGACGAGCTGGACGACCTGGTCATCGCTCGACCGGATGGAACGCCCACCTACAACTTTTGCGTGGTGGTGGATGACGTTGACATGGCCATCACCCATGTGATCCGGGGCGACGACCACGTCAACAACACGCCGCGCCAGATCAACATCTTTCAGGCGCTGGGCCACCAGCCGCCGGTGTATGCGCACCTGCCCACCGTGCTCAATGAGCGGGGCGAGAAGATGAGCAAGCGCAACGGCGCCAAGCCTGTCACCCAGTACCGCGACGAAGGCTACCTGCCCGACGCCATGGTGAACTACCTGGCTCGCCTGGGCTGGAGCCATGGCGACGACGAAATCTTCAGCCGCGAACAGTTTTTGCAGTGGTTCAATTTGGACCACCTGGGCCGCAGCGCCGCCCAGTTTGATGAAGCCAAGCTGCGCTGGGTCAACGCCCAACACCTCAAGGCCACGGCTGATGACGTGCTGGCCACGCTGGTGGCGCAGCAGCTGCAACGCCGCGCCGTGCCGGTGGACGAGCGGCTGCCACGCATTTGCACGCTGTTCAAAGACCGCTGCGACACCACGCTGGTGCTGGCCGATTGGGCCCAGGCCTTTTATGCCGATGTGCGGCCATCGCCTGAAGAGGTGGCGCAGCACGTGACCGACGCGGTACGGCCAGCACTGGCGCTGTTGGCCGACAAGCTGGCCAGCTGCGACTGGCAGCGCGCCGCCATTGCCGTCGCCATCAAAGAAGTGCTGGCCGCCTGCGCCTTGAAGATGCCGCAGCTGGCCATGCCGGTGCGCGTGCTGGTGATGGGCACGGCCCAGACGCCCTCGCTGGATGCGGTGCTGGAATTGTGCGACCGTGAAAAAGTCCTGCAGCGGCTGCAGACCACCTGAAAAATACCGTTATAATTTGAGGCTCGGAAAACGGGATTGCCAGTGTGATCTAAGTCGCAGGCAGCCCGGGTAGAAGGGGGTATAGCTCAGCTGGGAGAGCGCTTGCATGGCATGCAAGAGGTCAGCGGTTCGATCCCGCTTACCTCCACCACCATTTTTCGGGAAACAGCTGCAAAGCTGTGTGTTGAGACGGAAGTCCAAAGGTTTTGACCCCATCGTCTAGAGGCCTAGGACATCACCCTTTCACGGTGAGTACCGGGGTTCGAATCCCCGTGGGGTCGCCAGGTTTCATCGCAAGATGAGCAAGGCGCAAGCCGGTAACAGCCGGTCCGCAAGGGCCGGTGGCTTGGCTCGAAAGAGCAAAGGTTGCCGCTACCAGGAGTGGTAGTTCAGTTGGTTAGAATACCGGCCTGTCACGCCGGGGGTCGCGGGTTCGAGTCCCGTCCACTCCGCCAAGATAAAAAGCCCTTGTAAGTCGTTGACTCACAAGGGCTTTTCCCTTTCTGCTTGGGTCCCAGTGATCCATTGTGTTGGTCCATTCGGCCACTACAATGGCTATTCCTAGATACATTTACAAGTCCCGGCACGGCATCTACTTTTTCCGCCTCGTCGTGCCCCGAGTTCTACTGGAGTCGCTGCCTGAGCGCACGGTAGTCAGGTGTTCGCTACACACGCGCAAGTGGCTTGAGGCAACGCTGCCCGCGCGGCCTCTGGTGGATCGCTACGTCGACTTGTTCCAGCTAGCCAGTGCCATGGTGAGTCCCGAGGAGCCCACGATCGCCGATCTCCTGGCCAAGGTACACCAGGGCGAACTGCGTGATCTCACCGCGTCTCAGACCGTCGTGCTGCCCGACGGTCGACAGCACAGCTACACCATCAAGACCGACTCAGCCAGCCCGCAAGCGATCGACGCTTTCGAGCGCTTGGAAGCCAAGAAGCAGAGCGAGCTCGCAGCGTTCGTCGCACGCTATGAGAAAAAACCGGTTGATGTGCGCGAGGCCATGCGGCTTTAACAGGAGCAGCAGCGCAAAGAGCTGGCCGCCTACGTCGCCGAGTTGCGCTCCACCAAGCCCCAAGATGTTCAGCCCGTCGCCCAGGTTAGTACCGCTGCCGCGCTATCCCAAGCGCCAAGGTCGGCGCCGGTAAGCCGGCGCGACGAGGATCCACTACCCGCACCTGAAATTGAAAACACTGCTGTTCCCTGCTGACAAGCAAGCGCAACGACTGGCGCGTGAGATGGGCAGGGCCACGAGGTGTCGCAATATCAAAGCAGTAAGAGCGGCACGCGCAGAGCTGACTCAAGGGTGTCAGGTGTTGGACTGCACGCAACCACCGGCCAGCCTGCATGTAGCCAGCGACTAGCCGCTTGCCGAGGGCACGACGGCCTTGCCGCCATCCCCGTGGCAGGTCATAGCACAAGGTGCTATAGTCAGATTCAGTGAGAAAGCGCGTATTCAAGCTCAAGACGTTTGCCCGATGGGCGAAAAAGATTCTTTCCGACGAGCAACTGTGTGCCGCCGCTCAAGAGATCCAACTTGGCCAGTACGAGGCAGATCTTGGCGCCGGATTGTGCAAGAAGCGTATTGCCGTTCCCGGGCAAGGCAAGAGCGGTGCGACACGCACGCTGGTAGCCAAGGAGGGCGCGTACGGCCTCTTCTTCATTGCCGGGCGACAGAAAAGCGATCCCGGTACGGATTTCTCGGATGCGAACGTTGCCCAGGCTCAGTTGATTGGTGAGGCCTTGCAGAAAGCAAGTGCCAATTATTTGGATACATTGATTGAAGACGGTGTGTTGAAGGAGATCTGCCATGACTGTCAAGAAAACTGATCGAATCTCTGCAGAGATGGTCGAGATGGCTGTCCTGCTGAACAAGCACGAGGTGCTTTCCGCTCACGATCTGGGCCGCATCAGGGCGCTGTCGTCGCCCCCCCCGACCTACACGCCTGAGCGTGTCGCTCAAATCCGGATCAAGAAGGCGAAGATGAGCCAATCGGTCTTCGCTGGATTCCTCAATGTGACGACGTCGACGGTGCAGAAGTGGGAGTCCCCTGCCTCAGGAAAACATCCCGGTGGTGCCGCGGCCAAGCTGCTACAGATCATCGAGAAAAAAGGCATTGATGCACTCGCAGTCTGAATCCTGGACCTTGTCGGCGTTTGAAGTTCCGTGCTTTATTCCTGTTCATGAGGCCGCCTTTGCGCGGCTTCGTCATTTGTAAGTACCGGGCCGTTGTTGTTTGTCCTTGTATGCCACCGTGGCTGCCGTTCACATGAATCCTGTAGAGGATTTCGCGTGTTTGCGCGATCGGGCCTATTGCCAACTGGGCTTTGACCCTCGCCCGAGGGTGGATCTGCACGAAGACCGCATCCGCAAATGGTGCTCGCGGTCAACCTGATTTTTCTTTCACTCGAGCTTCGCGCCCGTGTCCTTGACCACCTTGCCCCAGCGCTCCATTTCCTTCACCATGTAGTCACCCAGCGCGTCCGGTGTGGAGAGCGACACTTCGACACCCGCTTCGTACAGCGCCTTCCGCGTTTCGGCAGACTCCATGAGTTTGCCGATTTCTGCATTCAGGCGGTTAACGATGTCGCGCGGCGTGCCGGCCGGCGCCAGCAGCGCCAACCACACAGACGCCTCGTAACCTGGCACACCTGCCTCCTGCAGGGTAGGCACATCTGGCAACTGCGGAATGCGCTTGGCAGTGGTGACGGCCAGGGCCCTCAACCGCCCGGCCGGTACCTGCGCCAGCGCGTTGGGCACACCGGCAAAGCTGCTTTCCACCACCCCGGCCACCAGATCGGTGGCGGCGCCGCTGCTGCCGCGGTAGGGCACATGCTGCAGCTTGGTGCCGGTCAGGGATGCAAACAGCCCGCCCATCAGGTGCTGGGAGCTGCCGTTGCCACTCGACGCATAGCGGATGGTGTCCGGCGACGCCTTGGCCAGGGCGATGAACTCCTGCACGTTGCGCGCCGGTACCTTGGGGTTGACCAGCAGCACATAGGGCGAGTCCACCAGCTTGGTGACCGGCACAAAACCCTTGATCGGGTCATACGGCATGTTCTTGTAGATCCATGGGCTGATCACGTGGGTGGTCGAGACCATGACCAGCGTGTAGCCATCAGGCGCAGCCTTGGCCACAAAGTCGGTGCCGATGGTGGAACCGGCACCGGCCTTGTTCTCGATAACGAACTGCTGGCCCATGCTGACGGACAGGCGCTGACCGAGAATCCGGGCCACGACGTCGGTGAAGCCGCCGGGCGCGAATGGCACGATCAGCCTGACGGGCTTGTTGGGGTAGGTCTGCGCGGCAAGCGGCAAAGACAGGCTGGCGGTGAGTGCGGTCAGGACGGCACCAGCGACCAGACGAAAACGGCGTAATCTCATGCTTGCTCCCCCAGGTAGGTTGGCGCTGGCATCGTGAAAAAACTGTGCAGGATCTGGTAGACCATCATGTAATTCTTCTGCTGAAAACTCGCGTGTGAAATGCCGGCCATCACGCTGAACTGTTTGTTCATGTTGGGCAAGAGCCGGAAGTAGTCAATCAGGTCGTCCATGCCGGCAATGCCGTCGTATTCGCCACGCAGGATGATCGTGGGCACAGTGAGCTTGCGCGGGTCGGTCAGCGGCAAGCGGGAACACATGTCCACATAGGTGCCAGTGGGCATGGAGTCGTCCAGGGTCAGGATGGCGTCGGCAAAGGCCTCCACCGTTGCCTTGTCAGCAGTTCCAGGATGGTCGCGCTCGAAGATGCTGTGCACGAAGGCGCGGTCGATCGGGCGCCGGTTTCTGGCAAGAAACTCTGGCAGCTTCTTGCGACGCTGCTCCAACGTGTGGCTGCCTTCACCGGTCCAGACATAGGCGTCAAGCGCGATTTTGGCCACGCGCTGCGGGTGGCGCTCGGCGAACAAGGCCGCCTTCAATGCGCCCGAGGAAATGCCGTAGACCAGCAGCGAGGGCGCTTTGGTCTGCGCCAGGATGTAGGCGCTGCCGGCCGCCAGATCGTCGGCGCCGTTGCTGATGTCGAAATTGATGTCGCGGTGTTTGTCGGAGCGGCCATAACCTTCGTTGTCCATGGTCCAGGTGTCGAAACCGCGGTCGCGGAACCACTCCATGGCGGATGAATACGGGCGGCCTGGAACCTGAAGGTCGAAGGTCGGCTGCGAGGCCATCGAGGACCCGTGCACAAACAAGATCGTGCCGGCATGCGGCACTTTGGGGGACGCTTTTTTCTCCCAAAGAAAAAGCCGGATGTCTCCCTTGTTCGTCCAGTGTTCGACGCCGCCTGACCAGATCACATTACCCATGTATGTCTCCATTTCTTTGTGCTGATTCTGTGCTAATCGTACCGTCGATTTGCGTTCGGTGAATTTTGGGTGGACTTTGGTGTGGTAGCGCGCACCGGCGGTGATCAGCACCGCACCCGGCGTGTGCATGTCCACAGCGTGGCGAACGGTGTTAAACAGGTGATGCTGATGGCGCAG